>JAFZZW010000064.1 GCA_017615615.1 Bacteroidales bacterium
CCGAGATTGTCCTGCTGGTGAATGCTGCCGGATTCGGCAAGTTCCAGGCGGTCGAAGACGTCCCCCGCAATACTGCCGACAGTATGCTGGCGCTCAACTGCTCCGCCCTGATGGACATGTGCTACATCTGCCTTCCGTACATGAAGGCTGGTAGCCGGGTGCTCAACATCGCTTCCGTGGCAGCCTTCCAGCCGGTCCCGTACATCACGGAGTACGCCGCCTCCAAAGCGTTCGTGCTGAATTTCAGCCGTGGCCTCTGGAAAGAACTCAGGCCGAAGGGTATCACAGTCACGGCCCTCTGCCCATACTGGACAAAGACAGAATTCTTTGACGTGGCAAACAACCGGACGGAGAAAGACCGAATCACGTATTTCAACGCGATGTACGATCCCGTGGACGTGGTAAACCGCGGTTGGCGAGACCTCCTGAAAGGGCGCGACATCAGTACTTTCGGCTTCATCGCAAGGATGCAGATTCTCCTCGTCAAGATTCTCCCCCACCGCCTTGTGATGAAGGTCTGGTGCCGACAGCAGAAGATTGCCGATTGAAAGACGTGCGGCCAACGGCCGTGGCGCTGCGATTGCGTCAGCTCGCCCACAGCGCCAAGCCAGCCAGGGAGTAGGCATCAGCCTCTCCCTCTTCCACGGACCAAACTGCTGCTGGCAGAGTCCAAAGGACCCGGCGCGGAGTTGTGCCGAGGAAGGATTCCATAGACAGCATTTTTTTACTATATTTGCTTGCATATGATAGATCCAATGAAAAAGCTACTCTTTGCTCTCGTTTTACTGCTCGTTGCAGCAGGCGTACAGGCCCAGGGTATTCCCTGGAACGACGGTGTGGAAGCTTCCAGTCTCACGCTGATAGGCAAGGCATTCGACACCCCCAATCCTTATGACCGTATCGACACGGTGCGTTACAAAGGATTCGACAAAGCGGAAAACAAGATGTGCCGCCAACCGGCCGGACTTGCCGTCCTCTTCCGGACAAATGCAACGGACATCGGCGTTTCCATGGAATTCGGGGAAAGAAGCACTTCCAGCTACAGGGCGTACCGTGGCGTCGACCTCTATATCATGAAAGACGGCCGCTGGACCTGGGCCGGAATGAACGATTTTGCCGTCAATCACGATGACCCTTCCCTGGTCCGGAACATCGTCCAACACATGGACGGCTCGATGAAGGAGTGTATCCTGTACCTTCCTATCAACGCCGAAGTCTATTCCTGCAAAATCCGCGTTCCCCAAGGTGCGACTATCGAAGCGATGGAGTCTCCTTTCCGCCACAAGATCGTCTTCCACGGCAGCAGTTTTACGCACGGGATCAGCTGCGGTCGCGCCGGAATGAGTTATCCGGTACAGTTTATGCGCCGCACCGGCATGCAGATTATCCCGCTCGGATTCAGCGGCCATTGCAAGATGCAGCCCTACTTCGCGGATGTTCTGGAGGATATCGAGGCGGACGCTTACGTCTTCGACCCCTTCTCCAATCCGGACGCAAAGACAATCAGAGAGCGCCTGCTCCCATTCATCGACAGGATGGTTTCAGCCCATCCGGGCAAGCCCATCATCGTGCAGCAGACGATATACTGGGAAAAGGAGAACTTCAATACCGAGGCCCAAAAGACATTTACGGAGCGCCGTGCAGTGGCTGACAGCCTGGTGAAGATTGCCCGCAAGAAGTATAAGGATGTTTATTTCATCGTACCTGATGCCGCTCTCCATAATGGAGAATCCTCGACTGCCGACGGCGTTCACCCCAACGACAACGGCTACTCCGTATGGGAACGCTCCATCGAGAAACCAATACTCAGGATCCTGCGAAGATACGGCATCAGATAGTATGCGCACCCACAAATTGTTGCCCGTCATCCTTGCCCTGACGGTCTGTGCGTGGCAGGTCCAGGCCCAGAAAGTACATCCGGATATCTCTTCCCTGTCGGTCAGAGCCACAGTCGACCCTTCGGTAATCAAAGGGCCCATCAAGCCCATGAACGCCGTAAATAACGGACCCAACGTCGGCGATGATCCGCAACAGATGGAGGATTTCCGCATATTGAATATCCCGTTCAGCCGCACCCACGATTCTCCCGACGGTGATTATTACGGCCATCACCTTATTGATATTTCCGACGTTTTCCCGGATTTCGACAAGGATCCCGAAAAAGAGTCTTCTTATGATTTCCGCGAAACCGATGCCTATATCAAGACGCTGCTGGATTCCGGCGCCAAGGTGATGTACAGGCTTGGCCAGACCATAGAATGCCAAACTGCTACAAAATACCACATCTATCCGCCCAAAGATTACAAAAAATGGGCACGGATCTGCGAGCACGTAATCATGCACTACAACGAGGGCTGGGCAAACGGCTTCCATCACAATATCCTTTACTGGGAAATATGGAACGAGGCCGATCTGGACCAGGATTCAGACCGATGGAAGACCAATCCCCGTACCTGGGGCGGCCCTCTGGAAGAGTTCCATAAGCTCTACGCCGTGACGGCGAAGCATCTGAAAAAGCGTTTTCCGGACCTGAAGATAGGCGGCCCCTCATATTGCAGGATACTGAGAAGAGACAAGACTTATCTCTATTTCCCGCAGTTCTTCGAATACATGCGTGCTCACGATGTCCCCATCGACTTCATCACATGGCATAAATACGACGTAGAACCCGCTTTCTATGTGAAGGAAGCCTCTATGATCAGGGACTGGATGAAGAAATACGGGTATGAAGATGCCGAACTTTTCCTGACCGAGTGGAATTACTGGCAGTTGAAAAAGAAGGGGGCCGATTCTTCACATGAATACTACAACTTTGAAACCCGCATGAACAACAAGGGCGCCGCCTTCGTAGGAGCCGTTATGTGCGCGATGCAGGACGCCCCGGTGGATATGCTGATGTATTATGATTTCCGCGTGAACGTGGATTCCTTCTGCGGTTTCTACGATCCCCAGACACGGAAACATATGCCCACGTATTATACTTTCTACGCCTGGAGCAAACTCCGCGGGGATCAGTGCGATTGCATCCTGGAAGGCGGCGAGGGGGACATTTATGCTGTAGCATCCGTGAAGGATGGCAAAACCACTCTTATGCTCGTCCGCTACAACGGAGACAACAACACCTGCAATATCGCGACTGTCAACGTCTCGGTCAAGGGATACACTCCGGGAGAGGCAGTATTCTGCCACCTTACCGACGATCGGCATAATTATACAGAGATTCCCCTCTTCCCTGCTGAAGACGGAAGCGTGAATGTCAGATTATGCAACAATTCAGTCGCAATTGTAGAATTCTAACTCATTATGCATAAGTTTCTGCTTCTGGCCGGATGCCAACTGATCGCGTTAGCGTGCGCTTCACCGAAGTATCTTACGTATGAGCAGTTCGGGGCAAAGGGCGACGGCGTCACCGACGACTTTCCCGCAATCATCGCCACGCACGCGGCCGCCAATGAAAAAGGACTCCCGGTGAGGGCCACCGACGGAAAGACCTACTACATAGGCAACGCGAAAGGGACCGCCGTAGTACGCACGGATGTCGACTTCGGTACCGCCAGATTCATTATCGACGACAGCCATGTCGCCGTCGAGGACCGCGAGGATTATATCTTCCGGATCGAATCCACTCTCGAGCCCTTTGCCATCGATGGAATTGGAAGCCTGAAGCGGGACCAGCCCAGCATCGGCAGGTCCCTTCCCGGCCGATGCCTTGTGGAGGTGGCCAACGACAATCATAAAGTGTATATCCGACTCGGCGCGAACCAGAACAGCGGGGTAAGCCAGAAGGAATTCTTCATTGCCGATCGAGAAGGGAACATTGACCCCTCCACGGCGCTGGTCTGGGATTACGACGAGATTACCCGAATGACAGCCCGCCCCATTGATGATAAACCCCTGACCGTCAAGGGCGGCGTTTTCACCACCATCGCCAACCAGGCTCCTTCCAAGTACACCTACTACGGCCGCGGAATAGCCGTCGAAAGGTCCAACGTCAGGATTGAGGGCCTGTCCCATTATATCGAAGGAGAGCTCGACCACGGCGCCCCGTACGACGGCTTCTTGTCCTTGGACACGGCTGCCGACATAGTAATCAGCGGCTGCCTTTTTACAGCACACAAGACATACAAGACCATGGGATCGGCCGGAGTGGGCGTCAGTATGGGATCATATGACATCTCGGCCCATGGCTGCGCCAATATCAAATGGGAGAACTGCACTCAGACCACCGATATAAACGACACTCATTACTGGGGAGTCTTCGTTTCCAACTTCTGCAAGTCCCTCACCCTGGACCACTGTGTTTTTTCCCGCTTCGATGCACATCAGGGGGTACGTAACGTTACCCTTACGGGCTGCGAACTCGGGCATACGGGAGTCAATGTCGTCGGTTTCGGACGCCTGCAGATCGATGGCTGCATCATCCATCGCAAGTCCCTCATCGCCCTCAGGGACGATTACGGCAGTTCCTGGGAGGGGGAGGTCATCGTCCGGAACTGCAAGCTCATCGTTCCGGAAGGGGCAAAAAGCGTTTCCCTGCTGAGAGGATCGAATACCGGGAAGCACGACTTCGGCTACACCTGTTACCTGCCGGAAAGGATTGACATCGAGGATCTTGTCATCGACGACAGCCGAGTCAGCGACAAGGACTACAATGGTCCCATGATTTTCGGAAAATTCAAGCGCGATTCCAACGAGGAGTGCCTTTATCCCAATATCGCAAAGGGTGCAGTCAACATCAGGAACGTTGAAGTCGCCAGCGGCAAACCACTGGGAGTAAGCATCGAGCCCAATATGTTCCGGGATTACACAATAACGGTCCGGTGAGTTATTTCAACAGCGCGCTGCAAATCCACATCATGGCCATTTGCCCGTGAGGGTCACCGTTGGAGCGGGGACGGTCCATATACCACTCGCGGCTGTTCCTGCGATCCGTCCCTATGCAGACATCCGCAAGGTTGGCATGTTCATCCAGTTTCCCGCATAAGGAAACCCAGGCCTTACGGGCAGCAGGGCCGTAAACAGCTTCGTCCAACAGGCCCAGGCGCACACCTTCGACAAAGGCATAGGCAAACATGGCAGTGCAGGAAGTCTCATCCCAAAACTCAGGATCATCAATAACCTGCCCCCACATGCCGTTTTCGCGCTGATACGCAAGGAGAGTAGGCATCATTTTCAGATAAGCTTCCTTCAGCGCGGGACGATACTCGCTATCTTCAGGCAGATAGCTCAGGAGCATCGGCAGACCTGCCGCCATCCAGCCATTTCCTCTTCCCCAGAAAAAGGGAGCCTCGGCGGCATGGTAGAACAGACCGTTTTCCCGCTGGAGTGTGTCCATATACATTTTCATCTCACGGGCAGCCCGATCGATATACTTGCGGTCACCTGTGGCCCGGTAAGCCTGGGCCTGGAGGACTGTAATCATATACATATCATCAATCCACAAGCGGGTCTGGGGTGAATAACCGTCTGCAAGGAATTCCCTCTGACGCTCAATGGGGAAATTCCCATTGCCTCCCACCTTCTTGCCGGGCTCCCCTGTCGGGTCTTCCCATTGATGATCGGCATATCGAAGTCCCATTTCCAATGCCCGCTTGTCACCGTTCATCAGATAGATCTCAAGGGGAATGGCTCCGAAGATGGAAAAATCCACATGATTATCGCGATTGCATTTTGACTTTCTCTCTCCATAGAACGGCTCGAAAAAATCGATCAATCGCTTCTCCAACTCCTTGTTGCGGGTGCGGCGGGCGAACTCGATGGCGTTAACCCAAAGGCTTACCACCGAATAATTCATTTCTTTGCCTCGTCCATAATTATAGGGCGCCTGATACCCCGGAAGATTGTTTCCATAATCCAGCGGATCAGAGGCGAGCAATTGCTCCGCCACACGATTGCCGATGGTTTTCACGCTGATGTCTTCGGGGAGGTCTTTAAAGCTTCTGAGGGCGAGAGGGGTTCCGCAGGATGCGCATAGCAATGACACGGCCAGAATGACGATGATCTTTTGTTTCATGACTAACAAGTTTCGGATGTCCGCAACAAAAATAGTGAATTGTATCCAATTATGATGGAAAAAAATGTATATTTGGATCATTCTTAACCGATGAGACGCTTACGCACCACCGCGCTGCTGGCGCTTCTGTTGTTTTCGACACTTGCTGCAAGGGCCGACGAGATTTCGATTCTGGACACCCTCAGTCTGCGTTTCAATCTTTATTCGACCCTGTGCTCACCGGAAAAGGTTTATCTGCACTTTGACCGCACCTGCTACACGGCCGGAGAATCGATATGGTTCAAGGGCTGGGTGCAGGATGCCTCACGTAATTCATGCCTTCCCCCCAGTAATTTCCTGTACGCCGAAGTCTTGAACGACAGCGGCGAAGCCGTGGTCAGGGTAAAGATCAAGCGGAGCGGAGACGGTTTCCCGGGATGCATCGAACTGCCGGATAACCTTAAGACCGGAGACTACACCATCCGGGCCTATACCCTCTGGCTGCTTAACTACGACAACGAATACCTGTTCAACGACAGGATACGCATAATCGGAGACACCAGGCAGACAAAAGAGACGTCCAATCCGTCCCAGGACAGGATAGAAATCAGTTTCTGGCCAGAAGGCGGACGTTATTTCTCCGGTTACAAGTCTGCAATAGGCTTCAAGGCCGTAGACGGTGCCGGCAGGAGCATGGATTTTTCCGGTTACCTGGTAAGCGACTCAGACGCTGTAAGGATTCCGGTATCCACCGTACACGACGGTATGGGCACTTTCACATTCCTGCCAAGGCGCGGCCGCAATTACGGCATCCTGGATGCGAATGGCAAGATACATCCCCTGCCGGCCCCATCGTCAGAAGGGGCCACCCTGCGGTTGCAGGTCCGGGACAGCATTTACTGCATCAACGCTGTCGGATTCGGAGGAGGCATTGCCAGCCTGCTGATACGGGACTCCGACGAACTGCGCCCGCTGGGAGAGATAGACCTCAACGGCAAGCCCGGCATACTGATGATGGAGAAATCTTTCTTCCGCCCAGGCATCAATCACTTCCTGCTTGTGAACTCACATGGACAGATCATGGCCGAAAGGCTTTTCTTCATACGTGACGACAATGCTCCCATATGCGAAGTGGACATGGAATCGTTTCCCCCGGCCCCAAGGGCTCCTGTCAGAGGAGACGTTTACCTGACCGACCCGGACGGATCGCCGTTGGACGGGAGCTGCTCAATGTCCGTGGTGAGGGGCGCCCTCAGAGACTGGCAGCAGAACGATGGCATAATTTCCTATATGGGCCTCAGCAGCGAGCTCAAGGGCAGGATCAACAAACCGTTTTACTATTTCGACCCCAGGATACCGGAGCAGGAAAGGGACTTCGCCCTGGATATCCTGATGATGATCCAGGGATGGCGATATTACGACCTGGAAAAGATAAACGAGGAGAATGGCGCCAGATTCCGGTTCAATTACAAACGGGAACTGGTACAGGAAATCCGGGGGCGTGTCTCCCGCATGCTGTCGTCAAAGATGCCCAAGAAATTCACGTTCAACTTCACCATCCCCAAAATGAACGTGTTCCATTCCGTGGATGTGGACAAAGGCAACTCATTCATCATCGACAGCCTGGATTTCCAGGAAAACACGGAGATGCTCATAAGCATCGGCACTTCACGCCTGGGCGCAAGCTACCTCCCGAGATGGAACGGCGATCCTGCCGCAGAGCCTTATCTCTACAAACCTGCACCCGGGTTCGCAACGGACGCCGTCATGAATGCGCCGGTGCTCGATGAAACCTCTCCGGGCGACACCCTGAGCGCCGCTGTGGTTACAGCTTCGTATGATGACGAAGTGCTCTCCTTCGGGCGAAGCTACCGCAGGGATTTGGAGATATACAAGGACCTGACGCTCGTGGAATACCTCAGCACGAGGAACGCCATGTTCGAATATGACGGAGAGAATATGTACAACCGCAACAGGAGGTGGAAAAGATACGGGCCTGCCATGTCCGACAGCATGGGTGAAATGTCCGATTCATTCGGAGCCGGGGGCATGGATGACGAAACCGGTCTGGTAAAGCTGATTGCAGACGACTCAGAGGCCGCCTGGTGGGCCTACGACATGCTGCGCCTGGAAGATCTGCGTTCCCTGATCGTCTCTACGCAGCCGGATCCGATTTATGGAGGCGAAGGAGGGGTTGTCCATATCAGCATCAAACCCGGAGCCATGCGCACCGGCACCTTCCGCGACCCTTCCCTGCTCTACTTCGTGCCGCTCGGGTATCAGGTCCCCCGCTACTTTGAATCTCCACGCTACGACCTGGGAGAAGAGAGACCGTACGACGGGCGCAACACCATATGGTGGTCACCCGAGGTCAAACTGGAAGGAGGCGCAGGCACATTCGAGTTCTGCAACAACGACTTGAATGACTACCCCTACATCATCCGGATCGAAGGCCGCAGCTCCGACGGACGGCCGTTCTCCCTTCATTGCATTGTCGCGCCGGACAGCCAGTAGTTCTGACTCATTTGGACGCAGCCGTCACGTCGGCTTCGAATTCTATTTCCTGCCCCGGGACCAGGCGGTCGCAGGCCACGGAGAGCACGGGGCTGTCGCCGATGGAAGGATTGTCTATGCTCACCCAAAGGGAATCTCCGGGCATAAGCGAGCGCAGGTTGATGACGCTCCGTACGCCGTCGACGTCCAGAAACGCATCGTGATATAAAGGAGCCACTCCCCCGTTTGCCACAAGAACGGCTGCGCCGCTTCCTTTCTTGACAAGGAAGTCCTTGACCTGAAAGCGGTACCCCATAGCCTTAGACGCCTCGTTTATCCTTTCCCATGGCTGATAGCGCGGCTGGTCGTTTCCTATGATGAACGTGAGATGATACTTTGCAGCCTCATCTTCGAAAGTCCGTCCATATATGCCGTCGGCATCCAGACAATGTTTCTGGTCGTAGTCTTCGTAGTAACTGAATTCGCCGCCGGCAGGAGCTTTGGCATACCTGTCCTTGCCGAAGAACAGCCAATTGGTTCTGTTGTATGAATCATGCTCCTCGCACATGAAGGAATCGTCAAAGACTCCGAACGGCACGTCAAGCAATTCGGGTTCAGCGGAAAAAGGACTGTACTTACGGTCTGCGGCATCGATTGAAATAAGCCAGGGCGTATGGATGAACCATTCCTTCATGGCCAGGGTAAACTCCTTCTGGAACTCCTTGGAAGGGAAAGTCCGGCCGAGTTTGAACGGCCCGTCGTAAATATGATACTCGGCCCACAACCCGAATCCCGTTTCGATGAAAGCTATGCGGGGATCCTGGTCGTATCGCTCCGCGAAAAGGCGGTAGAACTCCTTGTGGAACCGCTGAAGCTCAGTGCAGCGCCAATCCGGGAAATAGGTTGTACGTCCCTCGCTCTTTCCTACCGTCTCTTCATAATCCGGAAGCGCCTTGATATAATCGGGCACGGCGCACTTCTTGCCGACGTAGGTATAACGGAAACGAAGCACCGCCTGATGCCCCCTTGAGGCAACCTGGTCGAGCAGCCTGTCCACCACGGACCAGTCGAAAACGTCCTTTTCCTTGCATACGTCCGAATAAAGCATATACGAGAACTCCAATTGGATGTCTCCCTTCTTGACGTTGTCGGAATCGGTCCAGAGGACTATGCCCGTCATGGGCTGGACGTGGGTTATGCTCGAAGAAAGGGGCTTGCGAACGTAACCAGGATAGGCTTGCGGCTTGTCGTCTACGACTGTGCAGGAAACGGCCAATGCAAGGAAAGATATGAGGAAATACTTATTCATGTTCAATAGGTAAAGACCATTTCATCCAGAAGCCAGGCGGCGCCGCCGATGCGCTCCACCACGAAAAGCAGATACCGGATATCGAGGGAGATATTCCTGCAGTAGTCCGGGTCGAACACCAGGTCGCTCATGGTTCCCTCCCAGACGCGGTCGAAGTTTATGCCGACAAGGTTGCCGTCGGCGTCGAGTACGGGACTTCCGGAATTGCCACCGGAGGTATGGTTGGTCGCAAGGAAGCAAACCGGCTGGTTTTCACATCCTCCGGCTGCGTAAATGTCGCGGAGGGCCTGGGGCACGTCGTAATCGAACACATCCGGATTATCCTTTTCCATGATGCCCTTGAGGGTTGAAACCGGTGCGTACTGAACGGCGTCCGCAGGGCTGTAGCCGGCTACCTTGCCATATGCGACGCGAAGCGTGAGATTGGCGTCGGGATAGAATTCCTTCTGAGGTTCGAATTCCATCTGCGCCTTCATGTACTCGCGGTTGGCCTGCTTGAGCTCTTTGGCCACATCCCGGATAACGGGAAGAAGCGATTGGGTATACCATGAATCGAACGCATCGAACATCTCCAGGGCGGGGTCTCCGGAAAGCCCTTCCGGAGAATCCAGCGCGCAGACCCTGGCCCTGTCGGTAAACAGCGTGCGGGCGAAAAGGTCGTCCCTCCAGGCCTCGATGCTTCCGTAAGAAGCCAGTTTCCGTTTGAAATACTCCGGCTGGAAGTCCTCAGGCATATCTTTTCCGAAGGCGTTCATAAGTGCGGCGAAGGTCTCTTCGTCAATCGGCTGGAAGTAATCCTTGAAAAAGCTGTCGGCGAGCCCCTGGACAGGACGGCCGGCCTTGAGAGCCGTCCGCACCCCGGAGGCGAATCTGAGGATCTCTATGCTCCGCACAGTCTCGTTAAGATACTCGTATGCAAGATAATATGGCTCGCGCCTGGCATAGAGGGCTCCCAGACGCGCCATAAGCCCTTCGTAGCGCGTGCCTTTGGCCCACTGCTCGAAACGGCGTTCGTATTCCTGCTTGGCTGCTACGGTACCAAGACGCCTGATGCCTCCGGACTCACCCTGCCACTTTTTCCAGGCATTGGCGACATTGGCATTCTTGGAAGAATACTGTATGCGTACCGCCTGGCTCTGCGCCATATACTTCTTCTGGATATCCAGTCTGAGCGTACGCAAGGCAATCTTGCGGGGGTCGGACACTTCGCCGATATAACGGACCTCCTCGCTCATTACGTATTCACGCGTAGAGCCGGGGCATCCGTAAACGAGGGTGAAGTCCCCGTCCTTGACGCCGCCGCGGTTGATGCGGAAGAATTTGCGAGGAACGTACGGGACATTCTCCGGAGAATAGTCGGCGGGATTGTTGTCGGCGTCGGCATATATGCGGAAGATGGAGAAGTCTCCGGTGTGACGGGGCCACATCCAGTTGTCGGTATCGCCGCCGAACTTCCCTATGGATGACGGAGGCGCCCCTACAAGACGTACGTCGCGATACACCCGGTAAACGAAAAGGTAGTACTGATTTGCGTAATACAGCGCCTCCACGCGTGCCTTGACGCCCTTGGATGGGTCTGACGCATGCTTTATCAGAGCGGCAGAATTACGGGCGACAATGGAATCGCGGGCGGCTTCAGGCATGGATTCGTCGTACCCGGCAAGCACCGCCGCCGTGACGTCTTCCATCCTTTCCAGGAAGCTCACGGTAAGCCCCGGGTTGGGCAGTTCGTCCCTGCGGCAACCGGCCCAGAACCCGTCCTTGAGATAATCGTGTTCCACGCTGCTGTGGCGCTGGATAAAGCTGTAACCGCAGTGATGGTTGGTAAGCAGCAGGCCGGAATCGGACACGAGTTCGCCGGTGCAGCCGGAGCCGAACAGCACGACGGCATCCTTGAGGGAAGCCCTGTTTATGCTGTATATGTCTTCCGCTGACAGGTGAGCGCCTTTGGCGCCCATGTCGTCGATGCGCCTGGAAATGAGGGCGGGAAGCCACATACCCTCATCGGCCCGGGACGGTGCCCAGGCCGAGAGGATTAAAACGGCAATCAGTACTGTGCGTTTCATTCTAATAGCCGAAAATGTCTTCCAGGGTGATGATCCGCACGGGGCCGAGGGTCTTCAGGAAGGCCATGTCGACATCGGAAGGATCTCCGAGGATGGCATAAGTGTAGGTGCGGTCCTTGATCCACTGCTCCTGCGCGGCCTTGACGTCGGCAAGCGTAAGTGAAGGAAGCGCCTCGAAGACAGCTTTGTCGAGAGGCTCGGGGATACCCATGCGGCGGCATTTGCGGTATGCCCAGAGGACATCTTCACCGATGGTGCGCTGGGTGCGGTAGCGGCTGTCGATGGCATCCTTGGCTATTGCGAATGCGGCCTCGGACTCGGGCATGTTGTTGATTATTTCGTCGAAAGCCTCGACCGCCTTGGGCAGCTTGTCATTCTGGGTGGCTATGAAGGCGTCGAACGAGAAGGTATCCTCGGCGCTGGAAGGATTGCGCAGGTATGCGGTGGCGCTGTAGGCAAGACCCCGGGCCTCGCGCATCTCCTGGAAAACTATGGTGTTCATGCCGCCTCCGAAGTACTCGTTGAACAGAGTCCTGACAGGCTCGCTGGCCGGATCGTACTTCTCTCCCCTGTTGGAATACTGGTCGTAGTAGACGTTGTTTGCTTTGAAAGGAGCGATGACGACCTGGGACTGGGGTGTCTGCTGCTTGACGGAGAACCGCTCGGGAAGGGCCTCGCGGGCACCCTCGAAAGGCACGGCGGCCTTGACCTGTGCCTCGGTGAAAGGACCGTAATAAAGAACCTCGCAACCGCAGGCCACAAGGTCTTTCACCTTGGAAAGCAGCTGCTCGGAAGTGATGGACTTGACGCCGTCGTTGCTCAGGTGCGTGCGCTTGATGTATTCGGGACCGTAGGCGGCGTATGCCCTGAGTGCGGAGAAGCAGCCGCGCTGACTGAGCTTGTTGTCTGCACGTGCCTTGAGTTCATCTGACTTGAGGTTCTCGAGAATATCCTCATCGGGAATGGCGTTGGCGGTGAGGTCACGGACGATCGTAAGGGCCTCGGCCATGTTTTCACCGAGTCCGCTGATGTTGATGGTGGTCTGGTGCGCGCCTGCGTTCAGGCGGAAGTCGCAGGCGAGGCCATACATCTTCGATGCAATCTCGGCCTGGCTCATGGTGGGGGTTCCGAGGTATGACAGGTAGTCCATGGCGAAGCCGAGGGCGGGATCATCCTCAGTACCGAGGTTATAGACGAACGAAAGGCGGAAGATGTCGTTGAGCTCATTCTCCTTGTAAAGGACATCCACGCCGTCGGCAAGGCTGAAACGCGACATATCCTTGCTGAAATCGACGAATACGGGCTCTATGGGCTTGACGGGGGTATTCTGGATCTCTGATAGGAACTCGCTCTGCTTGTCGCGGTTGGTAGCGATAGGGGTGATCTTGGGGGCGACTATCTTCTGTATGGTGGTGTCTTCTCCCTTGCGCTTGTAAACAGCGGCGTAAGACTCGGGGCCGAGGAATTCCTGCGCCCAGGCTACGACATCCTCCTTGGTAACCTCGCTGTAGCGGTCAAGCTCCCTGGATGCGTCTTTCCATGGGATGCCGGAAATGAATGCGTCCACATACATCATGGCGCGGGCGCTGTTGCTCTCCAGCTGGCGCATCTTCGCAAGACGGATATTGTTGACCGTGGCGGAAATCAGGGACTCGTCGAAATCGCCGGACGAAAGCTTGGCCACCTCGGCAAGCAAGAGGTCCCTGAGTTCCTCGAGGGTCTGGCCCTGTTTGGGGTTGCCCAGCAGGACGAATGCGCCGTAATCGGGCTGGATTTCGGGGCCGGCATAGGCGCCGAGGGCTTTTTGCTGCTGATTTATGTCGAGGTCGATGAGGCCGGCCTGACCGTTGTAGAGGATGGAACCGGCAATCTCGGCGATAGCGGAATTCTTGAGGTCGGGCGCTCCGGGCAGGCGCCAGGCGATGGCTATCCTTTCCGCCTCGGGGCCGTAGACATCACGCTCGCGGGGAGAATTGATGGGTTCCTCGGGTTCACACTGAATCTGGGGAACGGGGGCGACGGGCTCCCAGTCACCGAAGTACTTCTTGATGGTCTTCACCATGTAGTCGGGGTCGAAATCACCGCTGACGCAGATGGCTATGTTGTTGGGGACATAGTAGGTGGACTGGAACTTCTTGATGTTGGTGATGGAAGGGTTCTTGAGGTGCTCCTGAGTGCCGAGGGTTGTCTGCTGGCCATAAGGATGGTTGGGATACAGCAGCTGGGGAACGACCTCCCAGATCTTGCGGCTGTCCTGGGTAAGGGACATGTTCTTCTCCTCATAGACGGTCTCGAGCTCCGTATGGAAACCGCGGATGACGCTGTGGCGGAAGCGGTCGGCCTGGATCCTGGCCCAATTGTCTATCTGGTTGGAAGGGATGTCTTCGGTGTAAACGGTTTCGTCGTCGCTGGTGAAAGCGTTGGTCCCGTCGGCGCCGATCATGCTCATAAGCTTGTCGTACTCGTTGGGAATGGCCAGCTTGGAAGCCTCATAGCTTACCGAGTCGATCTTGTGGTAGAAAGCCTCGCGCTCCGCAGGGTCCGTAAGGGTACGGTACTCTTCGAAGAGCTGCTCGATCTCATCGAGGAGCGGCTTTTCTGCGGCGTAGTCGGATGTGCCGAACTGCTCGCTGCCCTTGAACATAAGGTGCTCAAGATAATGGGCAAGGCCGGTAGTCTCCGACGGATCGTTCTTGCTGCCGACGCGTACCGCGATGTATGTCTGGATGCGGGGCTGCTCCTTGTTTACGGACATAAAGACCTTGAGACCGTTGTCCAAAGTGTAGATTTTGGTTTCCAGCGGGTCCCCCTTGACTGTCTCGTACTTATTGCAGGACAGCAAGATAAGGGATGCGGAAAGAAGGGCGAAGATGATTCTTTTCATACTATACACTAACTAATTTCGCCAAAAATACAAAAAAATAAGGTGAATGATTTGTTTTTATTGAAAA
>JAFZZW010000065.1 GCA_017615615.1 Bacteroidales bacterium
CAGGGCTATTTTTCGTGGAGCATTTATCCCCCGCAGCTGTGCTGCTGCCCCCAGGGGCAACTGGGGCATGCCCCCGAGCCCCCAGCCCTCCGGGCTTTTGCGGAGCCTTATTTCCATCGTCAGGAACCTAGAGCGCCTTTCTTTTTACATAGAACACCTTTCCGGAGCGGGTCCACTTCATCTTGTCGCGGGACGGGTCAAGCCGTGCACCGAAGGCCAGCTTGCCTTTGGTTTCCAGCTCTTTGCTCTGATACTGCCTGACTTCCTCCTCGTAATTGCGTGCCCAGGTTGCCAGGCTGTCCTCTTTACCCTTTACGGCTACAAGCTCACTCACGTCCAGCTCTACAACGACACTGGCCGGATCCTGGTACATATATAGCGAGTCGCCTTGAAGGGACCAGGTTCCGCTTATGGTTAACTTGCTTTTGAATTTGCCGGACCAATACTGTGCATGCCATATTTGGGAAGAGTGGTCGGTCAAGACAAATTCCCTGTCTTTCCTGAACTCATACTCGGCCGAGTTGTCGCCTTCCAGGAAATACTCCCAGGTGCCGGTCAGGTCTTTCGCCTTTACCGGCTTCCCGTTTTCTTTCATGCTGCTGATGTAGTCGTCCATCTCGGTGTCCGTGATGCCCATAAGGAACTTGTTTTCGTCGTTCATCTTGCTCCAGGAATCTATGTATCTGTTCAACGCGACAATCCTTTGGTCCGAGAGCTCGACGAACACCCGTACCTCCTTCTCTTTAAGCTTATCGGACAAGTATGAGCTAATCCTTTTAATATACTCTTCATGGGACACGCGCCCGACGTCGGCAAACAACTTGTAATTTATATCCTCTTCCAGCGGCTCCGTCCAAACGGGAGAACTGTCGAATAATGACTGGAGCGCCTGCCGGGAAAAGTAGAAGGACTGCACATTGTCCATGAACTTGACGTCTCCCAGATTATGCCATGAATCGAGGGAGCTGTTGAACATCATTTCCTTGGACGTATCGAAACGGAAAACAACATCACTTTTTGTGAGCCTTTGAAGGATATAGGTCAGGGTGTCATAAGGCACCGAAGCCATATCTTCCAGATGCTCAAGTGCAAACTGGCTATAGTCATAGAACTTTTTCTCTTCGTCCCTCAGGGCTTTTAACTCATTGATGGTCATATCGATGTCGTGTATGACCATGATTGCGGTCAGCCTCTGGGTGTATTCCTTCTGCCGGCCGGCCCTCAATCCGTTCAGGGAAAAAGTCAATGCTACACCTATTGCCGTTCCGAGGACACTTACCAGAAAGGTCTTCCAGTTGATGTTGCTGCTCATACTAATCTTTGAGATCGATGCCACATTCCTTCCCTTCGTACATGTAATCGAACCAGGGGAAGTTCTTCCACTTGTTGATATGGTAGCGGTGCATTTCCTCGGTGAGAAGGGTCACCTTGCCGGCACAGCGGTATTCCGGGGTGAAATCGTAGTATTCCTCGTTGACGTAGGTTGAGAAAATATCCAGCATCACAGAGGATGGATAGGTGTAAATCTGGTTGTAGTCGAGATCGAAACTCCACTCCTCTCCGTGACGGGTACCCTTGTAATGGACGCCTTTGTGGTCTACGGTATATATGCCCTCACCGCAGACCTCGGAGGTGCGTTCGTCTTTAAGCAGATGGTCTTTGGGGATGTATCCAAGCTTGACCTTTACCGAGAACGAATAGTCGGGATCTTTCCGGATCTCGTCGATGATGGCCTGACGCTCCAGGTGAACCCATTCAGTGGGGGATTCGGGGATTACGCAGTCTTCCGAGGCTTTGTGGAACTCGTAGTATTCGTCCATCGTGGCCTTGTTGCCGCAGTGCTTGCACTCTATATAATCCTTCTCCGCAACCATTTCGAACTCGGTGCCGCAACGCGGACAGCGGTAACAGGCATCGGAAAGGTTGGTGCACATTCCTTCCTTTGAAACGTAGCGGATATGGTGCTCCTTGTTCCACTTGTAGTCATCGTGGTGGAGGAGGCCGTTGATCTTGTCCTCTATCTGCTGAGGCGTCATATTCCTGAGGTCGTCAGGCGAGAAAAGCAACTGCAACTGGGTGCAGAACTTTCCGGGCCGGTCCTCCTTGCTGAATTTGCTGGTGGAGAGATATCCGCCCTGAAGGGATGCGAAATACACCGGGATGCCGAAAACCTGCAGGAATCGGCCCGTTCCGGGGACTATAGGCTGCTGGTCGCCGAATACCGTGGCAAAACCTTCGGGGGCAAACGCGACTACACCGTTTTTCTTGATGACTTCCCTTATTGCCCGCAGGCTGGACAAGTCGCTTGAAAGGACCTTCTTGGGGATGATCCGGTTGAGCTTGAACACCGTGGCCAGGTGGCTGCGGAAGAAAGACGCTTCTTCTGCCAGGAAGTTGATGCGCCTGGGCCAGGCCGCCCTCACCAGCATTGCGTGGTCGCGTCTCGACTGGTGGTTCCAGATGATGAAAGCGGGACCTTTGCAGTCGGACAGCTTGTCTATGACCTTGATTTCGGGATGAAAGGGCCTGGTGATAATGAAACGGCAGGCAAACCAATATATAAAGTAAAAGACAGGGTTGGGTTTCCCGTACTTGCGTGTGGCCAGCTCGTGGTGAAAATCCTTTTCCTTTTTCATCGTTTGGTTGCGTTCTTTTCAAGGAAATCCAGGACGTCCTGGACTGTGACAAAATGTACGGGCTCGCGGAAAGAGACTCCGAATTCTTCTTCCAGTGCCATCGAGAGCATCAGCATACCGATGGAGTCCATACCCAGGTCGGCTGACAGGCGGGATGACGGAGTGGCCTGGTCTATCTTATCCTGAGGAAGATACTGCTTAATCAGTTTTAACAATCTGTCGTACATAATCTTATCGGTTAATTAAATGATTCGTAAAGGGTTTTGTTTTCTGCCAGGTTGACGAGAATCTGGGCTGCATTCCGTACCGCCTCGCGACGGCAGGAACCACGGTTTTTCAGGACGAGCTTACTGGTGCCGAGCATGATGCCGGCGCCAAGTGATGCGAAGTCGAAACGGGACATCAGGTATCCGACTATTTCCTTGGCGGCGGGAACGTTATGCATTTTGCCATACTTGACAATCTCGGTAATAAGGTTCACCGCCATGCCTTCGGAGTTCTTGAGGACCTGATTTCCCGCAAACCCCTCGCATACGAGGACGTCACACTGTCCGGACAGGGTCTTGTTGCCTTCTATATTTCCCACGAAGTTGATGCCTTCTTCTTTCTCCAGCAAGGCGTGCGCTTCTTTTACAAGCTTGTTGCCCTTGGTGGGTTCGGCGCCATTGGACAGCAGGCCAACGCGGGGAGATTCGATCTTGTAGAGCGTGCGCATGAAATCGCTGCCGCGATGGGCGAATTCCACCAGTTGGGCCGCTCCGCAATCGATGGATGCGCCGGTATCGACCAGACATGTGAAACCGCCCTGGGTGGTGGGAAGGATAGCCGCGATACATGGACGGGCTGTCTTGTCGGCCAAAAGGAACCGGATGGCTCCGGCAAACAGAGCTCCCGTATTGCCTGCGCTTATTACACCAAGGACGTCGTCGCAGCGTCCTGCCTCTTCCAGGGCCAGAAAAACGGATACAGGCTCTTTCCTGTAGAAGGCCTCTATGGGATTGTCCAGATTTGTTACGGTTTTGTCGGCCTCGAGAATCCGGTAGCGGTTTTCCGGCAGGCGGGCCGCTTCGATCAGAGCCCGGGGGCCGGAGAGGGCGACGTTGATCTGAGGGAATGCTTCCAGAACCATCCTGGCACCTTCCAGCATCTCTTCAGGCCCCATATCACTGCCCAAAAGGTCGATTATTATTTCGCGATTTTCCATATATAAAACTAAGTATTCAGAATCTTTGCTACGAGTTCCACCAGAAGGTCGGAGTCCGTCGTGGCGCCGCCGTCACCGCCCTTGCCCAGGTAATCATACTCACACAGAAGCGACATGACGGCCATGGCGGACGGAAGGGGATAGTTGCGTACGGCCGTGTCGTATTCCTTGTAGAAGTATGGATTGACCCCTGCAAGGGCGGAGGCTTTGTCTTCCTGAGAAGGATAGCCTCCCCGTGAAAGCAATGCCCCGTATTTGAGGATGCGGTTGAAGTGCATGAACAGGGCGCTGACCGCCTGAGGCATATTGAAGCGGGCGGCATTGCCGATATGTGCAGCTATTGACAATGCCTTTGAAGCATTGCGGAAGGATAGTTCTTTAGTCAGCTCGAATATACTGAACTGGCGCGATATACCAACGTTTTTCTCAATATCTGCTACAGATACATTTACCGTTCCTTGAGGTAGGTTCTTGAGCAGTTTGTCGGTCTCAAGGGCAATGGTTGAAAGGTCTGTTCCAACGGATTCCGCAAGGAGATTGGATGCGGAAGGATCTATCTGCAGGCCTCTTTCCGCGTAATACCTGCCGATCCATGCCGGAACCTCATAGTCCCGCAGAGCAGGGCTGTCCAGCACGACACCGACTTTCTGGGCGCTTTTGTAAAGCGATTTCCGTTTGTCCAGCGACGCTTTGTGAAGCAGAAGAACCAGCACCGTCGACTCGAGAGGCTCGTTGCAATAAACCGCTATATCCTCCAGGGTCTTCATCATCTGTGCTTCTTTGACCACGACCAGCTGGCGGTCTGCCATCATGGGGAAGCGACGTGCCGCGGTCACTACCTGCTCGGCGGTAACATCCGCTCCATAGCAGACGGTCTCGTTGAAGTCCTTGCCGAATTCATCGATGCAATTGTCCAGAATCGCCTGGCATACAAGGTCGGGGTAATAGGGCTCATCGCCCATCAGTACATAGACGGGCTTGAAAATGCCGGATCGGGCATCTTCGACAAGCGCACGGCTTATGGCAGCTATGTCTTCCTTCTGCCTCGCCATCGTCAGCAGATGGTCTCTACAAGAGCCAGGACGCGATCACGGTTCTGCTCTATCGTGCCGGGGTAGCCTGCGACTTCATAATAGTTGCCGGCGGCGCGATAATACTCCTTAAGGGGTTCCGTCTGGGAATGATAGGTCTTGATGCGGTTGGCGATGACTTCCGGGGAGGCGTCGTCCGCGCGGCCTTCCACTTTGGCTCTTCCTGCGATTCGCTCATATACCAGGGAATCCGGAATCATTATCGAGATGACGCCGTTCACCTTCTCGCCGCGGTTCGCCAGTATCGCATCAAGGGCCTCAGCCTGCGGCAGGGTGCGGGGGAAACCGTCCAGAAGGAAACCATCAACCCCTTTTATCGTGTCGAACGCATTCTCAATCATACCTTCCACCACCTCGTCGGGGACAAGGCTGCCAGCGGCAATAAGTTCTTTGGCCTTGAGGCCGAGCTCCGTTCCTGCGGAAATCTCGGCGCGAAGGAGTTCACCGGTGGAGATGTGCTTGAGATTGTACTTGGATGCTATGGCTCCGGCATGTGTGCCTTTGCCTGCTCCGGGAGGGCCGAACAGGATGTAGTATTTCATTTGTCCAGAACGTAAATGTCTTTGAGGTTGCGTCCGAGCCCGTCGTAGTCGAGCCCGAATCCTACTATGAAGTCATTGGGAATCTCCATTCCGACGTAGTCAAGCTTGACATCCTTGTCGTAAACGTCGGGTTTGAGGAGCATGGTGCAGATACGGACTTCGGTGGCGCCGTTGGCAAGCAGGAGTTCCCGCAGGGCCAGAATGGTTTGGCCGGTGTCCACGATGTCCTCGCAGGCTATCACCCTCTTGCCCCGGACATCCTCCGAAAGCCCCTGTACGGTCAGTACGGTGCCGGTGGAGGCCGTGCCCCTGTAGGAACTGAGCTTGACGCTTCCAAGCTCGCAGTTGAACTTCAGACGCATGAAGAGTTCGCCGGTGAAGGGGAGAGCTCCGTTCAGAGTGCAGATGACGACCGGAACGTCGGTGCATCCTTCGAAGTCGGAGTTGATGCGCTCGGCAACTTCATCTATGGCCTCCTTTATGCGGGAGTTGAAGATGAACTTGCGGAAGGTTTTGTCGTGAAGGGTTACTTTGTCCATATCATACCAGTTTCTTTACGTATGCGCGGCGCCTTTTGTTGACTTTGCGGTCGAAGCAATTCCAGAGGCTCTGGATGGCGGTGTTGTCTTCCAGGTTGAGATTGGTCTCAGCGTACTCGATGCCGTCTTCACGCAGCATCTTCATAACGGCTCCGGCGAATGCGGCGCCGATGCCCATACTCATGTAATCGGGGTCGACGCCCACAAGTCCCAGATCAATGACGCGTGGTTTGCGTTTCGCCTTAAGGATGCGGAGGAGCATTCCGGGGGTGATGCGACCGCCCGACCGGCGCACGGCGTCAGATATGCCAGGGAAGCAGACGCCGAAGGCCACCATCTTATCGTTCTCGTCCAGAACGACCGCTACGAAACGCAGGTCGACTATAAAGCGGAAGGCGTCTATTATCTGCTTTTTCATCGCGTCCGTGAACGGAACGGTTCCATAGAGTTTGTCGTAGGATTTGTCCAGAAGCTCGAATAAACCGTCGGCGTATCTGTCGATGAAGTCGCTGACGTCTCTGGCCGGTCCCCGGCGGAGCTTGTAGCGCTTCATCACGAGTTCGCCGAGCTTTTCTATGCTGCCGTCATAGCCTGCGGGCACGCGAAGCTGGCTCTCATTCCAGTCAACCTCTTTAGTGTAACCGCATGCCTCGATCAGTTTCTGATAATAAGGGGCGTTGTACTGTTCCTCGAAGGTGCACGGCTGGTCGAATCCTTCAATCAGAAGGCCTTCGCGCTCGAGGTCGGAGAATCCCAGGGGACCGTGGGCGGTGTCCATTCCTTTGGCTACGGCCCAGCTCTCGACAGCCTTGAACAGGGCATCAGCCACGTCCTGGTCGTCAATGGAGTCGAATCGGCCGAAGCGTACCCTGCGTTCGCGGTTCTTTTCGTTACAGGCCTTCTGGATAACGCCCATGATGCGACCGACAACCCTGCCGTCGCGGTAGGCGTTAAAATAGACGGCGTCGCAGCAATCGTTATATATATTCTTGCTGCCGAACAGATTGCGCTCATCCATATAAAGAGGAGGTACAAAGTATGGGCAGCCTTTGTACAACTTAAGGGGGAAGTCTATGAAATCCTTCCTCTCGCGACGGGACCTGGCTTCACGAACCTCGATCACAGCCTAGCGGTGTTTTGCATGGAAGCAGATGCCCAGTCCGTTGGGACCGCAGTGGCTGCCGATGGTCGGATTGACCACGGTGGTGATGATGCGCAGGCCATCGCCGTATTTTGCACGGAGTTTCGCGATCACTATGTCCACCAGTTCCTGGCAGTCGCTGTGGCCGATTATGACGCGGTGGGCGGAAACGTCCTCTCCAAGTTCATCCACGTAGGTGAGCAGGCGGTCGATAGTCTTTGCACGGCCGGTTTCCTTGCCTATGGATATCATCTTGCCGTTGTTGTCCAGATAAATGATGGGACGGATGCCGATGAAATTGCCCATGGTGGCTGCGAGTCCGCTCACGCGGCCGCTGCGGCGGAAGAACTTGAGGTCGTCCGCGAAGAAGTACATGGGGAACTTGGGGACTTCGACTTTGGCCCATTCAACTATCTCTTCAGCGGTCTTTCCGGCTTTGTAGAGGTCGGAAATCTCCATGCAGATATTGAGGCACAGGGCCGATATTCCCAGCGTATCCACGGTGTAGAGGGTGCGTTCCGGGTATTTGGCCTTGAGGGTCGCTATCGCCTTGTCCATATTCTCGAACGTATTGGAAAGGCCGGAGGAGAAGTGTACGTACAGGATGTCGTTGCCGGCCGCGAACTCCGGCTCGAAATGCTGGAGATAGACGGCTTCGCTGATGGCGCTGGTAGTCGGGATGGTCCCGGCGCGCAGCATGTTGTAGAAACTCCTGGAATCGAAGGTGTCCCAATCGACGTAAGGGGTAATGAGCTTGCCGTCTACGGCATAGGGCATCGGGATGAATTTGTAACCGAACTCCTTCGCAAGGGCGGGAGTCATGTCACAGTCGGTGTCGGTAAAAAGTGTCAGCATAGTACGATTATGTAGTCGAATACGGCTTGTCCGCCGTCATGAAACATGAATTCTGTAAGTGGATATTTGCAGGACAGCGATTCCTGGAGCGCCTGTGTGTCCTGTCCGGCATCAGCTCCGGCAAAAACGAGCGCCACGTCGTGGGAGCCGGCGTCAAGGGCCTGGCAGAGCTCTTCGGCAGCGGCGTTGCGTGCCGCAGCCTTGCAAAGGATGTCGTCTCCGCGGAAGCCGATAAAATCGCCTTTGGATATCTGAAGGCCGTTCTGCACGGTGTCGCGGATGGCGGTTGATACCATACCGCAAACAACACCTGCCGCAACCTCGGCAAGGGCGGTTTCAATCTCTTCTGCGGAACCGGTTGAAGGGTCGAAAGAAGCAAGGGAAACATAGCCGGCGCCGGGGTCTTTTGTAGGTATGACCACGATGCGGGCGTCAGAGTACACCTCCGCCGCCTGCTTTGCGGTGAGTATTATGTTGGAATTGTTGGGAAAGACAAATATGGTGGAGGCATTTACCTCGTCGAACGCCTTTACGAAATCGGCCACGGAGGGGTTCATGGTCTGGCCTCCGGATATGACCACGTCGGCGCCGACATCCTTGAACGCAGCCGTCATACCCTCGCCGGACGCCACCGTCACCCTGCCATATTCCTTGCGCTGAGTCTTGCGGGGCTGGGCAAGGGAAGAATGGTTGTGCTGGAGAGTCATGTTCTCTATCTTTATGGTGAGGAACTCTCCCCAGCGCTGGCAGTGGCTCAGGATGTCTCCGGGGGTCCTGGTATGCACATGTACCTTGATGATGGTGCCTTCCCGGAAGAAAACTACGGAATCGCCGGCGGACAGGATGTAATCTTCGATTTCCTTCTCGTCGAAAGTGGCCAGATCCACCTTTGACGCCTGAAGGCGCAAAAGGAATTCCGTACAGTAGCCGAACTTGAGCTCGGTATTCTCGTCGAATGCGGAAAAATCCACCTTGGACTGCGAAGCGGCGGCCGGGGCGTCCGGAGCGTCGGTACTGATGCCGAGAAGAGCGTCCTGGAAACCGCAGACGATCTGGAGGAGCCCGGCGCCGCCGCTGTCCACGACTCCGGCCTCGCGCAGGACGTCAAGTTTCTCCGGGGTGTGTTCCAAGGATACTTCCATAGCACTGATGAGGGCGGCAAGGTATTCTTCGAACGACTTGCCGGAAGTGGGAAGCGCGCCTTCCGCACCCTCGCGGACAACAGTCAGGATAGTGCCCTCTACAGGATGCGCGACGGAACCATAAGCTTCTTTGACGGCCGCGTCCATGGCGACGGCAAAGCCGGCGGTATCGGTTTTATTTAGACCGGACAGGCCCTTGGCCATGCCGGCGAAGATGCGGGACAGTATTACTCCGGAATTGCCCCTGGCGCCCATGAGCATGCCAGAAGACACTGCGCTTGCGACTTCTCCAAGAGGAGCTCCTGAAAGGGTGGAAGCCTGGGAACAGCCGGCCTGGATGGTGAGGCACATATTGTCGCCGGTGTCGCCGTCGGGAATTGGAAAGACGTTAAGGTCGTTGATGGCCTTGCGATTGGCGTTAAGCCGGGCATAGCCCTGGTTAATGAGGGAGATGAACAGGTCTCCGGTTAAATTGCAGGTTTGATTTATTTCCATGTTTACAGAACACAAATATAGGTATTTTTTCGTACATTGCGGCATAAACCGACAACTATGAAAACAATGCTGATTCTTTTGCTGTCACTTCTCTCCTTCTTCCCGGATTTCGATGCCGCCGTCCTTCAGATTACAGGCGCCGGCAGCGTGGAAGAATTGGACGAAACCACCCTGGAACGCTTCCGCACCCTCTCCCTTCATCCCGTCGAACTCAATTCCGCGGGCCGCAGCAGGCTGCGCTCATGCGGGCTGTTCTCTGATTTCCAGGTTGCATCGCTGCTGGATTACAGGTCGCGGACGGGAGACATCCTGTCTTTCGTGGAGCTTTCGCTGGTGGACGGATTCCCGCCCGGATTTGTCGAGGCGCTTAAGCACTTTGTCCGCCTGGAATCATCGGGACCTCCGGGCAGACGCCACGACCGTCGCCTTCATGCCGACCTCATGCTTCGCGGTGCCATGCGTGCTTCAGACGACACTGTCCACGCTGAAGGAGGTAAACTGAAGCTTGCACTCGGCGAGGTCGCCGAGCTCAATTGGAGCACACGTACCACTTATTCGGACGGCGTCCTCAGGCCCGGTACCATAAGCGCAGCAGTATATGGTCACAAATATCTGGGCAAGATTGTCATGGGCCATTTCAACGCACGTTTCGGACAGGGGTTGGCCCAATGGAGCGGCTTCAGCCTTCAACCGTACGGAAGCGTCTCGTCCCTTCGCAGGAGCGGCACAGGATTCTCCGCAACAGGCTCTTTCAGCCCGGAGCTCTGCGGTATTGCCGCCGACTGGGACCTTGGCCGGTGGAATGTAGGGGCCGCCTATTCCTTCGTAGGGAAATTGCCAGTCGCAAACATATCTTATGTCGGGCAGCGTTTCACTGCCGGGGCGACCGCCACTTCGCGTGCAGTCTCAATAGACTGGCGGGTGGGGATTCCGGATGCTTCGATCTACGGAGAAGTGGCATGGAACGGCGCGCTTCAAGCGGTAGCAGGAGTCATGTGGGTGCCGTCGTACGGTAATAAGATAGCCGCTTTGGGACGGTATGTCGAAGGCGTACCGGAACTGATTGCAGGAGCCGGAACAAGGTCGCTGGACGCAGTGGCTGCCATATCTTCCCGACAGTTCCGTTCGATGGCCAGATGGTCGCCAGCCCTGTCGCTCGGGCCGCTGGCTTTCACGCCGTCGCTGCGTCTTGCCGCACGATGCTCGGAAAGCTGGAGACTGGAGGGCAGGGGAGAGCTGGGATTGACCTGGAACGGCTGGCTGCTGCACTCAAGACTGGACATTGTCCATTCCAACGGAACATCCTGGCTGATAAATGCAGAGGCCGGTCGAACTGAAGGAAAACTAAAGGCATATTTTCGATGGACGCTTTTCCGTGTGGAAGACTGGGCCAACCGCATTTACGTATATGAAAGGGACGCCCCAGGCAGCTTCAACGTCCCCGCATATTACGGCAAAGGCTGGTCCCTTTCCCTTGCCGGCTCCTGGCGCCCATCCCGCCGTCATGCCTTCTATTTCCGGGCCTCATACATCGCCTATCCCTGGATGGACGCGCCCAAGCCCTCCCGCACGGAAGTAAAATTACAGTATCAGCTTTGTCTGTAGGCAGTCGCAGAAGTAGCAACACCTCCTCAAAAAACTGTTGCCACCCTCGGCACCATAAGAGGGAGGGGCCAGCTTGCGGGAGGGCTTGCGCAGCGACGTTTTTCAGGAGGTGCTGCTATTTCTGCGACTGTGTCCGAATAGTTACAATATTTTTTGTATCTTTGTTCGATTATGGGAAAAGTAATAGCAATAGCCAACCAGAAGGGCGGAGTCGGCAAGACAACAACCGCAATCAACCTTGCGGCGTCCCTCGCGGCACTGGAGAAAAAAGTCCTGATCATTGACGCGGATCCCCAGGCCAATACGACATCGGGCCTCAATTTCTCCCCGGACGACGACCGCCACCGCAGCATATACGAACTCATGGAAGGTACGATAAGGGTGGAAGACGCCCTTATCCAGACCGAGATGCCCGGGCTCCATATGATCCCCTCGCATATCAACCTCGTGGGCATAGAGATAGAAATGATAAACGACGAACGCCGGGAGTCCCTGCTCCGCGACGCCATCGCTCCGGTAAAGGACGAATACGACTACATCATCATAGACTGCTCGCCGTCCCTGGGCCTCATTACGGTAAACACCCTCGTGGCCGCCGATTCCGTAATAATCCCCGTACAACCCGAATTCTTCGCCCTCGAGGGCCTCGGAAAGCTTCTCCAGACCATCCGCATAGTCCAGAGCGGCCTCAATCCTTCCCTTACCATAGAAGGATTCGTGGTAACCATGTTCGACGGCCGCACCAAGGTCCACCAGCAGGTTCTCGCCGAACTTCGCGAGCATTTCAAGGAGTTGGTGTTCAATACGGTTATCCAGCGCAACATCCGCCTCTCCGAGGCGCCTTCGCACGGCAAACCCATACTGCTCTACGAGATTTCCTGCACCGGGTCTTCCAATTATCTCAATCTGGCATCCGAAGTGCTCGAGCGCGACGGAGAAAAAATCAACAGGCAATGACGAACAAACAGCACGGCCTGGGCAGGGGCCTAAGTTCCCTCATGGGTTCGGTTCCCGGTGCGGACCAGCTCCGCAAGCCGGTAGGATACATCAACAAAGAAATCGCCGGGGCACACCCCGCGTCTGAGGCCGACATTCTCCGTATTCCGGTAGACATGATAGAGGCCAATCCCTTTCAGCCCCGCGTCTCCTTCGACCAGGAAAGCCTGGAGGAACTGTCCAATTCCATAAAGACACTCGGTCTCATCCAGCCGATAACCGTCAGGCGGGTTTCCCCCAGCCGCTACCAGATAATCAGCGGAGAACGCCGTTACCGCGCATGCCGCATGGCCGGCATGACCATGATTCCCGCGTACGTACGCGACGCCAACGACCAGGGCATGCTGGAAATGGCCATCGTGGAAAACATCCAGAGGGAGGACCTCGACCCTGTAGAGGTCGCGATGAGCTATCAGCGCCTGATGGACGAATGCTCTCTTACGCAGGAGCAGATGGCGGACAGGGTCGGGAAAAAGCGCGCGACCGTGGCCAACACCCTCCGTCTCCTCAAGCTCCCCGTCAAGGTCCAGCACGACCTCAAGGTCGGCCTGATATCCTCCGGCCATGCCAAGGCTCTCCTGTCCCTTGAGGACTCCCGCCTTCAGGAGCAGCTGTGCGACATGGTAATCACCGAGGGTTTATCCGTACGCGACCTTGAGGCCCTTGTGAGAAAATACAGGGAAGGTGATTCGGTGAAGGCACGCTCCGCCACTGCACCCGCAGATCTTCCCGAGCAGTATAACCGTATCCTTTCCTGCATGGGAAGGTATTTTTCCAAGGACATATCGCTCCGTCGCGACGCAACAGGCAAAGGTACCATGACAGTCCGTTTCTCCTCCGACGAGGAAATGGCCGGATTCTTGCAGGTACTCGAAAAGTCTCTATGAGAAAGATTGCCGCCGTCATATCGCTGCTGATGATTTGCCTGGGAGCCTCCGCACAGTTCAAGAGCGAGGCTTTCACACAGCAGTATAATGACGACAAAGGCAATCAGAAAGACTCCACGGACGTTCTGTTCTCCTTCAAGGAATACTTCGGGGGCCTGGCCCACAAGAACGAGATGAAAATCGGCACCATGGCCGTCGGCTCCGCCATCTTCATCGGGGGAGAGCAGATATACAACCGCCAGTACTGGAAACTCCCCATAGTCTACACGTCGATATTCGGCTCGCTCGGAGCAGGAATTTATCTCAACTCCCAGGGAAAGCACGATGCGGCCAAGTATTGTTTCATAGGTTCCGGCGTCGCTTACTGGGCTACTCATATGGACGGTGTCATCAGTTACAAATCAGACACCTATCCTCTGCCTGGCAGGGCCACCCTGCTTTCCATCCTGTGTCCAGGACTCGGGCAGGCTTATAACGGTGAATTCTGGAAGATTCCCATCTACATCGGCGGTATGGGCGTGGCATACTACTTCTACGACATGAACGGCCAGAATTATGAGCGCTACCGCAGGATCTACAAGGAAGCCACGAATACCGAAGTCGCCTATAACGGCCCCATTACGGCCGAACAGGCTCTTTACTACCGCAACGTTTTCCGCCGGTACAGGGACTATTCAATCCTTGCCATGGGACTTGTATATCTGCTTCAGGTTATCGACGCCAACGTTTTTTCGTACATGCACGATTTCGAGATCGTCGACGATATGGCGCTTAGCGTCACCCCCACCGTAATCGCTCCGGATACCCAGCTGGCGTTCAACACCCGGCCAGCCCTTGGAATGAGCATCGGCCTCCGATTCTGATGAAACGCCCGCTGTCCATATTGCTGGCGCTCGCCATATCCCTCTGCGTCTCGGCGCAGAGCAGGGAAGTCGAAAGGCTGCAGATGCAGATCGATTCCCTCCGTACCCTTCTCGACAGCCTTCGCGCTGCGGAGCCCCTCGCTGAAGCCCTTGCCGAGGGCAATGAAGTCCCGGCAGTCGCGCCCCGGCCGATGGACTATTCTCCGGAGATTACAGACAGCCTTCTCACACTCTGGTACCGCAATACCTGGAACCGTGAAAGTCCTGCTCCCGCTCCCGATATCGATTCCCTCAAACTTACGTCGGCGGTAAGCGATTCCGTCATGATGTCGCGTCTAGCTGCGATGAATCCGTTCTTCGCGCTTCCGTTCAACGACGTGGTCAAGAACTACATGATAGTGTATTCGGAAAAAAGGGGCGTTGCAATGCAGCAGGCGATGGGAGCAAGCTCGTATTATTTCCCCATCTTCGAGGAGACGTTCCGTCGTTACAGGCTCCCGCTGGAACTGAAGTATCTCGCCGTGGTGGAATCGATGCTCAAGCCCACAGCCACCTCCCGTGCCGGAGCCAAGGGACTGTGGCAGTTCATGTACCGCACGGGACGCACTTATGGACTGAAGATTGATTCATTCGTAGACGAGCGCATGGATGCGGAGAAATCCACCGATGCGGCTGCCAGATACCTTCGAGACCTTTACAGGATATTCGGCGACTGGCCCCTTGCCGTAAGCGCATACAACTGCGGCGCAGGGAACGTCAACAAGGCCATACGCCGTGCCGGAAAAAGCGATTTCTGGTCTGTCTATCCCTATCTTCCCCGTGAAACGCGCGGTTACATGCCGGCTTTCGTGGGCATGATGTACGCTTTCCATTACTCAAGGGACTACGGCCTGGTGGCCGCCGGCTCCGGCCTTCCTGCCCAGGTGGATACGTTCCATATTCATAAGAACCTGCATTTCAAACAGATCAACGAAGTGGTCGGCGTGCCTGTAGAACAGCTTCAGCAGCTTAATCCCACGTACTACAACGACATCATACCGGGAGCCGCCGGAACCTGCACCCTTAACATTCCGTATTCTTGGAGCGCCGGGTTCCTTGCCGCCGACCAGGATTCGCTGTACAGCCACAAAGCGTCGGTCTATCTGTCCGAACAGGTAATAAAAGATATCGAATCGGGCAAGACCTCCGGCGGGGGAGCCAGGACTGTTTATACCGTTCGAAGCGGCGACACCCTAAGCCACATCGCGCGCCGCTATCACACCAGCGTCAAGCAGATCATGGCATGGAATCACCTCCGTTCCGACAGACTCTCCATCGGCCAGAAGATCTATATCTATTAAGATTAAGCCAGATTCAGAAAATGCGGCCCGAAGCGCTCGAAAGCTTGCTTCTCGAGCATCTCGCGGTCGTCGGGGTGTGCGATGCTGATAAGCAGGCGCGCACGTTCCTGCAAGCTGCGGCCATACAGATCAACCGCGCCGTATTCAGTAACTATCCAGTGGGCGTCGGCCCTGGGTGTAACGATACCGCCGCCGGGATTGATGGCGGAGACTATCTTGTTCTTTCCCTTGTTGGTACGGGAGGCGAAGGCCGTAATGCTCTTGCCGCCCTCGGACATGCTGGCGCCGCGGACGAATTCAAGCTGGCCGCCGGTTCCGCTGAAAATGCGCATGCCGATGGAATCTGCGCTGATCTGGCCGGTAAGATCCACCTCCGTGGCGCTGTTGATGGCTTTCATACGGTGATTGCGGGATATCACCCACGGGTCGTTCGTATAGGTAATGTCGCGCATCAGGACGTCCGGATTGTGGTCGATGAAAGAATAGACCTCCTGGGAGCCTAGCAGGAATGAGGCCACCACCTTACCTGTATCTATCTGCTTGCGGGAACCGTTTATAACGCCTTTCTTGATGAGGCGGAGCAGGCCGTCGGCAAACATTTCCGTGTGCAGGCCGAGGTCCTTGTGGTCGCCGAGCTGGGACGCAAGGGCGTTCGGGAGCGCTCCTATGCCCATCTGCAGACAGTCGCCGTCTTCCACGAGGGCGGCACAATTCTTTCCGATCTGCATCTCGGTGGGCGTGGGTTCCGCGAAAGCGGCAGTCACCAGAGGCTCGTCGTCCTGTACAAGATAATCGAATGAGTCAAGGCTCACCAGATCTCCGTATGCGAAGGGCACGTTCGGATTGACGACGCCGATTACGAGGTCTGCGTTCTGAATGGCTGCATAAGAGCAGTCCACGGAAGTGCCGAGCGAGACGCGGCCTTCGGCGTCCGGGAGGGACACGTTGACGAGCGCGGCCCCCAGTTTGATGGCGCCGGTGCGGTACAGGCGGGGAGTCTCGCCAAGATGTACGGGCAGATAGTCTGCATATCCGGCATTGACATTGGCGCGGACATTGGGCCCCACGAAGAAACCCTGGTCGAAGAAGATGCCTTCATACTCCGGCTCGCTGTAGGGGGCAGGACCTTCAGTATGGAAGTGGTGGAAATGGAGGTCGCGGACATCTCCGGCATCGGCCCTGCGGGTGAGGGCTTTGATAAGGCAGTGGGGGACGCTGGCTACACTGCTGAGATGTATGTGGCAATGTGAGGGGATATGGCTTACCGCCTCATCGGGGCTGACGAATCGGATATCTTTCATGGCACACAAAGATAGTCATTCTTTGCGACATACGCACCGGTTACTCGTTATTCAGTCCGTATTTCCTTATCAGTGCGCTGATTTCCGGGTCGAGGCGACCGCGATGAACGAAGGCGCCGTCCCGCGCACATGCGTGGAGGTAATGTTCCACGGCGCTGCGGTCGTCACCCCGGCGGGAGAATATTATGGCCATGAGGTAATCGGTCCTGGCGTCACGGGGAAGCTTTTCCAGAATCTCATATGCCGACGTGTTGCGGTCGAGCGCCAGCAGCGCGACGGCGGTGTTGTAATCCGAGTATGGACGAAGTACCTCAAGAGCCCCTTTGAAGTCCCGCTGGCGTATCAGCCGGACTCCGCGCATATATGCGGTATCGAGTTCCGTTGTATGAATTGTATCCCGTATCATGCCCTTGCGATGCAGGTAAAAATCGAATTTTACTATTCTCAGCCGCGGGTAAAGATGCTCACGGATGTATCTGTATGATGTGTTCCTTCCAAGCGCCTTCTCCCTCTCGTCAAGGTTCCCGTATCTGTCCACCACCTCCCGGTATTGCTGCTTTGCGGCTTCGGACATATTCCTGTCCTCCGAGACAAGGGCGTCGAGCATGCTCCAGTTCTCACCGCCGCTGCGGCTGCGGAAACGTATGACTGGAATCTGCGGCCTTTCCATACGCGTTCCGTCGATGGAGAGGAAGGCTCCCGCATCGCGGAGCAGGGAGTCCCGAAGGTGCATTGCGTAGCGGCTGAAATGCTCCACGACGGCTGCGGCGCGCCGTTCGGACAGGGTTTCGTTGTCTCTTTGCCGGCCCTCGGGAGAGGCAAAGGATGCGATCGTTATGGAATCCAGGTCGAAGGTTTCGTTGGATACGAGACTGCGTATATTGCTTTTTATGCGGCCGATTTCTTCCGGATTGTTTCCCATGTCGGGCTTGATTACGGCTTTGCCTTGCTGAAACTCTATATAGCACGCGGTGTTTGCCTCCACCCGACGGCTGAGCACCTTGTCCACATACCTTTCAGTATTGTCTGCAAGCGTGGCGAGCGACGATATATAGAAGGTAAGGGGCTCGGACTGCGGTATGGTATAGAGACGTTTGTCCTGCTCACGTATGTCTCCGCTGAGGCGGATATCGACCTTCCTCAATGCCGGCGTGGTACGGATGGTCTGTACATAATTATAAATGAAGTCTCCGTTGGAATCCCTCAGGACCGTATCGAGCCTGATTCCTTCGCTTACTATGGGAGCCTTGACAAAACGGCGGTACATGGCGTCCTTCATACCGATCCTTCTCTTGTTCCAGCGGACAAGCATACCGTAGGTATAATGCTCCACGGCCTCCTGTTCGGTGACCCCGTAACGCGAGGCGAAGTCATCGTCCGAGACGAAAGTCGTATCGGACTTGAGCGCATACAGATCCGGCAGGTTGCGTTCCAGGAATATCTCCAGATCGTGCCTGTTTATGAATACGGTAGTGTCGGTGATGATGGAATCCAGAAAGCGCCGGTATTGCTGATATCCGCGCAGCTGGGCCTTCCTGTAGCCGCTGCCGGTGATCAACACCGGATCCAGGCGCAGAGAGTCTCCAAGCATGAACATGTCCGGGTTGAGTCTCAGCTGCCACTTGCTGTCCAGCATTCGCTCGGGTACGCGGACCTGGAATTCAAGGTCGACCTTGCCGCCCCTTTCGGCTACGTTGCGGAAGCGGGCGGTGACATAGGAGGCCGTAATGCGGTCGGTCGCCACCATCTCTCCGTCGACGTCGCGTATAGCGTTCATGATGAGTGTCTGGTGACCTTCGAAGTCTACTATGCGAAGGGTATCCCTCTGAACTTCGGGTAATTGAAGCTCGGGGAGGGAAGAGTTGCCGTCGGGCAGGGTCAGGTCGGCCTTGAGCTCGGAACTCTTGATCTGGTGAAGCTTGTGGCTCGTGCCGCAGGAAGCGATTGCCGCCGCGATTGCCAGGAATGCCAGTCCGGAAAAGGATAAACGTTTCATTTGCATCAATTAATATCGGTGCAAAGTTGCTAAACTCACGGGCATACCCAATGAAGTTAAAAAGAATCGCAGCGTTTTTTATACGATTTTTAAAGAGCCGCCTGGTTCCTATAAATAAAAAGGCTGGAATCTTTACGATCCCAGCACTCCAAAAATAATATTTAATACAGCTTGAACGCTATTTCAAGCCTTCCCATGGTCCTTTGAATATGGTTTTGCACTGGGTATAGCAGGAAGAGCAGCCCTGAACCTTGTAGAGGCTCTCTCCCTTGGGCAGGAAGATGTCCACTCCTCGGTTGTGAGAATCCCAGCCGTCCGCGAAAATATAGGTATAATAAACGGTACCGTAGGGGGTCATCTTGGTTTCCTGGGGAAGAGTGGCGGCAGGCCCCATCTCGACGGTGTAGGGCTCGGCAGGCGCATAAGCGTTTTCATAATTGGCACCCTTGAGGAGGGCGGCGGGAAGGTAACGCTGGATATACTCATCGTCCGCACCGGAAGCGGTGGAAGGCACGATTTTGCTCTTCAGGATGCGGACTATTCCGTCGACCGTCGCTTCGTCCTTGCAGAGGAGCCCCAGGCACCTTTCTCCCGTGGATGCGCTGCGGGCATAGATTTCCATTGCCATGGGAACCATGGACACAGTGCCCTCTACGCTCTTTCCGAGGAGACCTTCATAAACGGCCTTGAATTCGTTGAAGCCGGAAGGGATATTGGTGAAAGTGACGCTTGCCGTAACCTGCTGCCTGTACTCTCCGGGGTTGAAGTCATAAGAGATCGTGCCGTCTACGGTATAGCTGTGTTCCCCGTAGGTTACCGTATTGCCGGTAACTTTGGTTTCACAGACCTTTTCGTTTACAAGGCCGGCCCATTTGTCGATATAGATCCGGTCCAATGCGGAAATAAGGTTGCATCCGGTAAAGGAAGCGCTAACGAGACAAAGGGTCGCCCCCATGAGGACGTTGGAAATTAATCTCTTCATAACTGATTTTTTAAATGAACGCCCAAAGGTACGAAAGGATTCCGTCAAATCAAAAAAAAGCCGCTCCATGGCGGAACGGCTTCTAAATATGAGAGAGCTGTAATTACTTGGTGATGACCTTTGCCATCTCGAGCACCTTGTTGCTGTAGCCCCACTCGTTGTCGTACCAGGCGCAGACCTTCACGAAGGTAGGATCGAGCTGGATACCGGCCTTGGCGTCGAAGACGGAGGTGCGGGACTCGCCGCGGAAGTCGGTGGCGACGACTGCATCCTCGGTGTAGCCGAGAACACCCTTGAGTTCACCCTCGGAGGCGGCCTTCATGGCAGCGCAGATCTCCTCGTAGGTGGCGGGCTTGGCAAGTTCGCAGGTAAGGTCGACGAAGGAAACGTCGGAAGTGGGAACGCGGAGGCTCATGCCGGTGAGTTTGCCGTTGAGCTCGGGGAGAACCTTGCCGACAGCCTTGGCTGCGCCGGTGGAGCTGGGGATGATGTTCTCGAGG
>JAFZZW010000066.1 GCA_017615615.1 Bacteroidales bacterium
GCCGCGCCGAAGCCGCTGCGGTCGTCGCCCATTTCCTTTGCGCCCTCGGCATATACCACCGGCGTCACTTCGCGGATGGCGTCGACTATGCTGGCCGGGATGTCCTCGGCACGTCCGGCGCCGCTCCAGGAGCCGAGCAGGTCGGCTTTGGAAGCCGCGAGGGCGCCGATGACGGCGGTACGCTTGCCCTTCTGCAGGGGCAGTACGCCGTCGTTCTTGAGAAGGACCATCGATTCGGCTGCGAGCTTGCGGGCGGCGGCCTTGGCCTCGGCGGTCAGTGTTTCGGAGACCTCGCGTTCGGGGGAGCAATAGCGGAACGGATCCTCGAAGAGGCCGAGTTCGGCCTTGACGTTGAGGATGCGGCGGACGGCGTTGTCCAGCGTGCTCTCGCGCACCTTGCCGCTTCGGACCAGTCCTACCATGTAGTCCATGTAGGACGCGCCCTGCATGTCCATGTCGAGGCCGGCGTTCATTGCGAGGCGGCCGGCGTCTTCCACGTCTGCAGCATAGCCGTGCATCACCATTTCGTTGATGCCTGTGTAGTCGGACACCACGAATCCGCGGAAGCCCCATTCGTCTCGCAGGATATCCTGCAGCAGGTGGGTGTTGGCGGTGGCGGGGACTCCGTCGAGCTCGTTGAATGACGCCATCACGCTGAGCGCTCCGGCATCCACTGCGGCCTTGTACGGCGGAAGGTAGAACTCGCGGAGCCAGCGCTCCGACATGTCGACGGTGTTGTAGTCGCGGCCGGCCTGGGGGGCGCCGTAAGCGGCGTAATGCTTGACGCAGGCGAGGACGGTGCTTACGTCGCCGAGGTCGTCTCCCTGGTAGCCGCGTGTCATTGCGGCGGCGATCAGGCTGCCCAGGTACGCGTCTTCACCGGCGCCCTCGCTGATGCGGCCCCAGCGGGGTTCGACGCAGATGTCGCACATTGGGGAGTAGGTCCAGTGCAGACCTGCTGCAGCGGCCTCGCGGGCGGCTATCCTGGCAGATTCCTCTATGGCCTCGATGTCCCAGGATGCGGACATTCCGAGGTTGATGGGGAAGATGGTGCGGAATCCGTGGATGACGTCGTAGCCGAAGAGCAGGGGTATGCCGAGGCGGGTTTCGTTTACGGCGATTTCCTGAAGCTTGCGGGTGTATTCGGCCGTATAGGCGTTGAATATGTTGCCGCAGCGGCCGGAGCGGATATCGTCCAGGTAGCCCTCGCGCATGGAGGGGCCGGTGACGGTCCAGTCGGAGGTGAAGAGTACGGTCTGCCCTACCTTTTCCTCAAGAGTCATCACTTTGAGGAGGGAATCGACTATGGGGTAGGTTTTCCCTGTGGTGGTTTTGGGTGCCTGGGTGCAGGCGGCGGCAACGAGCACGAAGGCTGCTGCCAGGATGGCCTTTTTCATTATGCGGTTGGTTTGGTCTTGCGGGTGGCGGCGGCGCGTTTCTTCCAACGCTCCATCGCGAGCTCCTGCATGTCGCGGACCTCGTCCCTCTCGTCGACAATCTCGTTGCCCAGGATGGTCTCGATGACGTCTTCCAGCGTAAGGATTCCCTGGAAGGAGCCGTATTCGTCGATTATGACGCTGATCTGCTCGTCCTTGGTTATCATCTCGTCCCAGATGACGTCCAGGGTGGTTTCTTCCGTGAAGGAGGCGATGTCGCGGCGGATGTCGCCGAGGGTGACGTCGTCTTTGTCTTCCGCTATGAGCTGGAGGGCCTCCATGCGGAGGATGTAGCCGGTGATGTATTCGTCGTTGTCGGCGTAAACGGGGATGCGGCTGTGGTGCAGGAAGCGCTTGTCCTTGTAGAAGCGCTTGAGGGTCATGGCTTCCGGAGCGATGGCGGCGACGACGCGGGGTGTCATGGCGTCGGCGGCGGTCATTTCGTCCAGGGAGATGACGTTCTGGATGATTTCGTTCTCGTCTTCGTCGAGCTCTCCGGACTCCTCTGCGACGTCCGCAAGGGCGCTTACCTCCTCGCGGGAGACTGTGGCGTCGGCGTCCCTGGGGGTGATGAGCTTCTGGAGCCAGACTACGCAGTACACGATGGGGTACAGGATGAAGATAAGACCCTTGATGGTGTAGGCCGTGAAGCCGGTGAGCTTGCGCCAGCGGGTGGAACCGATGTTCTTGGGGATGATTTCCGCGAACACGAGAATGAGGATGGTGACTATGGCGCTCACGAGGCCGAACCATGCCGATCCGAACAGTACGGTCGCCTGCCGGCCTACTCCCGCGGCGCCGACGGTGTTGGCTATGGTGTTGAGGCTCAGGATGGCGGCGAGGGCCTTGGAAGGGTCTGTCTTGAATTGCTTGAAGAGGGCGGCGGGCTTATAGCCCTCTTCTTCCCTCATGGTGATATATGAAATGGGGGTGCTCATCAGCGTGGCCTCCAGCACGGAGCAGAGGAACGAGATGAGCATCGCGCTCAACAGGAATGCCAACAACAGAGCCATAATACGACGCAAATTTAATAAAAATATCGTATCTTTCGGGAAATTCATACTCCATGACCGACGACTTCGAACGTTTTGACATGGCGCGCCCTCCGGTGCGTACCCGCTGGTTCCTCCGTCCGCTCACATTCCTGCTGAGCCTTCCGGACGTCCTGGCGCATAAAGTCCAGATACATTACGACGGCACCAAGGACCTCAAGCCGCCGTTCCTCCTGCTGAGCAACCACAACGCCTTCATGGACTTCAAGGTGCTCACCAGGGCCATATATCCCCGCCGGGCCAATTACGTGGTGGCGATAGACGGATTCATCGGCCGGGAATGGCTCCTGCGCAACGTGGGATGCATCTGCAAGCGTAAATTCACATCCGACGTTACCCTCATCCGCCAGCTTGCCAGGGTGGTGGAGAACGGCGACATCGCTGTCGTCTATCCCGAGGCCAGGTACTCCCTTTGCGGCACCACGGCGGTGCTGCCGGAGGCCCTGGGCAAGCTCTGCAAGATGCTCAAGGTCCCGGTGGCCACGTTCATCTGCCACGGGCATCATGTCAATTCCCCGTTCTGGAACCTCGCATCCCGCGGCGTCAAGCCCACTTCCGCCGACTTCAAGCTGCTCTATACCCCCGGGCAGCTGGCAGGAATGTCGGTAGACGAAATCAACGACGGTCTCGTGAAGGCCTTCCAGTACGACGACTTCGCCTGGCTGCGCGACAGCGGCCTGCAGATGCATTACGACAAGCGTGCCGGGGGTCTGGAGAAAGTGCTCTACCAGTGCCCCGACTGCGGTACCGAGTACGAAATGTCCTCCGAGGGCAACGTCCTCACCTGCAACCACTGCGGCATGCAGTGGGAGATGGCCCCGGACGGGCAGCTTCACGCCCTCAAGGGGGCGACCCGCTTCTCCCATGTACCCGACTGGTACGAGTGGGAGCGCGCCCGGGTACGGGCCGAGGTGGAGGCCGGCACCTACAGCACCGGCGAGCTTCCTGTCGAGGTGCGTTCGCTACCCAATTCCAAGGAATTCATCCCCCTGGGCAAGGGCACGATGGTGCACGACATGGACGGCTTCCGCGTTTGCGTGAAGGACCTGGTGGGCAAGGAGTACAGGATGGAAATCCCCGTGCCGTCGGCGTATTCTGTACACATTGAATACAACTATCTGGGCAAATGGGGCGACTGCGTCGACCTCAACACCCTTACCGACACCTGGTACACCTATCCCAAGGTCCCGGGCTGCGTACCCCCCGGCAGCCCCCTCGAGGAAGTTGACTGGAGTCCCCGCTGCGCCGTCACCAAGATGGCCCTCGCCACCGAGGAACTCTACTTCCACTGGCGCCGCTCCATCGGCAAACCCTGCAAACCCGGATTAGCATAAAATATGAAAAGAACTTTCCTCCTCTTTGCAGCCGTTGCGCTGCTGGCGGCATGCGGACCGCAGAATCCTGACAACAATCCCGTTTACCTTGACGACCCGGATACTCCCGGAACCCCGCTGACCCCCGACAAATCGGACTCCTATGGCATCAAGGCCTTGGACCTCGGCCTCTCAGTCGAATGGGCCAGCAGGAACCTCGGCGCCCTCAACGACAACGACGCCGGCGAGTATTACGCCTGGGGCGAAACCATAGCAAAGACCGAATTCCGCTGGGAGAATTACAAATACGGCACGTCTGCGGACAATATCACCAAATACGGCGGAGCCACGGATACCAGGCTTCTGCCTGCCGATGATGCCGCCACCGCCAAGCTCGGCGGCAAATGGCGCCTGCCAACCACCGAGGAATGGAAGGAGCTCAAGGATAAATGCAAATGGACCTGGATTTCGGAGAACAACGTTTATGGCGCCCAGGGCACCGTGGGCGACGTTACCATCTTCCTCCCCGCCGGCGGCGGCATAGTCGGGAAGTCCAAGCAGGATTATGGCATGCACGGCTTCTATTGGACTTGCCAGCGCCTCGATGACGACCCCTCTCTGGCCTGGGCTTACTGGGTGCGGGAAATGAATCTGACCTCCTATGATTTCCCCCGCGGCCGCTACGGCTTCATGATCCGCGCCGTCCGCGACAAGTAATCGGGCGGGTTTACGCCCGCCGGCATCCGCTCCGGGCCTTCGGCAGCCGCCCCGTGTGCAAAAACGCCCCGTTTTGCACACCAACCACCTCAAAACACCCCTCCCGTGTGCAAATCAAGGCGTTTTTGCACACGGGGTAATCTTTTATTTGCGGGGAAGGAAAGTTTTATGCACTTTTGTGGAAAAAAGTTGAACTATGAAGCAAGCTTCGTTTATTGACAAAGAGGCCTATTGCCAATACCTCTTCGACAGCAAAGGCCCTTTCTGGCACATTGCCACACCAGGCAATCTTACCGAAATTCTTTTCACCAATCCGGATGAGTACCGGTTTGGAGTAACCCTTTCCGCTATCTGTGCATTCGAATCCGGTTTGACCGTGTATGCCTTGCAGGTTATGAGCAACCACCTGCACAAAATCGTAGGCGCACCTTCCCCTGCACACTGCCGCGACTTCCTGGGCAGATACGCACTTAGGCTCAAGCGCTTTGCCGCCTCTCACGGAAGGATCCTGGAACTGCCCGGTTTCGTATGCGATCCCATTCCGATTCCCGGTATTCAGTCCCTCAGGAACAGTATTGTCTATACCCACCGGAACAAGTATGTAGCCGACGCCTCTCAGACTCCGTTCTCTTATCCATGGGGTAGCGGAGGAATGTATTTCGGATTTGACTATAAAACGTTGGAATCAGTAAAGTTCAACGACCTGACATATCGGGAACAGCGGTTGATAACCAACAGCCGCCCGCTGGTCCTTCCAGACAGCTATACGGTCCGGGACGGTTGCATCGCCCCCGAGAGCTTCTGCGACTGGCAAACCGGACGGTCCTTTTTTCGGGACGCCCATCAGTATTTCAACATGCTCACAAAGAATTATGAGGCATACGCAGAGTTTGCCGACCTGTGTGGCGACTCCTCCGTACTGACTGATGAGGAAATGTATTCCGCAGCCTGCGCCCTCTCCAAAAAGCAGTTCAACTCAAGCGCATTAACCCAACTGTCCGACAGCGCAAAGGCCGACCTCGCGCGCCGCCTCCACTTCGATTATCGGGCAGGCAACAATCAGATTCGCCGTATTCTAAGGATGGACCCCTTAGTAATTGAAGCAATGTTTCCCGTCGCCAGGTAGTACCAATTCCCGTGTGCAAAACCGCCCCGTTTTGCACACCAACCACCCCAAAACACCCCTCCCGTGTGCAAATAGCGGCCTTTTTGCACACGGGGTGGCAAAAAACGATTATCTTTGCAGCACTATGAATCTTGAACTGAACGACAAGGCTCTGCCGGTGCTGCTTCTGACCGGCTATCTGGGGAGCGGCAAGACCACTCTTCTCAACCGTATACTCAACAACCGCCGCGGCATCAAGTTCGCGGTGATAGTCAACGACTTGGGCGAGGTCAACATAGACGCCGACCTCATCGAAAAAGGTGGCGTCGTGGGGGGCTCCGACGACAGCCTCGTGGCCCTTCAGAACGGCTGCATCTGCTGCACCCTCAAGATGGACCTCATCGCGCAGCTGCAGGAGCTGTCCCGCGCCCGCAGGTTCGATTATATCGTAATCGAGGCCAGCGGCATCTGCGAGCCCGGCCCCATCGCCCAGACCATCTGCTCTTATCCCAAGCTCGCCCCTCCGGCATACCCCGGCGCCAGCATACCCACCCTCGACTGCATCGTGACGGTGGTCGACGCCCTACGCATGCGGGACGAATTCGGCTGCGGCAAAGCTCTTGAGCGTCAGGATCTTGACGAAGAGGATCTGGAACGCCTGGTAATCGAACAGATAGAATTCTGCAACATAATCCTGCTGAACAAGGCCTCCGAGGTATCCGCCGACGAGCTGGCGCAGGTGCGCGGAATCATCAGGGCCATCCAGCCCAAGGCGGAAATAATCCCCTGCGACTGGTGTGACGTCCCCCTGGAGAAGCTGCTCGACACGGGGAAATTCGATTTTGACGCAGTCGCCACCTCCGCCGCATGGATTTCGGAAATAGAGGGGGACGATGATGACGAGGATGATGATGACGAGCACGGGCATGACGAGCATGAGCATCACCACCATCATCACCATGACGATGAGGGCGAGGCCGAAGAATACGGCATCCAGACCTTCGTCTATTCCGCCCGCCCGCCAATCGACATCAACAAGTTCGATGCGATGGTCGCCAAGCACTGGCCCAAGGAAATCATCAGGGCAAAGGGCCTCTGCTACTTCTCCCACGACATCGACCAGTGCTTCCTCTTCGAGCAGGCAGGATCCCAGAAAACCGTCCGCGAAGCCGGTCTTTGGTATGCCGCCATGCCCCAGGACGAACTGGATGAGATGCTTCGCCGCGACGGCAAGCTCCGCCGCGACTGGGACCCCGTGTACGGCGACCGCATGAACAAGATAGTCTTCATCGGCCAGCATCTGGACCGCGAAAACCTCGAATCCCTGATGGACTTCTGCCTCGCGGAACAGTAATTGATAGAAACAATCAAAAACCGACAGTTATGAAAAAGATACTCTTCGTCATTCTCCTTGCTTTGATTGGCTCCGTTGCAGCCAAGGCCCAGACCGTTTACTCCGTATCTTACAAGAGCGACGCCGACGTGAAGGTTTACGTAACCAACAACAAATCCGACGCCGACGTGGTCGTTTACAAATGCTCCTACAAGTCCGACGCAGACGCCAGCAAGGGCCTCTGGTACTTCGTTAACTACAAATCCGACGCAAAGAAGAAAATCTATTTCGTAGATTGGAAGTCCGACGCCGACATCGTAGTCTATTTCACCACCACCAAGTCAGACGCCGGCTGGCGCAACCGCAGCAAGATGCACAAAATGCTGTAGCGCATCCTTCCCTCGCGTAAAAGACCTCCTCCCGTGTGCAAAAAGGCCGCTATTTGCACACGGGAGGGGTGTTTTGAGGTGGTTGGTGTGCAAAACAAGGCGGTTTTGCACACGGGAACCGCTTCAGCCGCTGATGCTGCGGCGGAGCCAGCGGCCGGAGCGGACGTAGATGAGGAAGGCGACGCCTTTGACGGTGAGGTCGATGGCCATGGCGATCCAGTAGCCTACGAGGCCGAGGGTGGGGGTGAGAAGGAGCGCGAGGCCGATGCGCACTACCCACATGGAGCCGAGGTTGAGGATTGTGGGGACCATGGTGTCGCCCGCGCCGGCGCAGACGCCGAAGCCAACGATGGAAAGTGCATAGAAGCCTTCCGCGAAGGCCTCGATGCGCAGTACGCGGGCGCCGAGCTCAACCACCTCGGGATCGATGCTCAGCAGCCCCATGATTGCCGGGGCTAATATATACAGCACCACGGCCAGGGCCGACATTATCAGTACGCCCATACTCATGCTGATCCAGGCGAAGCGCCGCGAAAGGTCCTTTCGCTGCGCGCCGAGGCTCTGCCCGATCAGCGTGGTGGCCGCCTCCTCCAGACCGAAGCCCGGCATATAGCAGAAGCTCTCCGCCGTAATGGCAAAGGCGTTGGCCGCCAGCGCCACCGCGCCCAGCGGCGCCACGATGACCGTACTCATCACATAGGCGCCTCTCATGACGACATTCTGCAGCCATATAGGCCCGGTAATCCTGAACGCCTTGCGACGTGTTACAGCCTCCGGCAGCAGCGGCCCTTTCTCCCCGCGGAGCCGCAGGTCCTTGGATCTCCTGGTAACGTACCAGATGCCGAATACCGACGCGGAAGCCTCTGCAAGCCCGGTTCCCCATGCCGCGCCCACTACTCCCATATCCAGCACGAAGATGAACAGGTAATTGAAAATGACGTCGAGCACACCCATACACACGTATGTTATGCTCGGAACCTTCATGTTGCCGCTTGCCTGCAGCATGTATGCGGCGGCGAGTCCTGTTGCGCCGATGGGCATGAAGGCGGAAACGATGAGGAAGTATGCCGACGCCTCGGCCCGTATCGATTCCTCTCCTCCGAGCCACCCCGGCAGCACGCCGCTCAGGCAAACCCCTGTTCCCCCGAAGAGCAAACCGAAAAGAAAGACCGTCACCAGTCCCTGGCGCATCACTATCCTTGCCCTGCTGAATTCCTTCGCCCCGCAGGCATGCGCCACCTGCACGGAGAATCCGGTGATGACGGCCATCGTGAAGCCGTTCAGCAGCCATACGCAGGATGCCATAAGCCCCACTGACGCCGACGGCCCGGCGCCCAGGCGCCCGACCATCGCGGAGTCGATATACTGCATGAGGACGCTCGACAGCTGGGCCAGGATGGCCGGCACCGCCAGCGCCATCGTAAGCCGCAGCTGCTGCGCTCCCGACAGCGGTTCGCCGTTCCGCAGCCGGCCAAGCAGCATGTCCTTGTTTTCCGAAGCCATATCCGGGCGCAAAGTTAGGAAATTATAGATTATATTTGCAGAATGTTCGCCCGGCGTATATCACTCATGACACTTCTCCTGTGCGGCCTGCTGCTTGCAGCCTGCCGCAAGGACTGCGTCGTGGACTTTCCAGAGACAGCCCATGCCGTGGCCCTCGAGGCCTCCAGCGTCGTGATTCCGGAGGGCGGAAGCGCCACCGTGCTCTTCAGGGTGGAGGAAGGGGACTTCCGGTTCAACTACGATGTCTCTTCCCCCGGATGCCAGATATCCCTGCGCCTGCGTGACGGCGGCCAGCCGGAACAATTCCGTCTTGCCGGCATCTCCGCCAGGGGCCAAGGACTCTACGAGGCCACGCTGTCCGATTCCGGTACGTCCGGCGCATACTCGCAGGAGGCCTGCCTGGCACTGTCCTTCCGCAGCGCCGCCGGGATGGACATCAGAATCTGCTCAGGCTATATTTCCGTCGATTGCGGAGATCCGCAATTCGGGCCGGCGGTCGATACCGGGCTTCCGGTGATTTATATCAATACTGCCGACGGACGGGATGTCGATTCCCGCAGCGTCGAACAGCAGGCCGTCCTGAAGATCAAAGGCGCCGGGGAGTATGAGGACATGCCGCAGGCCAGCTGCAATATCCGCGGCCGCGGCAACATCACCTGGAAGTGGTCCAAGAAGCCGTACCAGGTGGAGTTCCGCGACATGGTGCCGATGCTCGGCATGCCCGCCGCCCGCCGCTGGGTCCTGCTGGCAAATTTCATCGACCGCACCTTGATGCGCAACCTTGTCTCCATGAAAGTGGCATCCCTCACGTCCCTCGAGTGGACTCCCCGATGCGTACCGGTGGAGGTGGTGCTGAACGGCAGCCACGTGGGGAATTACCTGCTGATCGAGAAGGTCGAGGTAGCCCCTTCCAGGGTGGAAGTGACGCCGGAGGGCGGATTCCTGCTGGAGTCGGACTTCCACTTCGACAACGAGGTGCAATGGGTTGACCCTCACGGAATCAGCACTCACATGGCCGGCATTCCCTTCGCCGTCAAATATCCAAAGCCGGAAGACCTGGACCCGGACGACCTTGCCTATATCAAGAAATACATTTACGATACCGCTGAGACAATCTATTCCGACTCCTTTGCGGATCCCGTTTCAGGTTATGCCGCATGGATAGACGTCGATTCTTTCATCGACTACTGGATTGTGTTCGAACTGCTCAGCAATCAGGAACTGGGCAATCCCGGCAGCGTGTTCTACCACAAAAGCGCCGGAGGCAAGCTGGTGGCCGGCCCCTGCTGGGATTTCGACTGGGGCATGCTGAGGATCGCGACCAGCGTCCAGAAGCGCCTCGGTATAGTCAACAGGATGGCCTTGTGGTATGAGCGGCTGTTTCGGGACCCGGTGTTCGAAGAGAAGGTGCGTAACCGCTATGCAGAGCTTCTTCCGGCCCTGGAAACCATTCCTGATTATATCGACGGATGCGAGGCGCTCCTGAAGGAATCGGCCCGCCTGAATTTCGCCATGTGGAATCCGGCCGAGGACCGCTGGCAGCATCAGGGAATGCTGATAAACGGAGATGAGAACTACAGCTTCGGGGAGGCGGTGGCAAGCCTGCGCCGGGTTTACCTGGACCGCCTGGAGCTTTTAAAAGATAATTTATGAAAAAACTGAAACTTCCGCTTGTCGTCAAGGTGCTGATTGCCATTGCGTTGGGCATCCTGTTCGGGCAGTTCGTCCCGGGCTGGGGCGTACGCCTCGGGAATACCTTGTCGGGCCTGTTCAACCAGATTCTCCGTTTCTTTATCCCGCTTATCATAATTGGCCTGGTGACACCCGCCATCGCGGATTTCGGCAAGAAGGCCGGCAGGATGCTGCTGCTGACTGTGGGCCTTGCCTACCTGTTCACCGTGTGCTCGGGCCTTTTTGCTTATCTGTTCAGCGTGGAACTCTTTCCCGGGATTCTGTCCAAGGGCACCCTTGCCACCCTGGAAGATGCCGGAAAGGAGTTCGAGCCTTTCTTCTCCATCAACATTCCTCCGCTGACGGATGTCATGACGGCCCTGGTGCTTTCATTCCTTGTCGGTATCGGAATAGCGGTAACGGATGCCGGAAAGCTGCACGGCGGATTCGAAGAACTCAAGAAGATCATCATCATGGGTATAGAGAAAGTCATCATTCCTTTTCTCCCCCCGTACATCTTCTGCCTCTTCATGGATATGGCCGCTGCCGGCAAGGTCGGCCCCGTGCTTGGCTCGTTCCTCGCCGTGGTTGGAATCATATTCGGAATGACGCTCGTGCTTCTGTTCCTGCAATTCTGTGTCGCCGGAATAGTGGCCAGGCGCAATCCTTTCAAAGCCCTGTGGGGAATGCTGCCGGCCTATATGACCGCACTCGGGACCGCTTCTTCCGCCGCCACCATCCCCGTTACGCTCCGCAGCACGGTCGCCAACGGCGTTCGCGAAGAGGTGGCAGGTTTTACCGTTCCCCTTTGTGCCACCATCCACATGTCGGGAAGCACCCTCAAGATTACATCCTGCGCCATCGCGCTTATGCTGATGTTCGATATGCAGGTGGACTTCGTTACCATGCTCGGGTTCGTGATGATGCTCGGCGTGACCATGGTGGCGGCTCCCGGAGTGCCCGGAGGGTCCATTATGGCGGCGCTCGGCATTCTTGGAAGCATCCTTGGTTTCGACGCCTCCCAGCAGGCGCTCATGATAACCCTCTACATAGCCATGGACAGCTTCGGCACCGCATGCAATGTCACGGGAGACGGTGCAATTGCGCTGATTGTGGACCGGATTGCAGCAAAGAACGAAAAAAATTCCTAATTTTGAAGGTCAAGACCTGCGGTTAGTATGAAAGTGCTCAAATTCGGCGGCAGTTCGGTCGCCACTCCGGACAATATCAAAAAAGTCCGATCCATAGTCAAATCCCAGGAAGAGCCCGTAGTGGTGGTAGTATCCGCGCTCGGAGGCGTCACTGATGAACTCATAAGCATTTCCGCCCTTGCGGAGTCTGCGGACGCATCGTACCTCGAGAAGCTTCAGGCTCTCAGGAAAAGGCATCTGGACGCCTGCGACGCCCTTGTGGATACAGCTAAAGGCGGCAAGCTGCTGCGCCTGGCGGTAGAATCCCTTCTGGGCGAGCTGGACAGCATCTGCCGCGGCGTATTCCTGCTCAAGGTCCTTCCGGACAAGACCAGGGACCAGATACTCAGCTTCGGCGAGCGTATCTCGTCGCTCATAGTCACCGCTGCCGTGGGTCATGCAGAAGTGTACGACTCGCTGGAATTCATACGCATGGACGGCGATCTGGTCGATTTCAGGATGACGGACAAGCTCGTCGCCGAAAAATTCTCCGATTACGGCCCCGGCAGCCCCGTCGCCATCGTTCCGGGATTCATAGCCCGCGACCGGGCTGGGGACATCGTCACCCTGGGCCGCGGCGGCTCCGATTATACCGCCAGCATCCTTGCGGCGGCACTCAACGCCTCCATCCTGGAAATCTGGACCGACGTGGACGGCTTCATGTCGGCAGACCCCCGCATCATCAAGGCTGCATACGTCCTGGACGAGCTGACCTACGAGGAAGCCACAGAGCTTTGTAATTTCGGCGCCAAGGTGGTCTATCCTCCCACCTTGTACCCCGTCTGCCGAAAGGGCATCCCCATCAGGGTGAAGAATACATTCAATCCGGACGCTCCCGGCACCCTCATCCGCGACGCCTGCCCGGAAAGGAAGGACAAACGTGCCATCAAGGGCATTTCGTCCATCGACAACATCACCCTCATCACCATTTCGGCCACGTCACTTATGGGCATCATCGGGGTGGACCAGAGGATCTTCTCCGCCCTGGCGGCAGAACATATCAACGTGTTCCTCGTGAGCCAGTCGGCGTCGGAGACGGGTCTTTCCATAGGCGTGAGCGCGGAGAACGCGGAGCAGGCCTGCAACGTGCTGTCCCGCATCTTCGCGGCGGAAATCGAGAGCGGCTCGGTACATCCGGTCAAGCGGGAGGACGAACTCGCCGCCGTGGCCATCGTCGGCGAGAACATGAAGCACAACTGCGGTATCGCCGGCAAGCTGTTCAGCATCCTCGGACGCAACGGCATCAGCATCATCGCCTGCGCCCAGGGCGCATCGGAAAGCAACATCTCCTTCGTCGTCGAGCGCAAGTACCTCCGCAAGTCTCTCAACGTCATCCACGAGGGATTCTTCCTCTCCGAGTATCAGGAACTCAACCTGTTCATCTGCGGAGTGGGGACTGTCGGCGGGCAGCTGATAGAGCAGATCGCCCTCCAGCAGGAGAAGCTCAAGAGCAGCCGCAGCCTCAAGATAAACGTCGTAGGCATCTCCCGCAGCAGCAAGGCGGTGTTCAACCGCGACGGCATCGACCTCGGCAGCTGGAAGGACGCCCTTGCCGGCGGCATCAACATCAACCCCGCCCGCCTCAAGGATGAGATTCTCGGGATGAACATCTTCAACTCCGTCTTCGTCGACTGCACGGCAAGCGCGGAGGTGGCCGCCCTGTACGAGGATTTCTTCAACCACGGCATCTCGGTGGTGGCGGCCAACAAAATCGCCGCCTCGTCCGATTTCGACAATTACCGCCGTCTCAAGAAGACCGCCCGCAGACGCGGCGTCAAGTTCCTCTTCGAGACCAACGTCGGCGCCGGCCTCCCCATCATCAATACCATCAACAGCCTCCGGAACAGCGGGGACCACGTACAGAAGATAGAGGCCGTGCTCAGCGGCACGCTCAATTTCATATTCAACACCATCTCCAGCGACATCCCGTTCAGCGAGACGGTCCGTATGGCCAAGGAACAGGGGTATTCGGAGCCGGATCCCAGGATCGACCTGTCCGGCAAGGACGTGGTGCGCAAGCTGGTAATCCTTTCCCGCGAGGCCGGTTACGAGGTCAACCAGGAAGACGTGGTTGCCGAGCCGTTCATCCCCCGCGAGTTCTTCGACTGCTCGCTGGATGAATTCTGGAAGAAGCTGCCGTCGCTGGACGCGGAGTTCGAACGCAAGCGCCAGCAGCTGGAGGAGGAGCACAAGCACTGGCGTTTCGTGGCCAGGATGGACAACGGCGCCTATACGGTGTCGCTCCGCACCTTCGACGAGCACCATTCGTTCTATACGCTGGACGGCTCCAACAACATCGTCCTGCTTACTACCGAGCGTTACCACAACCATCCCATGCAGATCCAGGGATACGGCGCGGGCGCTTCCGTCACTGCGGCGGGCGTTTTCGCGGACATCATCAGCATAGCCAACGTTACCAATTAAGATGAAGACAGTCAGGGTTTTCGCTCCGGCTTCCATTGCTAACATGGGCTGCGGCTTCGACGTCATGGGCTTTGCCCTGGACGACGTCGGAGACATCCTGGAAATGACCTTGTCCGACGGAGACGGCATCACCATCGTCAACAATACCGACGTCCCGCTTCCGGAGGACATAGAGGATAACGTCATCACTCCGGTCATACGCAAGTTCTTCAGCCTCACCGGACTGTCTGGGCATATCGACGTCGCCGTATGCCGGAAGATCTTTCCGGGGTCGGGCATAGGCTCCAGCGCGGCATCAAGCGCCGCCGCTGCATTCGGCATGAACGAGTTGTTCGGACGTCCCCTTTCCGGGGAGGAACTGGTGGTCTGCGCCATGGAGGGCGAGAATCTCGCCAGCGGCGGCTATCACGCCGACAATGCGGCCCCGGCGCTGCTCGGAGGCATAATCCTAATACGCGGATATGAGCCGCTGGACCTGGTTTCCCTGCCCGTTCCGGACGGATTCTTCTGCACCGTGGTGCATCCCGCCATAGTGGTTTCCACCAAGGCTGCACGCGGCGTCCTTCCCAAGGCGGTGCCCATGCACGATGCCGTCTGCCAGTGGGGGAACGTTGGAGGACTGGTGGCGGGCCTGTTCAAGGGCGACATGGGTCTCGTGGGCCGCGCGATGAAGGATTCCGTCGCCGAGCCGTACCGCAAGCACTTCATCCCGGGATTCGACGACCTCAGGGAGAAGGTCCTGGGCGCAGGTGCGATAGCCATGAATATCTCCGGTTCTGGTCCTTCGGTTTTCGCTCTTTCCTCCGAACTGGAAGTTGCCCGCAGGGCCGGTTCCGTCATGAGGGAACACTTCGGCGAACGGGACTTCAAGTGTGATATATACGTTACCAAAGTAGCCGCCTGCGGTGCCAGGCTTCTGGAGCGATGATGTACTACAGCACCAACGGAAAGGCCCCCGTGGCCGATTTGCGCAAGGCGGTGGTGAAAGGCCTCGCCGAGGACCGCGGGCTCTATATGCCCGGGCGCATCAAGCGTCTTCCCGACGAATTCTTCCGTTCTATGGGCACCCGGTCGTTCGTGGAGAATTCCTTCGTCGTGGCCGACGCCTTCTTCGGCGAGGATGTTCCCGCCGGGGAATTGCGGCGCATAGTCGAGGAAACCCTGTCCTTCGACTGTCCGCTGCGTGAGGTCGAACCGGGCATTTATGCGCTGGAGCTGTTCCACGGACCGACGCTTGCATTCAAGGACGTGGGCGCCCGCTTCATGGCGAGGCTCCTGCGGCATTTTACCGGCGGCGAGGGGGAGATCAACGTGCTTGTGGCCACCTCCGGCGATACCGGCAGCGCAGTTGCCAACGGTTTCCTGGGCGTCGAGGGAATACGGGTGTTCGTCCTTTATCCCAGGGGTAAGGTAAGTCCCATCCAGGAGTGCCAGTTTACCACTCTCGGGCGGAATGTCACGGCGCTGGAGATAGACGGTACGTTCGACGACTGCCAGGCGCTGGTCAAATCGGCATTCATGGACGCCGGACTCAACGGTTCGATGCGCCTTACGTCGGCCAACAGCATCAACGTGGCCCGCTTCCTGCCGCAGGCGTTCTATTACTTCTGGGCGGTGGCGCAGCTGCAGAAGGACGATGTGGTCTGCTGCGTGCCCAGCGGCAATTTCGGCAATATCTGCGCCGCCCTTTTCGGCAAGCGCATGGGTCTCCCCGTGGGGCGCTTTATCGCCGCCAACAACGCCAACAGCGTCTTTTATGAGTTCCTGCAGACGGGGGAATACCGCCCGCGCCCGTCGGTCCAGACCATCGCCAACGCCATGGACGTGGGCGACCCGAGCAACTTCGCCCGCATCTGGGACCTGTACGGCCACAGCCCGGAAGCCATCAGGGCCGATATTTCGGGTGCTACATATTCCGATGCCCGGATTGCAGAGACTATACGGGATTGTTACGCCCGAACCGGCTATCTGCTTGACCCGCACGGTGCCTGCGGCTACAGGGCGCTTAAGGAGGGACTGCAGCCCGGTGAAATTGGATTCTTCTGCGAGACCGCCCATCCGGCAAAGTTCAAGGATACGGTGGAGCGGATAATCGGCGAGAGTGTCGATGTTCCGGAAAGGCTCGCCGCCTTCATGAGCGGGGAGAAGAAATCCGTCGCCCTGCCTGCGGAGTTTGACGCATTCAGGGAGTTCCTGCTGTCGTTTCGGGCGGGCTAAGCGCAGGGTGTTCCTGCTGTCATTTCGGGCGAGCTGAGCGCAGGGAGTTCCTGCTGTCATTTCGAGCGAGCTATGCGAGTCGAGAAATCTCCTGTAGCTTGTTGACGACCGTCTCCCTCAGCGAGGCCCCGTCCGGCAGCAGCACCGCCCTCATTCCAACTGCAATCGCACCGTCGACGTTCTTTTGGGAATCGTCGATGAAGAGGCATTCGCCCGCCTTGTGCCCGCTGCGGCGTATCGCTTCGAGGTAGATCTCTGGATCCGGCTTGAGCATACGCATCTCATGCGACAGGAACATCTCCTTGAAGCTGGTGTCCAGCGGCAGGCCGGCGCTCGCGAAGTTGGGGCGGTGGAGAATCATCGACAGGGCGTTGTTGTTGCTGAGGAGGAAGACGTCGTACCGCTGCGAGAGTTCCTTTACCAGGGCAACGTCGTCGGGCTTGGGGGTGCCGAAGAATTCGTTGTGGCAGCGGAGGATGGTTTCGCGGGTGGTGCCCGGAGCGCAGTGCTTCAGGCACTCTTCCATGAACGTGTCCAGGCTGATGCGCCCGGCCTCCAGGTCGAGGAAAAACCCCTTCTGATGGCACGGGTCGAGGTATTCGCCAATGTCTTTGAACCCGGCGATCTCACGGTAAGCCTTTACGCAGCGGTCGTGGTAAAGTGGCAGCAGCACGCCGCCCATGTCGAAAAATACCGCTTTAATCATGATAACGGCTGCAAAGATAAGATTTTTAATTAACTTTGCACCCTGACCCGCCGCGAGGCCCGTCACTGCCTTGGTGGTGAAATGGTAGACACGAGGGACTTAGATTCGTTCTTTGAAATAATTATTTGTAAAACACGACAGTTATGCTTATCTTTAGCGTATGCGAAAGAAAACTTATACAATCGAAGACGTAAGGGAAGCAGTTGCTGACAATCATTCAATAGCTGGAGTCTTGCGGCAATTGGGCCTAAAACCTTTAGGTGGCAATTACCGGACGATTAACAGAATAATAACTGATAGTCAAATTGATACGAGCCATTTTACAGGTAAAGGTTGGAATGTGGGATTGGCCTTTAAACCAAA
>JAFZZW010000067.1 GCA_017615615.1 Bacteroidales bacterium
AAATAGACACCGAGGCTTATGTCGGCAAAAAGTCGGCAAAAATTGAGACGCAAAAAGAGCTAACCGCTGAAAATCAGGCAGTTAGCTCTTTTTAAGGTGCCCCGGGCGGGAATCGAACCCGCACGGCCGTTTCGGGCCAAGGGATTTTAAGTCCCTCGTGTCTACCATTTCACCACCAGGGCAGTGGGTGTGGGTGCAAAGATACGGATTTTTTGTGACATTCGTAGTGTTTCGTTGTCTGTTGTGCGGAGATGACCGTGAAATGGAAGTCGCAGACAGCCAGGTGGTTATGAGAAATCCTCTGGGTAAATACGCCCAGAGGATTTCTTGTAAGTTGCGGTGAATCAGTTGATTGCATTCCACGCGGCCGCGCAAAGGAAGCTACGGCATCTGTTCCATGATTTCCTCTTCGGTGACGAGGTTGTAGTCGCCGACGATGGAGTTCTTGAGCATGGCGGCGGTGGTGCAGAAGTCCAGGCAGCGCTGGGGGTCGCCGGGCCATTTGCGGGAGGCGTGGATGTAGGCCGATACGAAGGCGTCGCCCACGCCCACGGAGTCCACGATGTGGGTGATGTCGAAGATCTTCGTCTTGTAGATGGTGCCTTTGTACCACAGGAGGGCGGTGAGGGTGTGGTGGCTGGTAGCGAGCTGGTTCCGCAGGCCGAGCATCATTTCACTGCAGTGGGGGAACTGGCGGTGCATTTCGTCGAAATAGCGCCCGTAGGCTTCCATGTCCAGCTGCGTGTCGGCCATCATCTCCTCTTCCGAGATCTTGGGGACGCCGGTGGCGACGGCCCATTCGTCCTGGTCGCCGAAGATGTAGTCGCTGTATTGCATGAGGGCGTTCAGCGTCGCGTGTGCGTCGGCGCCTTCGTATTTCCAGAGGTTGCGGCGGTAGTTGATGTCGCAGGTGATGCGGAGGCCCATATCCCGGGCCGTACGCACCGCCTCGAAGGTGGCGTCGGCGGCCGACTGGGACACGGCGCAGGTGATGCCGGAGCAGTGGAACAGGCCGGAACGGCTGAAGATGTCCTTCCACGGGAACATGCCCGGGGCCGACGACCAGAAGGAGGAGCCTTGCCGGTCATACACGACCAGCGAGCGGCGCAGGTCCGCCGCCTTCTCGAAATAGTAAGTGCCCAGCCGTTCGCCGCCGCGGACTACGTCGGAGACGTCGATCCCGTAATACCTGAGCGTGCGGAGGCAGTTGTCGCCGACGATGTTCTTCGGGATGCGCGAGACGTACTCCACGTCATTGCCGAGGATGGCGAGGGAGACGGCCACGTTGGCCTCCGAGCCGCCGACCTGGCCTTCCCAGAGATTCCCCTGTCCGATCCGCTGCGCCCCCGGCGGAGACCATCGCTGGAGAATTTCTCCAAAAGTGACGATTCTATCCTTTTTTTCGAGTTTTGGCTCCATTTTCGTGTGAATTTGCAGGTAAATATAACAATTTTCTCCGAAAATGTTTTTCTTTCTTGCTTTTTTCACTACCTTAGTTGGACATATTGAGGATTTTTACTGACCACACGATAACACCTCGAACCAGAACTATGACAGCCTCTGACAAGAAAGGCCAACGGGGGATCATCCTCGTTGTGAACACGGGCTCCATCACCACCAAGTTCGCCGTTTACAAGGACGGGGAATGCATCCTGGAACAGAAACTGGAACACTCCGTCGCCGAGCTGGCCCATTTCGCCGACGTGATGGACCAGGACCAGATGCGTACGGACGCCATCATCAGCGCCCTCGGACAGCAGGGCATCCACCTGGAAGACATCGACATCGTCATGTGCCGCGGCGGCCTGTTCACCCCGTGCATCACCGGTGTCTACAACGTGAACGCCGACATGCGGGAAGTCCTGTCCACGAGCCGGGAGGGCAACCACGCCTGCAACCTGAGCGCCCTGATCGGCGACAACATCGCCCACAACATCAACCAGCTCCGGGAGAAGGAAGGCCTGACGCCTCCTTTCGGCCCTTGCGTCGCCTACGTGGCGGATCCGCCGATGGCCGATGAAATGCTGCCCGAGTGCCACGTGGGCGGCATTCCGGAGTTCCCGCGCCGCACCCTGTTCCACGCCCTGAACACCCGCGCCATCATGCGCCGGTACCTGCGGGAATCCGGCCGCAAGGCGGAGGACACCACCGCCATCATCTGCCACATGGGCGGCGGCGTCACCATTTCCACCCACCGCGGCGGCAAGGTGATAGACACCTCCCACGGCCTCGGCGGCGACGGCCCCATCACTCCGGAGCGCGCCGGCTGCTGCCCTCCCTTCGCCCTGATCGACATGTGCTTCAGCGGCAAATACACCAAGCAGGAGATCAAGAAGAAGCTCATCGGCAAGGGCGGCGCCGTGGCATATTTCGGCACCAACGACATGAGGGAAGTGGTACGCTGCGCCAATGAAGGCAAGGAGGATTACCAGCTCTTCCTCAAGGCCTTCGTGCTCAATATCGCCAAATACATCGTGTCGCAGGGAGCGGTGGTGGACGGCAAGGTGGATGCGATAATCCTCACTGGGGGCATTGCCTACAGCAAGGAGATTACCGACGCCATCACCAAAAAGGTCAGCTGGCTCGCACCGGTAGTCATCTATCCGGGAGAGAACGAGCTCGCTTCCCTCGCCGAGAACGGCTATATCATCCTTGCCGGCGAAACCAAGATACACACTTACAACAAAGACCATATAATTGAAGACTAAAGCCATGGCTGAAATCGATTATTCCAAAAGATCATTCAATTACTACCCGACCAGCGCGATCGTCTATACCAAGTGCGTAGACGGCAGATGGAGCAAACCCGTCGTCACGGAAGACTTCAACTTCACCCTCCACTGCTTCGCCGGGGTTTTCCATTACGCTCCTT
>JAFZZW010000068.1 GCA_017615615.1 Bacteroidales bacterium
ATTTTTGTAATGGGAGCGAGTGCCCCTCTCCGGCGGGAGGCACAGCCATCCGGCGGGAGGCACAGCCAGCGGCGGGAGGCACAGCAAGGAGTAATCCCAATAATTTGGTATTGCAGGGACGGAGAAACCGTCGTAACTTTGCGCCGCAATGACAATCGACGGAATGAATCCCGGCCAGTGGGCCGAAGTCATAAAGGTGGGGAGCGAAGGCGCGACCCGCAACCACTTTCTGGACATGGGGCTGATCCCCGGCGCGGTAATCAAAGTCGTTGACCGCGCCCCGATGGGCGACCCCATCCAGATCCAGATAAACGGCTACGCCCTCACCCTCCGATCCAAAGAAGCCGACGAAATAGAAGTCCTTCCCCGCGAAGCCATAGAAGCTCCCGGCAAGCAGGAATCCGACCTTCCGTACAACGTCTATCTCCACGACCACAACGCCCACCCGGGCCTCGGCGAAGGCGGAAAATACCATTCCAAAAAGCACGAAAACGCCCTTCCCAGGGACACCAAACTCACTTTCGCCCTCGCCGGCCAGCAGAACTGCGGCAAGACCACCCTCTTCAACGTCCTCACAGGTTCCAACCAGCACGTAGGCAACTTTCCCGGTGTCACGGTGGACCGCAAGGAAGGCGTCATCAAAGGGCACCCCGAAACGACCATCACCGATCTCCCCGGCATCTACTCCCTCTCGCCCTATACGGCGGAGGAGCTCGTTTCACGCGAATTCATCCTCAGGCCCGACACCCGCGGCCTCATCAACATAGTTGACGCATCCAACATCGAGCGCAACCTCTACCTCACCCTCCAGCTGATGGAACTCGGTACGCCCATGGTGCTGGCGCTCAACATGATGGATGAAATCAAGAACAACGGCGGCACCATCCGTATAAACGAGATGGAACGCATCCTCGGCATCCCCGTGGTGGGCATTTCGGCCGCCAGGCAGGAGGGTATCGAGGAACTCGTCGAGCATGCCGTACACGTTGCCCGCTACCAGGAGGCGCCAGCCCGCCAGGACTTCTGCGACAAGGATGACCACGGCGGCGCCGTACACCGCTGTCTCCACAGCGTCATACACCTGATAGAGGACCACGCACGCCGTGCCGGCATCCCCGCGAGGTTTGCCGCCACCAAGCTCATCGAGGGTGACGACTGGGTGGAGAACGCCCTCGGGCTCGAACCCGGCGAGCGCGCAGCCATAGAAAGCATCATCCTGACGATGGAGAAGGAACGCGGGCTCGACAGGGCCGCCGCCATCGCCGACATGCGTTATACCTTCATCCACCGCCTCTGCGAGCAGACCGTAGTCAAGCCGCGCGAGAGCAAGGAGTACCTTCGCAGCCGCCGGATCGACAAGGTGCTGACCGGCAAGTGGACCGCCATCCCCATCTTCATCGTCATCATGGCGCTGGTCATCTGGCTCACGATCGACGTGCTCGGCGCGCCTCTGCAGGACCTGCTTGACCGGGGGATAACGGCACTGGGCGCGCTGGTGGACGGAGCTTTCGCCGGATGGGGCGTCACCCCAGCCGTCCGTTCGCTGGTCGTCGACGCCCTATTCGGAGGTGTCGGTTCCGTAGTCAGCTTCGTGCCGATAATCATCATCCTGTTCTTCTTCCTGTCGATGCTCGAAGACAGCGGATATATGGCGCGCGTGGCGTTCGTTACGGACCATTTCCTGCGTAAGGCGGGACTGTCGGGACGCAGCATCGTGCCGCTCCTCATCGGCCTCGGGTGCTCGGTGCCCGGAGTGATGTCCACCCGCACGCTGCCGTCGGCCCACGACCGCAACAAGACCATCATGCTCATACCGTTCATGAGCTGTTCGGCCAAACTGCCCATCTACGCATTCCTGTCGAGCGCATTCTTCCCGGGGCACGGCGGCCTGGTGCTGGTGTGCCTGTATATGCTGGGCTTACTAACGGGCCTGCTGGTGGCGTTTGCGGACAAACTCAGGGGTAAGAAGGCCGAGGCGGCGCCGTTCGTGATGGAACTGCCCAATTATCGCCTGCCGCAAGCCCGCAACGTGTGGCATCTGCTGTGGGACAAGACCAAAGACTTCCTGCAGAGGGCCTTCACCGTCATTTTCATCGCCACCATAGTCATCTGGTTCCTGCAGACCTTCGACTGGCGGTTCAATATGGTCGTGAACGGAGAGGGAAGCATGCTGGCTTGGGTGGCCGGAGTCCTCGCCCCGTTGTTCTCGCCGCTCGGACTCGGCGACTGGCGCATCGTCACGGCCCTTATCTGCGGATTCCTCGCCAAGGAGAGCGTGGTATCCACTATGGAGGTCCTTGGCGTTCTGGGCACCCTGACAGTGGCAACGGCAGTACCCATGCTCGTTTTCTGCCTGCTTTATACCCCTTGCGTGGCGGCTATCGCATCCGTGAGGAGGGAACTGGGCGGCAGATTCGCCGTGTTCATGATAGTGTTCCAGTGCGTCGTGGCGTGGGTGATGGCCTTCCTGGCGTACCAGATAGCATTGCTTTTCTAGTTGATGTTTATAAGTGACAGGGAAGGGATGGCCTGCGGGGCCGTCCCTTTCTTTTTACGGTTTTTATAGCTATATTTGGGGTTCGGAATAAGGCGATGAATTTTGCTACGATAATCGTTATTGCGCTGGTGGTGGCCGCCGTTGCCGCGGCGGTGTATTTCACCATCCGACGCAGGCAGGCCGGCAAAAGCCCGTACTGCTCGGGGTGCGCACTGAAAGATACCTGTACAAAGAAATGAAAATCTGCGTAATTGGAGGAGCGAACGTGGACGTCGCCGCAAGGGCGGCGGGTCTGTTCGTGGCCGGGGACTCCAACCCCGGCACCGTGACCGTAGCCCCCGGGGGCGTGGGGCGCAACATTGCCCACAACCTTGCCCTGCTGGGGCATAATGTGCGCCTGGCGACGATGTTCGGCGACGACGGCTTCGGCCGGATGCTCCGCGAAAGCTGCGCCGCCACCGGAATGGATCTCTCCCTTTCCAAGACCGTCAAGGGCGCCCGCAACGCCTGTTTCGTAAGCGTGGGCGCTTCCGACGGCGAGATGCTCGGAGGCGTGTCCGACATGGCGATTACCGGTCTGATGACTCCCGAATGGCTCGAGGCCAGGCTCGGCGCAATCAACGAATGCGACGCCGTAGTCGCCGATACGAATCTCCCCGCAGAGACCCTCAGCCTGCTGGTGGGCGGATGCATTCCGCCACTCTATATTGATGCCGTATCCTCCGCCAAGGTGGCCAGGCTGCGCGTCGCACTCGCGGCCTCGCGCCTTCCCGGCGCCGGCTCCATAGCGGTCAAATGCAACCGCCTGGAGGCCGAGGC
>JAFZZW010000069.1 GCA_017615615.1 Bacteroidales bacterium
CAAGGATGCCTTCGATCGCGAGCGGCGCGCCGAACATGTCGCCGACGAACCAGGAATAGTTGCTCCAGTTCGTGCCGAATTCGAATTCAAGGATGATGCCGGTGGCGATGCCCACCGCGACGTTGACCGCGAAGAGCTTCATCCAGAACCGGGCGGTCTTTTTCCAGAACTCGTCCTTTTTGACGAGGTAGATTGTCTCCATCACAGCCATCACAAGCGCCAGCCCGAGGGTCAGCGGAACGAACAGCCAGTGGTAGGCCGCCGTCATGGCGAACTGGATGCGGGACCAGAATACTAAATCCATAAGGTTAATCGGTTAAAAGGTTCAGTGTATTTGTGTTGTTGGTTTTGGTAAGTCTCTCGCCCACCTGCTCGCTCTTCTGCTCGTCGCTCAAGCCCGCCATGGCCGGCTTGAAGAAAAACACCCTCAGCACGGCGAAGAGGATAAACAGCTTGAGCAGGATAAGCCACACCAGCGGCCGGCCCCAGGTCATGTTCCTGAAGCCGTCGCGGTAAAACCTCCAAATCCTGCCGAATATGTTTTGTCTGGCGAGCATGCTTTCTGCATGCTAAGATAGTAATAATTTTTTGCTAACGATTATGCACATCTTCTACGACATAGCCGGCAGGCCCCAAATACAAGAACCGCCCTTGCGGACGGTTCAGGGGAGGAAAACCTCCGGACGGATGGTCGGGCAGCCACCAGTTCCGGGAACTGGTCAGGACTCACTTAGCGCCACAATGTGCGCCAATGAGCCCTTACATGTTCTTTTTTACCGCGGCGAATTCTCCAGTAGGAGTGTACGCGAACGCGTCTGGCGCTTGTACCTAGTACAAGTATGCCTATCAGTGCGGCTCTTGTTTTCATTGGATATCAGAATTTGTGGTGTGACCGCTGTAGGGAGATGTACCCCATCCGTCAAAAGTAAAAAGAAAGAGCGCCATCTGCCATATAACAGCGACGCTCTTGTTATTCGAGCCGCATTGCTCACTTTCTAATATCCGATGCAAATATAGGCCATTTTTCAATAATCACAATAGCTATTTGCACATTCTTTACAACATAGCCGGGTTCTACCGTAAGGCGGGAATGGAACGGGTGCTGGCGGACAAGGCCAACTGGCTGGTCTCACATGGGTACAGGGTTACTATTCTGACTACTGAGCAGAAAGGGAGGCCGAATGCATTTTTTCTTGACCCGCAGATAGAAATGAGGGACCTTTACCGCACTTTGGACGGACAAAGGGGAATCTGCATTAGCCGTTTTTGTGTGCAAAACAAGAGCTAGATTTCCTTACGCCACCTTGCCAGAGGGATGCCGAGTTGGCTGCGGTATTTGGCGATGGTGCGGCGGGCGACTTTGTAGCCGCGGCGGGACATCTCCACGACAAGCTGCTCATCGGTGAGCGGCTTGTGTTTGTTTTCCGCGTCGATGCACTCCTGGAGGGCCTTCTTGAGCTCGCGGGTGGAGATTTCCTCCCCCTCGGTATTCTCCATGCCCTCTGAGAAGAAGGATTTGAGGGGGAATATGCCGAAGTGGGTCTCGATATACTTGCTGTTGACCACACGGCTTATGGTGGATATGTCGAAGCCGGTGACCTCGGCTATGTCCTTGAGAACCATGGGGCGGAGGTTGCTCTCGTCGCCGTCCAGGAAGTAGTCGTGCTGGTAGTCCAGGATGGCGCGCATGGTCTTGCTGAGGGTGTTCTGGCGCTGCTTGAGCGCCTCCACGAACCATTTTGCCGAGTCCAGCTTCTGTTTGACGAATGCGGCGGCCTCTTTCTGGGCGCGTTCGGAGGAACCTTTAGCGTCCATGAGCAGGTCTGCGTATTTCTTGTTGACGCGCAGCTCGGGGATGTTGAAGCGGGGCATGGTGAAATCCAGCACTCCGTCGTGCTCGTCGAGGATGAAGTCGGGGACTATCTGGCTGGACTGGTCGTCGTACGAGTCGTCAACCTGACCGCCCGGGGAAGGATTGAGCTTGACGATCTTTGCGAACGCCGCCTTGAGCTCGTCTTCGGTTATGCCCAGGCGGGACTGGATTTTCTGGAAATGCTTGTTGGAGAAGTCCTGGAAGCACTCATCGATGATACGTGTGGCGTTGATGACTTCCGGAGTCTGGTGAAGGTTGGCCAGTTGCAGCAGCAGGCATTCCCTAAGGTCTCTTGCACCCACGCCGGCCGGCTCGAAATCCTGGATGACCTTGAGCATCCTTTCCACCTCTTCTTCGTTGGTCTCAATGCCGGCGCGGAAGGCCAGGTCGTCGACCATGGCGTCAAGGTCGCGGCGCAGGTAACCGTCGTCGCTCAGGCTGCCGATTATGAAAGACGCCACCTCGTGCTCATGCGGCGTGAGGTTGCGGTATCCGAGCTGCCTCTGTAGGCTCTGGGTGAAGCCTTCCTTGACGGAGAAGGTGTTGTATTCCGGACGGGGATCCTTGCCCCAGTTGTTGACTTTCAGCTTGTATGCGGGGATGTCGCCGTCTTCCTTCATGGAATCGATGGAGACCTCGCGGCGCTCTTCCTCGCTGTCCGGGTCGGGCTCGTCGTCAAGCACGGGGTTGCTTTCCAGCTCGGCCCTCACCTTCTGTTCCAGGTCCTGGATGGGAAGCTCGATGAGCTTGATGGTCTGGATCTGGAGAGGGGAGAGTTTCTGCTGCTGCTTGAGTTCGAGTCCTGTCTTGAGCATGGTTTACTGGTTGCGGACGATGAATGCGGTGGGGAACTCCTGTACGATGGTCTTCAGGGCGTTGGCGGCATCGGCCTTGGTGGCGTAATTGCCCACGGTCACCTTGAAGAACGGGTTCGTATAAGAACGGGATACCGGCACTCCGGGGTGAAGGTTGCGGAAACGTGCGGCGGCGGCCTCGGACTCGCTGCGGGCGTTCTGGCCGCTGTCGAAGTAGATACGGATGCGGTATGTCTGGTCCGTGAGGCCGGCTGCGGCGCGCTTCTCGTTGCGCTCCACGTGTGCGTTGAGGGCGGCTGCGACCTCGTCGCTCTGGTTGACGGTTACGTACTCCGACAACTGGTCCAGGGCGTTGTACTTGACAGCCTCGGGGTCCTGTTCCTGCTGTTGGGCGCGGGCGGCCAGGCAAAGCGCCAGGGCTGCGAATATAGTTAGAATCCTTTTCATATCTTGTCGATCAGGTCCTTGACCGGAATGTCTTTGTATTCGAAATCCTTGCCAAAACCGTTCTTGAGCACTCCCCGGAACCAGACGTCGACCGTCAGCGGGTCGAGGCTGGAGCCTTTGAAGAGAGTCAGGATCTGGAAGGGATTGAAGGCTCCGTCGATGTTCCCGTGAACATCAATTTCGTATATTTCCTGCGAGCGCGGGGCAAGCGTGACGTCGTCGGCGGTGAAATGCAGGCAGGGCTCTCCGTCCATCTTCACGATGGCGTACATCTTGGTGAGGGTCACCTGCACCGTGGGGTTGTCCACCCCTATCGCTACGGAAGCGTCAAGCGCGGAAAGGCCCTTGGGCGAAACCGACACCAGATCGAAGGACGTCACTTTGATGTCCTTGAAGGAATTGGCGCAGGAGCAAAGGCAGACTGCGGTTGCGGCGGCGATAAGCAGGCGGATGAACTTGACCATGTCTTCGCAAAGATAATGATTTTATCTATAACTTGATTTTCCCGGATGCCGACGCAGGCTCTCCGTTCCATGTCCAGCTGACTTTGATGATGACCGAATCGCGTTTGGGCATGAGGGACTTTACGGGGAACGAAGAGTAGAAGGAATAATCGGACAGCATATCGGCGGGAGTGTAAGCCTGGTTGCTTTTGTGATGAATCTCGAACTTCAGGGTGTCGGGAGACTCTTCCCTGCAGTCGGCGACAAGGCTGATCATGTGGCCTCCGGTATCGTTCTGCTGCAGTTCTATTACGTTCATCATGTTGAGGCAGCCTCCCGAGTACCACACATCCGACACCAATATGTCGTCGGTTCCCAGGGTGTCGGGAAGCTCTCCTTCGGAAACTACCACCGGCTCTTTGTAAACCGGGGTGGTATACTGCTGCAGGCGGGCTTTGTATGTGCTGTCCGAAACGGCTTCGGTAACGTCCAGGACTGCTATCACCCGGGGCAACCTTGCCCAGTCGAAGTCCGTGGCAGTACTGTTGAGTATGTACCTGATGCCGTCGTCGGCAAGCAGGGAGCCGTCTTCCTGGGGGAATCCGAACGTGACTATGCGGTAGAGGAACGGGTCCTGGTCGATGCAGGCGGAAAAGGCAGTCAGGGCCAGGATGAATGCGAACAAACGTTTCATAACAGTTTCTTTTTTGTGGGGCGGCAGACTATCTGGATGTCGATGTCTTCTATCCTGTAGCCGCGGAAGCGGTGCCCCTTGAGGAAAGCCTGGACTTCTTCCAGCAGGTCGGGCGCGTCGATGTCCACGAACTCGTGGTTGACGGAATCGTACAGGTGCAGGTGCCTCCAGGCGTTGATGTCGAAAACCACCTTGCCGTTGGAACTGAACCGTCTGGAGTAGATTCCGGTGTCGGCAAGGGAGGTAAGTATGTTATAGACGCTCGAACGGGCGATGCGGGTGCCCTCGGAACGTACGGAGTCATATACGGTATCCGCGTCGGCGTGGATATGCTTGAGCATCGCCCTGTGTACGGCAAGCCTCTGCGGAGTCATCTTGAGCCCGTAGGTGCCGAGCATCCGGGAGAAAGCTTCGGTGTCGGCCGGCTGGCGATGCGTCCTGCGTTTCATGCCCCTTCGCTTAACAGGGCCCTGGCGTTGGCCACGGCCTCTGCGGTTATGGATTCACCGCTGAGCAGGCGGGCGATTTCCTGCACCCTGGCTTCTCCCTGAAGCAGGGTGATGCCGGATGTTGAACGGCCGCTCCGGGAGTCGAACGTTTTGCTGACCAGATAATGCACGGTGCCTTTGGCCGCCACCTGGGGGAGGTGGGTGATGGAGAATACCTGCATGGTCTCTCCCATGCGGCAGATCATCTGCCCCATCCTGGCGGCGACGCTGCCCGAGACTCCGGTGTCGATTTCGTCGAAGATGAGGGTGGGCATACCGTCGAAGCGGGCCATCAGGGCCTTGAGGCTCAGCATGATGCGGGAAAGTTCGCCTCCGGAAGCGCATTTGGCGAGTTCGATGCTGCGCGCGCCGTCTGCGCTGAAGAGGAACTCCACGGTGTCGGAGCCTGAGGGGCCCGGTGCGGTTCCTGTGAGACGTACCTGGAAACGGGCGCGCTCCAGTTCCAGGAAGGACAGGCCGTCCGTAACCTCGGCGCTGAAGCTCGCCGCTGCGTTAGCGCGCATGTCGTGCAGACGCTTGCAAAGGCTCTCATGCTGCGACTTGAGCCCGGAGAGCTGCTTTTCGAGCGTGGCTATCCTGTCTTCCAGGCCTTCCGCGTCCACCGCCATGGATGCGTAGCGTTCACGGACTTCGATCAGCCCGTCCACGGTGCTGCAGCCGTGCTTTGTCATAAGGCGGTACAGCAGCGACAGACGCTGCTCCACCTGCTCCAGACGCTGCGGGGAAGTGTCGATGCGTTCCGCTTCGTTTTCTACCTCGGAGAAGATGTCGTCCAGCTCGATCCGGGCGGAATCAATCCTTTCCGACAGGGAAGAGGCTCCCGGAAGGTAGCGGGCGGCGTGTTCCAGCGCCTTGCGCGCCTGCTGGAGAGCCTCCCGCACGGGGATTTCTCCTCCGTTGAAGCAGTCCATGGCGGTCTGAAGGCGCTCGCGGATTTCTTCCGCATTGCCGAGTGCGAGCTGCTCTTCCTCAAGCGACTCGAGCTCTCCGCTTCGCAGCGCCGCAGCTTCAAGCTCGCGAAGCTGGGCTGAGTTGTAGTCGGATTCTGCGCGGCTGCGCCGGCTGGCCTCCCGGACCCTGTCCAGCTCGCGTTCGCATTCGCCCAGGCGGTCCCAAGCCTTGCGGCAGTCTTCCGAGGCCGCTGCGGCTCCGGCATAGCGGTCCAGGAGGCCGAGCTGGAACTGGCGGTCGGTAAGCAGGAGGCTCTGGTGCTGGGAGTGGATGTCGAACAGGCGTCCTCCGAGTTCGCTTAGCTCCTGCAGCTGCACGGGGCAGTCGTCGATGAAGCTGCGCGATCGTCCGGAAGAATAGATGACGCGCCTGATTATGCGCTCTCCCTCCGTGGTGTTGAAGATGCCCTCCACCACGCAATTGTCGGCGCCGGCACGTATGAGCGACGGGTCGGCCTTGTCGCCGGCCAGCAGGCCCAGGGCGCCCAGCAAAATGGATTTGCCGGCGCCGGTCTGTCCCGTAATGATCACAAGACCCTCCGGAAACTGTACGTCCAGAGAGTCTATGAGTACGAAATTGCGTATGTGCAGGCTTTGCAGCACCGCTATTCGGCTTTGCCGTCGGAGGCCGCTATGCGGTAGTCAAGCTCGCCGTTTTCGAATTCGGTGGTGGCTACCAGCCCGGGTTTGGGCTGACGCTCGAAATACTTGGAGATTTCGATCTGCTCCTTGTTCTCGAAGGTCTCTTCCATGGTGTCGCGTTCGCCTTTGAATTCCTCAAGCCTCTTGGCGAGTTCCTTCTTCTCGGCGAGGGCGATCTGGTTGGCCCTCTGGGCTATTATGACGGTGGTCTCGTAGATGTTTCCGGTGGGGGCTGCAAGGTCCTTGATGTCCCTTGTGACGGTGTTGTTGGGTACTTTCTTTTCCATTATTTATCAATATTTTTCCTTTGCTTTCTTGTAGATGCGGTCGAGTTCGGCGCGCCTGGGGGATTCGGGGTATTCGCCGACGAAGTTGAAATAGTCGTCGTAGAACACCAGGAAACGTTCTTTCTGCTTGGCCTTGACGCTCATGTTGGCGTAATTGTATGAGGCCATGGCGGTGTAATACAATATTTCTTCGCGGTAGCGGTTCTCTGCGTCGTCCTTGAGAACGTTGCGGAGCGCCACCCTTGCGGCCTTGTAGTCTTCCATCTTGTAATAGAGATAGGCCGCTTCGTACGCCTTGCGGTCCAGACGCTCCTCAAGGTCGTCCAGCATATGGTCGCAGACGTCACGGTATTCGGTGTCCGGGTGATTTATCAGATACTCATGGATTGCCGTGAGGCACTTGTACGTGGGCGTCTGGTCCAGTTCGTAGCGGAGCGTTTCGCGGAACAGGCAGTCAAGGCGGAGGAATTCGGCATTCTCGGCGAACGGGCTGCGGGGGAAGTTGCGGGTGAAATTCTGGAAATTGGTCTCCGCCGTGATGTAGTCCTTTGCCCTGTAGTTGCTCAGACCCCAGTAGTACTGTACCGTGTCGTCGCGGGCCGTGCCGTTGGTAATGTACGAAAGCGATTCGAACAGCTGGCTCGCCTTGGTATACTTGCCCTGGCTGAAGAAGTCGAATGCCGCCTGGTACTTGGCCTCGGTGTCGTTGCTTTCCAGGAGCGTCTCGTAGGCGCTCTTGCAGGAGAAGGCCGCAAGCAGGACGGCGGTTATGATGAAAAGACGCTTCATTGCTTGAGGAATTTTTCTGCGTCGAGGGCCGCACGGCAGCCGGATGCCGCCGCGGTGATGGCCTGGCGGTAACGCGGATCCTGGACGTCCCCGGCGGCGAATACGCCCTCCACGTTGGTGTGGCTTGTGCGGCCGTCGGTGATTATGTAGCCCTCGGAGTCTGTGTTGACCCACTGGGCGAACAGGGCCGACTGAGGGTTGTGCCCGATTGCCAGGAAGAATCCGTCTATGGAGATGTCGAAGACTTCTCCGTCCTTGCGTTCCAGGCGTGCACCGGTAACGCCGCCGGAATCTCCGAGGACTTCGCGGGTGTTGCAGTTCCAGAGAATCTCGATGTTGGGAGTGGACTTGACCTTTTCCTGCATGGCGACGGAAGCGCGCAGTACGTCGCGGCGGACTATCATGTAAACCTTGTTGCAAAGGCTTGCAAGATAGGTGGCTTCCTCGCAGGCGGTGTCTCCTCCTCCCACCACGGCGACGTCCTTGCGGCGGTAGAAGAAGCCGTCGCAGGTGGCGCAGGCCGATACGCCCAGGCCGCGGAACTTCTGCTCGGAGGGCAGCCCGAGGTAGCGCGCGGTGGCGCCGGTGGCTATAATGAGGGCATCCGCCTCGAGGGCGGTTTCGTCGTCGATCGTCAGCTTGAACGGGCGCCCGGACAGGTCGGCTGCGGTAACGGTGCCTCTGCGGACGTCCGCACCCAGGCGTACGGCCTGAGAGCGCATGTCGGCCATGAGGGCGTTGGCGTCAACCCCCTCCGGATAGCCCGGGAAATTCTCGATCACCGTGGTGGTGGTAAGCTGGCCTCCGGGTTCCATGCCCTCGTAGAGCACGGGGCTGAGAGCGGCGCGGGAGGCGTAAATTGCTGCGGTGTATCCTGCGGGACCTCCGCCTATGATGAGACATCTGACTTTTTCCATCAGCGCACGAGTGTTATTGTGTTGTTGGGGTTGTAGCGCAGGCGGCGGACGGCGGTGTTGGTCTTGCCGGTGGCGTCGAAGCGGAAGTCTGTCTGAAGGCCCTTGCCGGGCGTGGTGGCGAGCTCTGCGTTCCAGACCGAGGGATCGCGGCCCAGGGTGGAACAGAAGTAGTACATGAGGTCGTAGCCCTGGAATACCCACTGGCCTGGCTCTCCCTTGAAAACTGAGCGGTATTTGTCGCTGAACAGCTTTACTTCCCGGCTTGCAGGGTCGGCATAGTAGGAAGACGTAATGCGTGTGGCGGCGGCGTGGATGCTCTCTATCTCGAGTTCGTCGACCGAACGGAGCCTGGAGGTGCTGTAAACGACGTTATGCCCGCCGCGGAGGTTCATCAGGGCGGCGTCACGTACCGCCGTGGCGCAGAATGCGTCATTTTCGGATGCAAGGACGAAACGGCAGGTGCCGCGCACCGTGCCCTCGTATGCTATGGCAGAAGAATTGACTTCGTATGGGATGCCGGCCTCGGACAGCTTGAGTGCGAGGCGTGACGCCATTTCTCCGGCGGCCTCGTCGGCGCTTTGAAGGAGCACTACGGAATCGCCGCCGCGGAGTTCCTCGGAAACCCATGCGATGAGCTCGTCAACCTGTGCTTCCCATCCTGCGGGAGCCTGGATGACGTTGTAGCGGTCTGTAAGCTGGGCCACTTTGGGGTCGAGAGGGGAGACAAGATACTTTCCATGGAGCCTCGGGAGCATCCGGGTGACGTCTTCGTAGCTGACCGGACCGATGACAAGGTCCGATTCCGCAAGTTCGGAAACGGAAGGGAATCCTACCGTGGAATCGTAGACGTTCAGCTCGTAACGTACCTGCCCGCTGGAGAGCTCGTCGGCGGCCATCAGGACCCCGCTGTAGAAGTCCAGGAAGTTGCTGTTGGGGGTTTCAGTGCTTTTGAGCGGCAATATGAGGGCTATCTTCCTGTTCCATATCGCATCCCTTTCCGCCTGCAGCTCCTCGTCGCTCTTGACGGGAATGAAGACGTCGCCGGTATTGACGCTCGTACTGTCCTTGGAAGGGCGTCCTCCGGGGAACAGGTACCATTGCGCCGACGCTCCGAGGGGAAGGAGCATCGAGAGCAGAAGCGTTGCAATGAAATATCGTTTCATAATGATTCGGTAAAGCTTAGCAGTCTCTTGCAGAATCCGGACCACGAAAGCAGTTCCTTCTGAGTGCGGATGTGTTTTTTGCATTCCTCCTGAAGGCCCGGTGTGCCGAAGAATCGCAGGATTCCCTCCCGGACGCATTCGGGCTCGGGTTTATCTACGATGAGGCCCGTGCCGGCACCCTCTACGGTGGCCTTGAGCGAACCGGTGTCTGTCACTATCATGGGTACCTCGAAATGCAGGGCGACGGCGTTGACTCCGCTCTGGGTGGCGCTCCTGTAAGGCAGCACCACGGCGTCCGAGGCGCACATGAAGGTGCGGACCTCACCGTCGGGGATGTATCGGTCGAACAGGTATATGCGGTCCTTTGCCGGGCTGTCGTCGATGAGCCTGCGGTATTCGGAGAAGTCTCCGTAGGGTTCTCCGGCTATGACGAGGCGGTAGTCCCGCGGCAGGCCGTCGAATGCCCGGAGGAGTATGTCCAGTCCCTTGTATTTCCTGATGAGGCCGAAGAACAGCAGGTTCCTGCCGCCGTGGGGAATGCCGAGGGCGTCTTCCGCGCTCCCGCGGCTTACGGGGTCTCCGAAATGGTTGTAAACCGGGTGGGGGATGACCTGGAAGGGCTTCCCGGGGCTCAGTGCCTGCAGCTCGGACGCCACGGAATCGCTGAGGGGAACGCAGCCGTCAACGCCCTTGAGGAACCACTTGGTAAGGGGGGCGTCGAAGAAGTGGGGTTCGTGGGGGATGATGTTGTCGGTGATGACGACAACCTTGCATCTGTCACCCACCCTGCGGGCCACCCATCCGAGGGACGGGGCGAACCAGCTCATCCAGTAGCGCATGATGAGGACGTCGGCTCCCCATTCCTCTATGGCCCGTGCGGTCCTGCTCCAGGTGAATGGGTTGACTGTGCTGAGAATGCGCTCGGAAGGGTAATTGTCGGCCTTGTCTTCCGGCGTGACGTATTGGGTTTTGCCGGGAAACAGAAGGGGAGGATACTGGGTAGTGAAATTGAAGGCCTTTACAATATGATCGCGGCCCAGTTCCCTCGCCAGGGCGGCGTTGAACTGGGCTATTCCTCCCCTGAAGGGATAGAGGCAGGAAAGTATCGCGATTTTCAAGACCTATTCGTTGTTTTCCGATTTGCTCTTGACGTATGCGGCATTGAGGCCTTCGAGGAGGTCGTCTGTGATGTCGAGGGACGGATCTGCGGTGACGACGGGAGCGGGGAGTATTTCACCCTGGGTGGTGAGGATCATGGCGTAGCCCTTGGTGGCGTTGTACTCGTCGATGAAGGTCTTGATGGCGTCGGCTATCTGGTTCATCATCACCTGCTGCTCCTCGGCGATCTCCTGCTGCTTCTGGGCGGCATACTGCTGGAAGCTGTTCTGCTGCTCCTGGAGCTTGCGGCTCTGGACTTCCGCGACGGACTGGGTCATGAGGCCCTTGTTGATCTTGTCCTGAAAGGTCTTGATGTCTTTTTCCAGCTTGTTGCCGCGGCGGGTCACTTCCTGGTTGATGCTGTTTATCTTGGTTTCCGCTACGCTGCGCAGGTCGTTGGCCATGTCGTATTCGTCAAGTACGCGGTCGAGGTTGAAATACACTATTGCGCCTGCGGCGAGCGTGCTGTCCGCTGATGCCTTGGATGCGGGGGCGGCGGCGTTGTTGCAGCTTGTGAACGAAGCGGAAAGCAGGGCGATGACGCCTGCGGTGGCGATGATGCCGGTGAGGATTCTTTTCATCTTATCTAATAATTTCTTTTAGTTGCAATCTGCAAATGTAACTATTTTTTCCGAATCTCTGCCAAATAGGCTGCCACGGTCTTTTCCAGACCGAGGTAGAGGGCGTCGGAGATGAGTGCGTGGCCTATGGAAACCTCGTCCGTCCACGGGATGCTATGGATGAACCAGGCAAGGTTTTCGAGGTTGAGGTCGTGCCCGGCATTGAGCCCCAGGCCGGCTTCCTTTGCGGCACGGGCGGCCTCCAGGTATGGCTTGACGGCCTTTTCCCTGTCCTCCGGATAATCTTCCGCATAAGCGGCCGTATAGAGCTCTACGCGGTCGGCTCCGCAGAGGGCGGCGCCGCGTACCATCTCAGGGCAAGGGTCCACGAAGATGGATGTGCGTATGCCGAGAGCCTTGAAGCGGGAGCACATTTCCGTGAGGAATTCGCGGTTGGCGATGGTGTCCCAGCCGGCGTTGGAGGTGATGGCGTCGTGGGCGTCGGGCACCAGGGTCACCTGGTCCGGGCGGACTTCCGCGACCAGGTCGCGGAACGACGGTATGGGATTGCCCTCGATGTTGAATTCCGTGGTAACGAGGGGACGTATCGTACGGACGTCGGAGTAACGGATGTGGCGCTCGTCCGGCCTGGGGTGGACGGTGATGCCTTGCGCGCCGAAACGCTCGATGTCCACGGCGGCCTTTGCAGGGTCCGGGAGGTTGCCGCCGCGCGCGTTGCGCAGAGTGGCTATTTTGTTTATGTTGACGCTTAATCTAGTCATGGGAATGCAAAAATACGAAATATTGTGCTAAATTTGAAGTCTGAAATGAAACTTGCCTACTATTTGAAGGATTCCCGCCTTCAGCTCGATCCGGAAGTGCTGGGGCTTCTCGCCGCCATGGGCGCCGCAGGCCTGGATGTGTATCCTGCGCTGGAGGCCTCCCAGATACAGGACGGTACCGACATGCTCCTCAGTTTCGGCGGCGACGGCACATATCTTTCCGCCGCATCGCTTGCCCTTCGCGCAGACCTTCCGGTCCTCGGGGTCAATTTCGGACGTCTCGGATTCCTGTCGGAAAACAAGGCCGGCAGCATAGCCGACGCCCTTGCCGCAGGCGCCTATACCATCGAGCGCCGCGGCCTTGTGAAGGTGGAGGGCTGGTGCGTCTGCGACGGCCCGCAGTTCGCCCTCAACGAGATCTGCGTCATGCGTGAGGGAGGCGCCATGCTGGGCATCGACGCACTTGTCGACGGCCGCCCCCTGCCTACGTATTGGGCCGACGGCCTCATAGTCGCAACCTCTTCCGGCTCAACGGCCTATGCCCTCAGCGTAGGCGGCCCCATCTGCCTGCCCGAATCCAAGGTGCTCATACTTGCGCCCGTTGCTCCCCACAACCTGAACGTCCGTCCCCTCATAGTGCCCGACAGCGCCCGGATCGGGCTCGCTTTCCACTCGCGCGAGGACTCCGTCCGCCTCTCGGTGGACAACCGTGACTTCGACATTCCCGCCTCCTCGCGCCTGGAGATTTCCGCCGTTCCCGGAGCCCTGCGGCGCGTGGTCCTGGACGGCTCCAATTTCATCGAGGCTCTCCGCTCCCGCCTGCACTGGGGGAGCGATGTCCGAAATACAGACCAATGATGAACAAGATTCCCCGTCACGTAGCAATAATCATGGACGGCAACGGCCGCTGGGCACGCCAGAGGGGGCTGGACAGGGTGTTCGGCCACCGCGAGGGAGTGGAAAGCGTCCGCGCCGTGTTCGAAACCAGCGTAGAGCTTGGCATTCAGTACGTTTCCCTGTTTGCGTTCAGCGAGGAGAACTGGGCCCGTCCCGACTCCGAGGTCTCTGCTCTTATGTCCTTGTTTATCAAGTCGATAAATGCAGAGAGGGAGACTCTCCTCAAGAACGGCATCCATTTCCGCGTGCTCGGCAACCGCGCCCGCCTTTCCCCCGAACTCAACGAGGCCATAGATTCCCTTGACGCCGCCACCTCCGCGGGTACCCGCATGACCGTCCTTATCTTCGTCAGTTACAGCGGAAAATGGGATATCGCCCAGGCGGCGAGACGCATGTCGGCCGACGGCGGGGAAGACCTGGAAAAGTACCTCGTGACCGCCGGCGTACCGGACCCGGACCTCCTTATCCGCACCTCCGGAGAGCAGCGTATCAGCAATTTCATGCTCTGGCAGATAGCATATACGGAACTGGTTTTCACCGACGTGCTTTGGCCCGATTTTAGAAGGGAACAGTACCTTGCCGCCCTGGAAGAGTACTCTTTGAGGGACCGGCGTTTCGGAAAAGTCAAATAATTCCGTATATTTGCATCCTTATCGGAAAGTGATGACCAGAAGATATATCGTCGCCCTTGTACTGCTCCTTGCCGGATGTCTCTCCCTGAAGGCGCAGCAAGCACCTGTGGAAGTAGATTATTCCCACCCCCGCAAATACGTCGTGGGCGGCGTTTCCGTTGAGGGCAACAGCTATTTCAGCTCGCAGCAGATTACCCAGCTCACCGGTCTTCGCAAGGGCATGGAGGTCACCGTCCCCGGGGACGACGTTTCGGAAATAGTCCGCAAACTGTGGCTCAGGCGCTATTTCGAGGATGTGTCGCTGGTAATCGACCATGTATCCGACGTCGGCGATTCCGCATTCTTCAAGATCATCATCAAGGAACGTCCCAGGGTTTCCCGCTGGACCTTCTCCGGCGTCAAGTCCGGCGACAAGAAAGAGCTGCAGGACAGGCTCAACCTCCGCCGCGGCGGGGAGTTCTCCGAATATGTTGAAAAGACGGCGTCCGACATCATCAAGCGATTCTACGCGGAAAAGGGCTTCCTCAACGCCACCGTCGCCGCCGAGGTCCAGAAGGATTCCGTCATCCGCAACGCCATCCGCGTCAACTTCGCCGTAGACCGCGGCGAGCGCGTCCGCATCAAGGACATCAACTTCATCGGCAACGAGCACGTAAGCGACTTCAAGCTCGCCCGCTCCATGAAGAAGACGAAGTCCAACAAGATTTACAACTTCTTCAACAGCAAGAAATTCAACGCCAAGGAGTACGTCAACGACAAGAAGTCCGTCATCTCCGCCTTCAACGAGGCCGGCTTCCGCGACGCCCGCCTTGTCCGCGATTCCGTCTATTACATCGAGCCCGGAAAGCTTGCGATAGACCTCGAGTTCGAAGAAGGCGACCGCTACTACTTCCGCGACATCACCTGGACAGGCAACTCCGTGTTCCCTTCAGAGTCCCTCAACGAGATACTCAAGATAGAAAAAGGGGACGTGTACGACGTCGTATCCATGGAGAAGCGCATCCACGGCGGCGGCAAGCAGAACGAACTTGACGTTTCCAAGGTTTACCGCGACAACGGCTACCTGTTCTGCAACATCACCCCCGTCGAGACCAACATCCAGAACGATTCCGTCGACGTGGAGCTCCGCATCTCCGAGGGCAAGCAGGCCACGCTCAACAACATAATCATCAACGGCAACGACCTCACCAACGAAAAGGTAGTCCGCAGGCAGCTGTTCACCCGCCCCGGCAACCTGTTCAGCCAGTCCGACTTCGAGCGCTCCATCCGTGAGATCGCATCCCTCGGCCAGTTCGACGCCGAGGCCATAGCGGACCCCAACACCGGCTACTCCATCATCCCCAATTCGCTCAACAACACCGTCGACATCGTATATAACGTCACCGAGAAGCCCTCCAGCCAGCTGGAGCTCAGCGGCGGATGGGGAGGAAACACCTTCGTGGCCACCGTCGGCGTGAGCTTCAACAACTTCTCCACGGCACGCATGTTCGACAAGAGCGCCTGGCGCCCCGTCCCTCTCGGCGACGCCCAGAACCTCGCCTTCCGTTTCCAGACCAACGGCACCTATTACACCGCGCTCACCGCGAGCTTCATGGAGCCCTGGCTCTTCGGCAAGAAGCCTACCTCGCTCAGCCTCTCCGGATATTACACACGCGCCACCAATTCCAACCTCTGGCTCGGAATCCTCAGCAACGAGCAGCAGATGGAGGTCTTCGGCGCCTCTGCCTCCCTTGGCGCGCGCCTCAAGTGGCCCGACAATTACTTCGTGCTGTACAACGGCCTGAGCTGGCAGACGTATCGCCTTCGCAACTGGAACTACGGTTTCATCTTCGACACCGGCGTTTCTCACAATCTCAGCTACACCATCAACCTGATGCGCAATTCCACGGACCAGCAGATCTATCCGCGCTCGGGTTCCGACTTCTCCGCTTCGCTTGCGATCACCCCGCCGTACTCCCTCTTCCGCAAGTTCGACTACGACCCCGTATCGGGTGCCAAGATCACCGAACGCGGCGGAAAGCCCATCGGATGGCAGGACGTCCAGTACGACAACTGGACCGTCCAGGACCGCTACCGCTGGATAGAGTACCACAAATGGAAATTCTCCGCCGCCACATACATCAAGCCGTTCAGCACCCTCGACTTCGTCATCATGACAAGGGCGCAGTTCGGATATCTGGGGTACTACAATCGCAACTGGGGCTATTCTCCCTTCGAAGGATTCCTCGTGGGAGGCGACGGAATGTCGGGCTATATGACTTATGGCACGGAAATAGTAGCTCTGAGGGGGTATGAGAACAACAGGCTTACTCCTACCAAGGTCTCTCCGTACAGCAACACCGCTACGTACGCGGGCAACGTTTACGACAAGTTCACCCTGGAGCTCCGTTACCCGGTCGTCCTTCAGCCCCAGTCGACCATCTTCGTGCTCGGGTTCCTGGAGGCCGGAAACTGCTGGAGCGACATCCGCGATTTCAACCCGTTCGAAATCAAGCGCAGCGCAGGTGTCGGCGTACGCGTGTTCCTGCCCATGATCGGACTGCTCGGAGTCGACTGGGGATACGGATTCGACGATTCCCAGTACGGAGGAAGCCAGTTCCACTTTGTTATAGGACAACAATTTTAAAATGACAGATATGAAAAAGATTCTTTTGGTTGCCGCTCTGGCAATGATGAGCGCAGCAGGTTTTGCGCAGCAGAAGTTCGCCCACGTGAACTTCTCCGAGCTCGTGCAGCTGATGCCCGAGGCCGACCAGGCCCGTGCCACGATGGACGCTTCCAGCAAGGAGGCCCGCGAGACTTATCAGGCGATGGCCGATGAGTTCAATACAAAATACCAGCAGTATCAGCAGAAGGCCTCCACCTGGACACAGGCCATCCGCGAAAGCAAGGAAAAGGAACTCACCGATATACAGCAGCGTATCCAGGAATTCGAACAGAACGTCCAGGCCGAGCTCCAGCAGCAACAGCAGCAGCTCATGGCTCCCATCTACAAGAAGGCCCAGGATACCGTCGAGGACCTTGCCAAGAAGGGCGGATACATCTATGTGATCGACAAGAGCTCCGCTCTGTATATCGATCCCGCCCAGAGCGAAGATCTCACGGCCGCGGCCCGCAAGATTCTCGGTATCCCCGAGAGCCGCACTCTGGAATCCCTCCAGGCAGAACTTCAGGCACAAGCACAGGCACAAGCAGAACTCACTAAATAATGCAACACAAAGTCATTGACTTAAAGGATGTTGTGATCAGGTTCGCAGGAGACTCGGGAGATGGTATGCAGCTCACCGGGTCTCTTTTCGCTGATATGTCGGCGATCTATGGCAACTCCCTGTCAACATTCCCCGATTTTCCCGCCGAGATACGCGCGCCCCACGGCACGGTATCCGGCGTTTCCGGTTTCCAGGTCCATATCGGAAGCGAGGGCGTGGGCACCCCCGGAGATTTCTGTGACCTTCTGGTAGCGATGAATCCCGCCGCCCTCAAGTCCAACGCCAAATGGTGCAAGCCCACCGCCATGATACTCGTGGACGGCGACGCCTTCGACGAGAAGGGCATGCAGAAGGCCGGATTCAAGACCGACAATCCTTTCGCCGAACTCGGAGTCGAGGACCGCGCCATCATCGTGGCCGCCATCAGCACCCTCACCCAGGAGTCCCTCAAGGACAGCGGCATGGATGCCAAGACCATACTCAAGTGCAAGAACATGTTCACCCTCGGCATGGCCTGCTACATCTACAGCCGTCCGCTGGAGTACATCTACATGTATCTTGAGCGCAAGTTCAGCAAGAAGCACCCGGAACTCATCGAGCCCAACAAGAAGGTCCTTAACGACGGCTACAACTACGCCGCCAACATCCAGGCCATCCCCAACACATATACGATTGCTCCGGTAAAGAACAAGAAGCCCGGTACCTACCGCAACATCACCGGCAACCAGGCCACCGCATGGGGCCTTCTCGCCGCATCGGAGAAGTCCGGCCTTCCGCTTTTCTGCGGCTCCTATCCCATCACGCCAGCAACAGCCATCCTCGAGGAACTTGCCATCCACAAGAGCCTCGGAGCCAAAACGTTGCAGGCGGAGGACGAGATAGCCGGTATCTGCACCGCCATAGGCGCAAGCTATGCCGGCAATCTCGCCGTCACCACAACCTCCGGCCCCGGCCTTTCGCTCAAGAGCGAGGCTCTCGGACTGGCCGTCATGGCCGAGCTCCCGCTCGTCGTCGTGGACGTTCAGCGCGGAGGCCCTTCCACCGGCCTGCCCACCAAAACCGAGCAGTCCGACCTGGACCAGGCTCTGTACGGCCGCAACGGAGAGTGCCCCATGCCCGTTATAGCTGCCCATTCGCCGTCCCACTGCTTCGACGCCGCTTTCACCGCTGCAAAGATTGCCCTTGAGCACATGACTCCGGTTATGCTGCTGTCGGAGGGCTTCCTCGGCAACGGCAGCGAGCCCTGGCGCATACCCCGCATGGCCGATTATCCCGAGATAAAGCCTCCCTTCGCCACCGGCGCCCTTGCCGAGGGCGAGCGCTTCAAGCCCTTCGAGCGCGATGCCGAAACCCTTGTCCGCCGCTGGGCCATTCCCGGCCAGAAGGGCTATGAGCACCGCGTGGGCGGTCTCGAAAAGACTCACGAGGGAGTCCTCTCCACCGATCCGGCCAACCATGAGCTCATGGTTCGCGAGAGGGCGGAGAAAGTCGCCCTCGTTGCACGTGACCTTCCCTGCCTTGAACTGGTATGCGGCCCCTCGGAGGGCAAGCTGCTGGTCGTAGGCTGGGGCGGAACATTCGGCCACATACTCAATGCAGTCGAGGAAGTCGGCAACGTGTCATACGCCCACTTCGACCTTATCAATCCTCTGCCCCGGGGCACCGAAGAGCTGTTCTCCAGGTTCGAAAAGATTCTGGTCTGCGAGCTCAACAGCGGTCACTTCCTGGGCTGGTTGAGGGCCAGTCTTCCCCGGTTCAACTATACCGGTTTCAACAAAGTCCAGGGGCAGCCTTTCCTCGTGAGCGAGCTTGTGGACGCAATCAAAAAGGAACTTTAGACTATGGCGAATCTGACATTCAAGGATTTCAAATCCGATCAGGAAGTACGCTGGTGCCCCGGTTGCGGCGACCATGCAGTCCTTACGGCCCTCCAGAGGGCACTGCCCAAAGTCAGTCAGGCCCTCGGCTACGAGAAAGAGCGTTACGTGGTGGTGTCCGGCATCGGATGCTCCTCGCGCCTTCCGTATTACATGGATACCTACGGGTTCCACAGCATCCATGGAAGGGCCACTGCCGTATCCACCGGCATCAAGGTGGCGAATCCATGGCTCACCGTGTGGCAGGCCTGCGGCGACGGCGACGCTCTCGCGATCGGCGGCAACCATTTCATCCACGCCATCCGCCGCAACATCGACATCAACATCATACTCTTCAACAACCAGATTTACGGCCTTACCAAGGGACAGTATTCTCCCACCTCCAAGTTCGGCGCGATTACAAAAACGTCCCCCTACGGCACCGTGGAGCATCCTTTCACCCCCGGCTCGCTGGTGCTCGGAGCCAAGGGCACTTTCTTCGCCCGTTCGCTCGACGTGGAGCTTGCTCTCAACGAGGAGATAATGACAGCCGCCGCGCTGCATGACGGATGCTCCGTCATGGAGATGCTTACCAACTGCGTCATTTTCAACGACGGCGCACACAAGTCCATCTCCGACCCTGCCGTCCGCGCGGACCGCACCATAATCCTCCGCCAGGGCGAGAAGATGCTCTTCGGCAAGAACAAGGATAAGGGCCTGGTGTTCGACGGCCGCAAGATACGTGTCGTCACGGTAGGCCAGGGCGGTTTCACCATGGACGATATACTGGTCCACGACGCCACCATCGACAACATCGGCCTCCATATGGCTCTCGCCGACATGAAGGGCCCCGATTACCCCGTCGCCCTCGGCGTCATCCGCGACGTCAAGGACATCACCTATGACGACGGCGTCCGCGACCAGGTCCGCGACGTAATGCGCACGTCCAAGATCCATTCTGTAGACGAGCTGCTCCACAGCGGCTCCACATGGGAAGTAGAATAACCTTTAACCAATAACACAAAATGAAAACCACTGACATCATGGCCCGCCTAAGGGCCAAGTATCCCGGAGAGAACGAGTATCTCCAGGCTGTCCAGGAAGTTCTCGAGTCCGTCGAGGAAGTTTACAACCAGCATCCCGAGTTCGAGCAGGCGAAGATTGTGGAGAGAATGGTCGAGCCCGACCGCATCTTCACCTTCCGCGTCACCTGGGTTGACGACAAGGGCGAGGTCCAGACCAACACCGGCTACCGCGTGCAGTTCAACAGCGCCATCGGTCCCTACAAGGGAGGTCTCCGCTTCCACAGGGCCGTCACCCCTTCGATGCTCAAGTTCCTCGGATTCGAGCAGACGTTCAAGAACGCCCTTACCACCCTCCCCATGGGCGGTGCCAAGGGCGGTTCCGACTTCGACCCCGTCGGCAAGAGCAACGACGAGATCATGCGTTTCTGCCAGGCATTCATGCTTGAACTCTGGCAGTGCATCGGACCCGACCAGGATATCCCTGCAGGCGACGTAGGCGTAGGCGGCCGCGAAATCGGTTACCTCTACGGTATGTACAAGAAGCTCGCACGCGAGTACAACACCGGCGTGCTGACCGGCAAGGGCTCCACCTGGGGCGGCAGTATCCTCCGTCCCGAGGCCACAGGCTTCGGCGCCCTCTATTTCACCCAGAACCTGCTGCATAAGGCAGGAAAGGACATCAAGGGCTGCAAGGTAGCTGTTTCCGGCTTCGGCAACGTTGCGTGGGGTGCCTGCATCAAGGCCACCGAGCTCGGCGCCAAGGTCGTTGCCATTTCCGGTCCCGACGGCGTCTGCGAGATTCCCGACGGCATCACCCGCGAGATGATAGATTACATGCTCGTCATGCGTGCTTCCAACCGCAACCGCGTGGAGGATATGTCCGACAAGTTCCCCGCAGCCTGCAAGTTCACCGCCGGCAAGAAGGCATGGAGCGTCAAGTGCGACATCGCCCTTCCGTGCGCATTCCAGAACGAGCTTTCCGAGGACGATGCAAAGGAACTCAAGGCCAACGGCTGCTGGTGTTGCTGCGAGGTGTCCAACATGGGTTGCCAGCCCGGCGCCATCCATTTCTTCCAGTACAACGGAGTTTTCTTCGCTCCCGGCAAGGCCGTCAATGCGGGCGGCGTGGCCACTTCCGGCCTGGAAATGACCCAGAACGCTTCCCACATCAGCTGGAGCGGCAAGGAGGTCGACGACAAGCTGCATTTCATCATGGATTCCATCCACGAGCAGTGCGTCAAGTACGGCACCCAGCCCGACGGCAGCATCGACTACGTGAAGGGCGCGAACATCGCGGGCTTCATGAAGGTAGCAACAGCAATGCTTGAGCAAGGCACGATTTAGTTCCTTGCCATATAACGGATAAAGAAAGCGGCCATGTTTATTGGCCGCTTTCTTTATTTGATGCTTACTGTCGCGCAGGTTCGCAGGTCGGCGGAGGAGGAGCCGAGGTGGATGGTCCATTCGCCGGGGTCGACTACCCAGCAGTGGGCGTCGGGATCGAAACGCGAGAAGGCTCGGCGGGTGAGCGGAATGGTGACCATGCCGCTCTCTCCGGACTTGAGGCTTATTTTCTCAAAACCGCGGAGCTCCTTGACGGGGCGCTCCACGTCGCCTGCTGGAGGTGCCACGTAGAGTTGGACGACCTCTGCGCCGTCAAGTCCGCCTGTATTGCTTATGCTGACGGAAACCTTGAGTACTTCTTCATTGCCGCCGTCCACGGGGAAACTGCCGGCGCAGGCGAGCGCCTTGCGCGAGAGGCGGGCGTTGTCGTAGCTGAAGCTCGTGTAGCTCAGGCCGTGGCCGAAGGGGAACTGTACGGGGATATTCTCCTTGTCGTACCAGCGATAGCCGACGAAGACGCCTTCATCGTAGTATTCCTGCCACCATTTGCTGCCTTCTTCCTGAATGCCGGGATACTGGCGCGCAGTCTTGAGAGGGCCGTCGGAGAGGGCTTTGGGCAAGGTGAATGGCAGCCTGCCGGACGGGTTGACAGCTCCGGTGAGCACGTCGGCGAGGGCGCGTCCGCTTTCCGATCCGCCGTACCAGCCCTGTACGATGGCGGCGACTTTGTCCGCCCACGGCATGGCGACGGGGGAGCCGGAGATGTTGACGACTATAAGCGAAGGAATTGCTGCTGAGAGAGCTTCGATGACGGCGTCCTGGCCGTAGGGAAGCACGATGTCGGCGCGGTCGGTGCCCTCGTTGTCCTGGCCCTTGCTCTTGTTGAGACCGCCTATGAAAATGACGGCGTCGGCTCCTTCAGCGGCGGAGAGGGCATCGGCAAGAAGCTGCGAGGGGCTGCGGGATTCACTGAGGTCCTGGCCGGTATCCACCTTGTTGTAGGAGGTGGAGGTATCTCCCACATACCCCCTTTCCCAAATGATTTCAGCATTCGGGAACGCCTCCTGAAGGCCCTCCAGCGGGGTGATTTCGTAATTGGTCTTGAGACTCGACGAGCCTCCGCCGACCACCATCTTCTTGACGGCGTTCTCTCCTATGATTACCAGCTTGCCGCCGTCGGGAATATTGAGGGGCAGCGCGCCGTTATTCTGGAGAAGAACCGTTCCTGCGGCCGCTATCTTGCGTGCGGCATCGTAATGCTCGGGCGAGTTGAAGCTTCCGAAATGCTTCTCCGGGCTCATCGAGGTGCGGAAGATGGTCCGGAGTATGCGGGAGGCTTTGTCGTCCAGCTCCTTGGTGCCTGCGCGGCCGTCGGCGATCCTTTGGAGGTACGGGTCGGCCAGGTGGTAGTTGCGGTAGCTGTCGCTGGCAGCGCCCGTGAGGCCGTTGGTCCAGGTGCCGAACTCCATGTCGAGGCCGTTGAATATGGCTTCGTCGTCGTCCCTGCAGCCGCCCCAGTCGCTGACCACCACACCGTCGAAGCCCCATTCACCCTTGAGGATGTCGAGCAGCAGGCGCTTGTTGTGGCAGTTGAACTGGCCGTTGTAAAGGTTGTACGAGCCCATGATCGCCCATGCGCCGCCTTCGCGTACGGCTGTCTCGAATGCCGGGAGGTATATCTCATAGAGCGTGCGGTCGTCGAGGTTGGAGCTGGTGGCCGTACGCTTGGTCTCCTGGTTGTTGACCGCATAGTGCTTGACGCATGCTGCGACGCCGTTCTCCTGGACTCCCTGTACGTAAGGAACCACCATCTTGCCCGCCAGGAAAGGGTCTTCGCCCATGTATTCGAAGTTACGGCCGTTGAGGGGAGTACGGCAGATGTTGACTCCGGGGCCGAGCAGAATGTCCTTCTTGCGGTAGCGGGCCTCCGCGCCTATGCTGCGGCCGAACAGCAGGCTCATGTCCTTGTCCCATGTGGCGGCAAGGCAGCTGAGCGCCGGGAACGCAGTGCAGGAATCGTTGGTCCATCCGGCCTGGTCCCATTCGTCCCAGAGCACCTCGGGGCGGATTCCGTGCGGGCCGTCGGTGCACCAGACTTCCGGGATGCCCAGGCGCGGTACGCCGCGGGAACTGAACTTGGACTGTGCGTGCGTGAGAGCCACTTTTTCTTCAATCGTGAGGCGTGGCAGGACGTCCGCCACCCGTTCTTCGACGGATCTGGCGGGGTCCAGATAAACGGGGCCGTCGTGCCTGACGGCGGTGGTGCAGGATGCAACGGCCAGAAGGGCCAGGAAAAGGGTGTATCGTTTGGTCATAGTCGCAAAAATAACAAGAAAAAAGATTCATTGGTTTCAACGATTCCTGCAAAACTTAGAAATGTCAGATATTTATTTGCAAATGATAGGAAAATTCCTACCTTTGCGGGGTAAAAGTACTTGAACTATGAAATATAGTGAGTTGGAAAAGAAACTGAGAAAGATTGGCTGTTACGACACTGGTGCCGTCAGAAATGGTCATCCTCTATGGTTCAGTCCTGTTACCAACCGGGAATTTCAGATGAGCCATCACAGAAGCCACGAGGTGGCAATTAAAACACTGGCTAAAATAATAAATGCTTCTGGATTATGAAACAAGTAAAAGTATTCATCGAGCCTTCTGATTATGGTTTTTCTGCCTATATGGACGATACTCCTCTGAGTTATGCTTGTTTAGGTGAAGGAAAAACAATCAATCAAACTGTCAACGACTTCAATATGTCGTATGCCGAAATGAAGGAGTATTACGAGCAGGTAGGGAAGGCTTTTGAAGAGATTCAGTATTCGTTCTACATAGAGCCGGCTGCATTTCTGAAGGAGTATGGCCGTATCTTTAGTCTGGCAGGCCTACAGAGGCTTACCGGCGTTAACCAGACCCAGCTCGGCCATTACCTTCATGGGCGTCGCAAACCGTCCAGAAAAACGGTTGACAAGATTCAGAACAGCGTCAGGCGGTTCGCCAGCGAACTGTCCTTTATCCGTCTGGCATAATTGAATCCGGCCCCCGGGAAACCCGGAGGCCGGAAATCTTTATCAGTTGCCCCGGCTCTAGTCCGATTCTTCGGGGTTGTTGAATTTGGCCTGGATGGAGCCGGTCTTGCCGTTGGCGTCTTTGCAGTAGATTGTGAAGACGTTCATGCCGGCGGACCAGTTCTTGGCCGTGATGCCGAAGAGGAAGCCGAAGTCGAGGGTGGCTTCCGTCTTGCCGTCCACATCCTTTGCCGCAGGGAAATAGCCCTTGTATGACTCTTCCGCCTTGGCGTCATTGATGAGGTCGATGGTGAGAGCGCCGCCTGTGGTGGTCTTCTTGATGAAAGCCTGGGCCTCGGGGACGCCTTCAACAAGCGTTATCTTGAGCTGGGTGATCTTGCCGGGGGCCAGCACCTTGAACTTGGCCGGGACGTTGCTGGTGAGGTCGAACGGGTCGAACGTGGTTTTGCCGTTCCAGGTGATGGAAGGAGCGGATGTGAAGTGGAACTTGGCGGTCTTGTTGGCGGGCTGGCCTGCCATGTCCATGATGCTGATGTCGATGAGGAAGTCGGTATTGTTCTCTACGACCTGGTCCTCGATCAGCTTGTTGATAATCGCAACAAGATCCAGGCTGAGCATGGTCCTTCCGCGGAGGGAACTGCCGGTGACCGTGCCGAGACCTGCCATGAACTCGACGACCGACTTGTCGTCGATGAGGTCCATTACGGCGCCTTTCTTGGCTGAGCCTTTATTGGCGGTAACGTCGATATACTGGTTGGCAATGACGGTGTAGGCGTTCATGTTGAGCGTGAGGGTGACGGATTCGAATCCGGCGGGGGCGGACAGCGAGACGGCTCCGTCGGCTCCGGGGGCGAGCTCCATCGCTTTGTAGAAACTCTCGTTGCTGGGCCATGTGATGCTTGGCTTCTGGGTGTCGTTCTTCTCGCAGGAAACGAAGAGTGCGGCTGCGAGCATCATTGCGAAAAGGAGTGTGCGTTTCATTATCTTGTGAGCATTTATTATCCGTATCACGCAAATTTAACCAAATATAGGGAAATAACAAGTAAAAAATTCTTCATACATTTGTAGAAAACTGACCGGACATGTTTTTGACCGCCCTTATATCCTTTTTGTTTCTGGCCGCATCACCCCAGGAGTCGGACCCGTACATAGTCATCGACAAGCAGAATTTCACCCTTACCCTGTTTGACGGTGACGGAACAGCCATTAAAGTGTACTCCATAGCCTGCGGCTCGGGAATCGGCAACAAAACGCGTTCCGGCGACCACAAAACTCCCGAGGGTACCTTCAGCATCAACGAAATCCTCAATTCCAGGTCGCTCACCCATGACTTCAGCGACGGCAAGGGCCCGATTAAAGGCGCCTACGGCCCCTGGTTCCTGCGCCTCGACGTCCCGGGCCGCCGCGACATCGGCATCCACGGCACCCATCTTCCGGAGTCCATCGGCACCCGCGCCACCGAAGGCTGCATACGCCTTAAGAACGAAGACATCACCGACCTCAAAGCCAGAATAAAAGTCGGGACCGTAGTGACCATCCTTCCCGATCCTGTAGAACAGTAATGAATACACTTGTATTGGTATCAGCGGCTTTTGCCGTAGTCCTCGTGGCCCTTGTCATCATCTGGATAGTTACATCGTCCAATGCAAGGGCACGCTTCAATGCCGCCCTTTCCGCCAAGGATGCGGAGATAATCCGCAGCGAGTCCGCGGCCGAAGGCGCCCGCGCCCTGCTGGACAGCGAAAGGGCCCTGCATGCCAAGGCTCTCGAGGAGCTGCGGCTCAGCCAGGAGAAATCCATAGAGGCCGCCCGCACCGCCCTTGCCCTGGAGAACGAGAAGATTCTCAAGGCACGCGAGGAGTCCCTCAAGAAAGAGGCCGCCGAGACCATGAAAGCCCTTACGGGCGGGCTCGACAAGGATATCCTTGCGATGAAACAGGCCTTCGACGCCCAGAGGCAGGCGCATACCGAGGGCACTACATCCATCAAGACCCAGTTCGAGGAGACGGTAAAGAATCTCCGCCAGCAGACGGAATCCATAGGATCCAAGGCCGAGAATCTGGCCAACGCCCTCAAGGGCAAGAACAAGATGCAGGGCATATTCGGTGAAACGGTGCTGGAGAACATCCTCAAGGAGGAGGGCCTCCGCCCCGGGCACGACTACGATTCCGAATTCTGGCTCCGCGACAAGGACGGCAATCTCCTGGAGAACGAGGAAACCGGCCGCCGCCTCCGCCCCGACTTCGCCCTTCATTTCCCGGACGATACTGATGTCCTGATAGACTCCAAGGTGTCCCTCAGTGCGCTGGCCGACTATTTTGACGCCCAGACCGACGAGGAGCGCGCCGACGCCGCCCGCCGCAACCTGGAATCGGTCGTAAGCCATGTACGCGAGCTTACGGGCAAGGAATACCAGAAATACGTCCACTCCCGCAAGACGCTGGATTACGTCATAATGTTCATCCCCAATTACGGTGCCTATCAGCTCGCAAAGCAGAGCGACCGCGAGATATTCGCCAAGGCATTCGCCCAGAACGTCCTCATTACCACGGAGGAAACTCTCATACCGTTCCTGCGCCTCATACGTACCGCCTGGGTGCAGAAGGAGCAGATGGAGAACATATCGGAAATAGTGGATTCCGCCCAGAAAATGGTGGACCGCGTCGCACTGTACTGCGACGAAAATGCCAAGCTCCAGAAGTCCCTGGAGGGGGTGCTCGAGGAGTTCAAGGCCAACACTTCCCGCCTTGTGGACGGTCGCCAGAGCATAGTGCGCGCCGCCCTGGACGTCGCCTCCCACGGCGTCAAGCCTACCAAGCGGGAACTCCCAAGCCCCGCTCCTTTACCGGAAACACTGCCCGGTGACTGATTACAGTTCCCCCTTGTCGAGCATCTTCCTGTAAACCTGCAGCGCATTTGCCGGCAGGCCGTTCGCGGGATTGATGCACCAGGCCTTGAGTTCCTCCGGGCCGCAGCCGGGATGCTCCTTTACGAAATGCTTAAGAAGGGCCTCCGTGCGCTCCTGTGGCGCGAGGGAGCGGCAGACGTCGCAGCTGCCGCAGTCGTGAGTCTCCTCTTGCCCGAAGTAGGATATCAGCTGGCGGGACCTGCATACGTCAGCGGTGGTAAGGTAGGTTTCCACTGCGTTGAGCCTTTCGGCGTCCAGTTCCTGCAGCAGGCGGTAGCGCTCCGGCTGAAGGTCGATGTTGCCCGGCGTCAGGCGGTTATGGTGAAGGAAGACCAGCGACTTGCGGTCGGCAGGGATGTATCCTATGACGCGGTCCAGCGACAGCTGGTACAGGAGCTGGTGGAGCCAGGGAACGGTAGCGTCGCATTCGCGTGCCAGGCGTTCTTCGTCGATCGGCATCGAATATGACATTATGCCGGGATAGCCGCGCATGAGGGACTCCAGCAGGGGAATCATCTGCGGCTCGCGAAAATCGATGTTGTACAGCTCGTTGCGGGGCGTGTTGATGCGCACCCGGGTGGGAAACTCTGCGTCTTCGTCGTAGCTTATGTGCCCCGACTGCTCCAGGTAGCGTATGGCATAATGGGCTGTGGAACGCTGCAGGCCGTAGTGCTTGCAGAATTCGTCCATATCGAACCGCAAGGTACGGCCCTCGCCTGTCTCGTAGATGATGCCGGCGCTGATGTGGAGTTTCTGGTAGATGTCCTCGATGGTCTGGAGCGACGGGAACGCCGCCGAATGCAGCTGGTGCAGGCGGAGTATGTCGTTCCCGTTCCAAAGCTGTACCGCGTACGAGCGCAGGCCGTCCCTTCCGGCGCGTCCGGCCTCCTGGAAATAGGCCTCCAGGCTGCTCGGCGGCTCCCAGTGAACGACGAAACGGACGTCGGGCTTGTCGATGCCCATTCCGAATGCGTTGGTGCAGACCATCACCCTTATGCCTCCGTTCTTCCAGGCCTCCTGCCGTCCGTTTCTTTCCATCGGCCCCAGGCCTGCGTGGTAGAATGATGCGCTTACTCCTTTGGACTGGAGCAGTTCGGCAACCTCTTCGCAGCGTTTGCGGTTTCTGAGGTAGACAATCCCGCTTCCGGCGACGCCGCGGCAGATGTCCAACAGCTGGCCTCCCTTGTCCTGGCATTCACGTACGATATAGCTTATGTTGGGACGCTCGAAAGGGGCCCTGAGCAGGGTGAAAGAAGGCTTTTCCGGGTCTGGAGAGAGATGTTTGATGATGTCCTGGGCAACCTTGGGCGTTGCCGTGGCTGTGAGGGCGATGACGGGGACGTCGATTTCTTCCCGCAGCTTGCCTATCTGGAGATAGTCCGGGCGGAAGTCGTAGCCCCACTGGGAGATGCAGTGCGCTTCGTCCACCACTATGTAGCAGATGTTCAGCACGCTGAGGTACGACCGGAAAAGCTGTGTGCCCAGGCGCTCGGGGGAGACGTACAGGAACTTGTAATCCCCGTAGGCTGCGTTGTTCAGGGCAATGTCGACCTCGTGCCTGGACATCCCGGCATGCACTGCAAGGGCGCGTATGCCCCTTTTCTCCAGGTTCTGCACCTGGTCCTTCATGAGGGCTATGAGGGGAGTCACTACGAGTGCGAGGCCGTCGTGCATAAGGGCCGGCACCTGGAAACATACAGATTTGCCGCCGCCTGTGGGGAGTATGGCGAGGACGTCCCTTCCGGCGAGCGCGGCGCCGATTATCTCTTCCTGCATGGGGCGGAAGGAGTCGTAGCCCCACCAGCGTTTGAGTACCTCCTGCGCCGTCATGCCAGAACGATGAATACGCAGGGGCGCTTGCCGACGGATGCCGGGGCGCTGCGCCATTCCCTCACGGCCTTGGTGCGGATGAATGCCGAAGGGAGGGTGAGGTCGGCGGCTACCGTGAGAAGGGTTGAGGGCTGGAGAGTGGCAAGAAGGTCCTGCAGCACGGAGTCGTTGCGGTACGGAGTCTCGATGAACAACTGGCTCTCCTTGCGGGAGGCGGAGCGGCGTTCCAACTCCCTTATGGCCTTTCTGCGCTCGTCTGTCTTGGCGGGAAGATATCCGAGGAAGGTGAAACTCTGGCCGTTGAGCCCCGAGGCCATAAGGGCGAGCATGAGGGACGACGGGCCCGTAAGGGGAACTACCTCGATGCCTTTGCGGTGGCAGAGGGCGACGAGGGCTGCGCCCGGGTCGGCTACTGCGGGGAGTCCGGCCTCCGATATGAGGCCTACGTCGCCATTGTAGAACAGGCCTGCCAGGGCCTCGACTTCCTGAGGCTGCGTATGCTCGTTGAGGGTATGGAATTCAAGGGTGTCGATATGGCCCTTGAGCCCGGCTGCGGAGAGGAACCGTCTTGCCGTGCGGACTTCTTCCACCACGAAGGTCTTGAGGCCGGGAATAATCTGAAGCACCGGCGCCGGGAGTACATCCTGCGGCGGGTAGTCCCCCAGGGGCGACGGAATCAGATAGAGTTTCCCTTTCATCGCTGCACAGGGGTTATTTCTTACCGCGGGTGTGGAACAGATAGACGAAGGAAACTTTGAGGGAGGTGGGGTCCGGTATGCGGGCTGTGCCGGAATGCATGGGGACGACGGTTTTGCCGTCTTCGCTGACCTGATAGCGCTCATATCCGGCAATCATCATTCCGATGCCGGCGGAAAGGTCGAGGCGCCACCAGTCGCCCAGGGCAAACGAGTAACCGCCTCCGATATTGCCGAGAATGCCGCGTCCGCGCGAGCCTCGGTAGTCCCAGCAGACATCGTACAAGCCGGCGCCGGCGTTCGCACTGACGAACCAGCCGCGGAGGACGTCGGAGCTGCGGTATGTCCAGGGCTTGATGTAATAGCGCGCGCCGATATTGACATTCTGAACCTGCAATGCGTGGGAATGGTTGGCTGTGGACCACCAGGGCGTTGTATATTCTGCCCGTACGCTCCAGTTGTGGCCGACGGGGACTTCCGCTCCGATGTTGACAGCCGCTACGGCATCCAGCAGGGTATTGGTGGACAGGCCGAACAGTGCGACGCCGGCAGAATCTGCCGCGGCTGCGGACATCTGCCTGTTCGCCTGCCTTTCTGCCGCGGCCTGCCTGCGGGCCTGCTCTGCCGCCTCGCGCTCGGCCTTGCGTGCC
>JAFZZW010000070.1 GCA_017615615.1 Bacteroidales bacterium
CGCCATTGACGGCGTTTGGCTGTATACCTTCGCCAAACTTAATCATATGGACTGGGACGAGAAGGGCATCCGTGCCTCCATCACTTCCAATCAGGCCCAGACCCTGACGCTTCGCAACCGCCGGGAAGGCTGCCGCATCCTTGTGAATGGCAAGGAGCTGGCCAAGGACGGCGACCATGTCCAGTACACGTTCAAGGCTAACGAGACCGCACAGATTGAGATCATCATCTGATCACACCTATGCTCCACAAAAAAACAGGCTTTAGGGCCTGTTTTTTTGTAGACTACTTAAAGACCACCTTATATACGATAGCCTCGGGGGAAGGGATTTCCGTGGGGCAGCTGATGCTCAGCATTTCTTTGTCTTGCGTCCAAACCATTTTTTCATCGCTGCCCAGCAGAGTTACACTTTTGATCTTTCTCGTGTTCTGCGCAGTCTTGCTGCCTAGGGCCTTGACGATCACATCCCCTTCCGGCATTCCCAGCAAGGTCACGTAGAGGGTGTTGTCGCCTTTCTTGTTGAAGCGTATGTCAGCGGCGGAGTATCGCTGTCGGCCTTCGTTGAAGCCCTGCGCCCGGATAGGGTTGTCGGATTCTGCAGTGGGACCTTCTCCATATATATTCCATGGACGGGTGTCATATATGCTCTCACCGTTGATTTGCATCCAGTGGCCGATTTCCTTTACAATGCCCAGTTCGGTAGGGTCCGGAGTGCCGTCACCGCGCAGCGGGATGTTCAGAAGCAGGTTTCCGTTTTTGGATACCACGTCCACCAGCATCGCAATCACCTGGGCGGCGGACTTATAACGGTCTTCATAATAAACGTGTTTGTTGTAGTGCCATTCACCGATGCAGGTGCAGGTCTGCCAAGGTAGTTCCTGGATGGCGTCGGGAGCGCCGCGCTCAACATCCCAGAGCAGTGTGCGTTTCTGCCAGTCGGTCAGCACTTTGCCGGTGAAGACGATCTGGCTCTCGCCGCCATTGCGCGCAGCACTGCGGTTGTAGCCGTGGGCGAGAATCTTCAGGCCGGCGTCGCTGACGGGCCAGAGCGGGAGGTAAGTGTCATCGAAATAGACGATATCGGGATCGTAGTCGTTGATGAGCTGGACCGTGCGGTTGTAGATTTTGTCGCAGAAGGCCTGGTCGGGAGTGGTAACCCTGTCTTCCTCCCAGTCCCATGACCTGTTGTTCGGGCTCAGAGGATGCCGCTGCTCGTAGAGCTCCTGCGGGTCGAGTCCTTCCCACCAGGTTCCTTTTCCGTCTTCCTTGGTGAGCCAGCCGTCATAAGGGACGCCCGCAAGGGGACCTTTGGTGTCGGCGCCGCGGGAAGTCTCATACCAGCACCAGGAGTGTGCTGCGTGCACGCTTACGCCCAGGCGCAGGCCGTATTTGCGGCATGCTGCGGCCCAGCCGCCCACAATATCCTTTTCCGGGCCGAGGGCCACGGAATTCCAGCTCTGGTACTTACTGTCATAAAGGTCGAAGTTGTCGTGGTGATTCGCCAGTGTGAAGAAATAGCGGGCACCGGCCTCCTTGTATAGTTTGACCAGCGTGTCCGGATCCCAGTTTTCAGCCTTCCATTCGTGGATCCAGTCCTTGAAACCGAATCGGGACGGATGGTCACGGGTATCGATGTTATACTGGTACTGGTTGTTACCCTCGATGTACATGTTACGGGCGTACCAGTCGCCGTCTTCGGCCTGGCACTGCGGCCCCCAGTGGGCCCAGATGCCGAATTTGGCATCCCGGAACCACTCCGGGCACTCCCAGCCGGAAAGGCTTTCCACATTCGGGGCCCAGGGGCCGTCGGCGATGGGCTCGCTGGAGGTGTTCACTCGCACCTTGAAGTCCGGATTCGGATCGGCGGTGCGGTTCTGGGCCGAGACAGTAACGGCCAGCAGCATACAGATGAGGAAAAGGGATTTATGTTTCATTATGTGGCGGTTTTCCCAAATATACATAAATAATTGCGTTTTCTGACTCATTTGCGTTCAGCCATATAATGAAATGTATTATCTTAGATTCATAAACAATAACCAGGTGTTTTTTTACGTTACTGCATAAAATGAAAACAGGACAGATTATATTTATGCTATTGTTCCTGGTGGCTGGTTCTGCCAGTGGACAGGAAATGCTTCCCACTGTAAATCTTGCAGAGGCTGCTATCGTGTATGATGATGGCGACTTGCCGTTGGTAAAGCATATGGCGCAGGTGTTGGCAGAAGACATCGAACGGGTATCGGGCATAAAACCACAAGTCAAAACACGTAAATGGAACGGCCCGATTATATCCATCGGTACAGTAAAACTGACGAAACGTCACCGGGAACTGCAAGGCACTTGGGAGCGTTATGCCATCGATACAGAAGATGGCAATGTATATATAACCGGTTCTGATGCCAGAGGTTTGGCCTACGGCGTGTTTCATATCAGCGAAGCTATAGGTGTCAACCCGTGGTATTGGTTCGCCGATGTCCCAGTGGACAAAGCCAACAAGAGCGTATTCTGTTTCGCGGAGAACTATGTGAGCGATTCGCCCAGCATCAAGTACCGCGGAGTCTTCCTCAACGATGAAGACTGGGGACTCAAGACCTGGGCAGCCGAGACGTATGAAAAGGAGCTGGGCGACATCGGCCCCAGGACCTATGACCGCATCTGCGAGCTGATCCTGCGACTGAAGGGTAATATGCTGGCTCCGGCGATGCACTCCTGCACTGGGGCTTTCTACAGCCACCCGGAGAGTCAGGTTGTGGCCGACAAATGGGGCATAATGATTACCACAAGCCACTGCGAGCCGTTGCTTTTCAACAATGCTGCGCTATCTGAGTGGGACAAGTCGCGAGACGGTGAATGGGATTACGAGACCAACGGCGCCACCATCCTGAAAAAACTTGACGACCGCATCCGTGAAACCGCTCAATACGACAATATCTATACGATGGGCATGCGCGGCCTGCATGACGAAGCAATGCACGGCAGCACTGACCCTAATGACCGTGCCCGCACATTGGAAAAGGTCTTTGAAAAGCAGCGTGACATCCTCGAAAAGTACAAACGCAAGAAGGCGGGGAAAATCCAGCAGATATTCGTCCCATACAAAGAGACTCTCGACATCTACGATGCCGGTCTTCGCGTGCCGGAAGACATCACCCTCGTGTGGCCGGACGACAACTACGGCTATATGAAGCGCGTGAGCAACCAGGCAGAGCAGCAGCGCAGCGGAGGTAGCGGAGTCTATTATCACATCAGTTACTGCGGCGTCCCCCATGACAACCTGTGGATAGCTACCACTGCCCCTATGTTGATGTATGAGGAGCTTCTGAAGGCCTATACGGCCGGCGCGGACCGCTACTGGTTGCTCAATGTAGGCGACATCAAGCCGATGGAGATAGAGATGCAGATGTTCATGGATATGGCTTATGATTTCGATTCATTCAACTATGACAATGCCAACGCATATCAGGCCCAATGGTTGGCCAGGGTGTTCGGCGAAAAACATCTGCCCGTATTCCAGTATATTTTAGATAACTACTATCGACTGGCATGGGACCGTAAACCCGAGTTCATGGGCTATGAGATGGAATGGGATTCGCCTGATTATGCCCGGCTCTACGATACCGACTTTTCTTTCCGGACCGGAACGGCACAAAAGCGGCTTACCGACTATCAGGACATCTGCTTTGCATACGATGCCATCGAGCGCGAACTGTCGCAGGAGCAAAGTCCCGCCCTTTTCGAGGTGTTGGGATATGCATTGCACTCAGCTTATCAGATGAATCGCAAGTTCCTCTATGCCCAGGCCAACCATGAGACCGGCAATTCCTTGTATGCCAATCAGTCGAAGGATGCTTGCCGCGAGATTGACCGGCTCCTGGAACGCTACAACACGCAACTGGACGGCAAGTGGAACCAGATGATATCGGAAGTGACGCCCGGCTATACGGCACAATACCAGAATATGCCGGAATACACGGACAAAGCAACTTACGCTTTCCGCCTGCCGGATAATCAGCGTCATCCGGAATTCCTGCACAAAATCGACCTCGCATTGTTCCCTGTTTCAGAGCCGTTCCGCCTGCTCGACGGCATCGGTACCGACTGGAAAGCGCTCCAGATGGGACAGCCGCTTGACCTGGATGCAAAAGGCAGCATTGACATAACCATCCCCGCAGGTACGCTCCATCAGAAAGTTGATTCCATACAGTTGTGCATCTCGGTAGTCCCCATGTGGCCGGTGGCCACCGACCGCAGCAATCGTTTTTCCATAAGCGTAGATGACGGCAAGCCGGAAATCTGCGAGAACGTATTCCAGGAATGGGGACGCGAATGGAAAATCCAGGTTCTGGAAAACAGCAAGGAGTTTGTGCTCACTCTGCCTCTTGACACGTCCCGTCGCGAGCACGTCGTTACCCTCTCGATCATCGATCCCGGCCAGATCATTCAAAAGATCACCTATCAATAGCATTCTCCCTGAAAGCGAGTTGCCAACGCCGTTATCGAATGCTGCCTTTTGACAATCTTCTCCACATACTCACCCCGGAACTTAGGGCATTCTTCTTTCGCCTCGTTAAAGGCTATCTTCTTGCCCATGCCAATAATCTGCACATAGTGCAGTTCGACAATCTCGTGTTTCATATATGGAGAATGTTGCTGGAATTGATTATATAGCCTTTATTAGCTTGGCATCAGGAACGTTCTTGAGTTGTGTGGCGGCATCACCGACCACGACGATGACCATGTCGTCGATGTCGAGATACTCGGCTGCCTTGGCCTTGATGTCATTGAGGGTCATAGAGTTGACCACGTCCTCTTCCTTGGCGACATAGTCATCGGGGAGGTTGTAGTTCCTGATTCTTGACAGCATGTTCACGAGGCTTGCGGAGGTCTCGAAAGCCGAAGCGTTGGACCTGAGCATTGAATCCTTCACGCCATCGAGTTTCTTTTGGTCATAATCGTCGGCGAAGTGATCGATGATCTCTTTGAAAAGGGCTACGGACTCCTTGGTCGAACTGCCCTGTACGCTGGAAGCGGCATGGAAGTAACCGGTCTCGAGATTCGAGGTAAATGCCGAACTTGCGCCATAGGTATAACCCCTCTGGAGGCGGAGCACCTCGAAGAGGCGTCCGGCGGAACCGGCGCCGA
>JAFZZW010000071.1 GCA_017615615.1 Bacteroidales bacterium
CGTGGGCCCCTCCCGTTCATGGCCACGGGCGGCCAAAGGTTTCAGGAAAAGAGTACCCGCACTGCGGAATCAGCCAATAAGTTCCAGCAGTTTGTCGATGGCTTCCGAATCGGGGACGTGACGGAGGACGGGTTCGCCCTTGTGGTATATCGATACGCGTCCGCCGCCTTCGCCGACATAGCCCCAGTCGGCATCGGCCATTTCGCCAGGGCCGTTGACTATGCATCCCATGACGGCGATGACCATTCCCTTCAGATGGGAAGTGCGCCGCTTGACCTGTTCGAATGTCTCTTCCATGTTATACATGGTCCTGCCGCAACCGGGACAGGCTATGTACTCGGGACGATAGAAACGCCGGCGTGCAGCCTGCATGATTTCGTCCTCCAGGTGAGGATCAACACCTGCGGATTCCGGGATGGCATCGATTTCCCGGTCCAGAAGCATCGGTCCCCATTTGATGGCGGCATCAAGCATGGGATTGCGGACAGACGGGCCTGCATCGCTAAAGTAATCGGCAAGATAAGCAGCGACAGGTAATTCATTGACAGGAGTTTCCGTAAGAGAAACACGTATCGTGTCGCCAATCCCTTCGCGAAGCAGGGAAGCAATTCCTACGCAGGACTTGATCCTGCCGGATTCTCCGTTGCCGGCCTCTGTGACACCAAGGTGAAGGGGGAACAGGACGCCGCTTTCCTTCATCAACCTGACAAGTTCCCTGTAGGCCTGGACCATCACGACGGTATTGGAAGCCTTGAGCGAAACGACCACGTTGAAGAAGGATGCATCGATACACATCTGCAGCCACTCCATGGCGGCGAGGGCCATAGCCTGAGGAGTGTTGCCGTAAAGGTCGGTGATATACTTCCCGAGGGAACCGTGGTTAAGTCCCACGCGCACGGCGGTACCATGTTCGCGGCAGACCTCCAGAAATTCGGCGAACTTCTGCCGCGCCTTCTGGTGGTCGGGATGGAAATTGCCGGGATTGATGCGCACCTTCTCGACTACGGAAGCGCATGCGACCGCTGTGTCCGACGAAAAATGGATGTCGGCTACTAGGGGAATGTGACATCCGGCGTCATTGAGCCTCGAGCGGATTTCCCGCAGCGCGGGGACATCCTGAAGTCCGGGAACCGTCACGCGTATCATCTGAGCACCTGCGGCAGCCAGTTCAAGACACTGGGTTACCGTGGCATCCACGTCGCTTGTATGGGTGTTGCACATTGTCTGGACGACCACGGGCCGTCCTCCGCCGATGACCAGGCCATCACCTATGCGGACTTCAATCGTTTTGAGGCGTTCCATATACGATATCCCTTGCTTCCTGACGGAGCTGGCAGTTGGTACGGCCCGTACGCTTTGTGAGCTGGAAATAAACACCCAGCACCACGGAAACGTCTATAGGGTTGGCGTAACGGTAATAGTAAGTGTTATAAGGGTGGAAGTACGAGTTTTCGTAATCCGGTTCGTACAGGTTCTGGAGGCTCCAGCGTCCGAGAACGTTCAGGTGTATCTCGATCGGATCGAACATCAGGCCGAAGCCTACCCCGCCCATTACGCCATAATCGAAGCGGCGTTCGTAGTCGCGGAAGCGGTTCTTGTAATAAATGTCCAGAAACTCTCCGGTACGTGTCATAGACAAGCGGTAGCCGACGTAGCCTCCGAGATTTGCAAGCACCTTGAACGGGGCGGAATCGATATGGAGCTGCATCATGGCAGGAAGCTCCACCGTCTCCATGGATTCGTACGTGGCCCCGTCGATATATCCCAGAGGGTATCCGGTTTCCGGATTGTCCTTGAAACGCACCCCGGAATGAGAATACGACAACCCGATCGTGATGCCGAAGTAGGGGATGTAATCGAACATCTTCTCGTGATGAGTGTACATAATCGAGAAGTATGTAGGGTTGAAGATGAAGTCAGATCCCATCTTCATGGGATTGAAGTAGATGGTGGAGAAGGTTACACCGTAATTGACACCCAGAAGGGAATAGTCGTTTATCGCCTTGCGGGAGAAAGAGTTCACATCCAGCGAATCAAGGTATCCGGTAGTGTAAACCAGGGTGTCCGACTGGCCTTTTGCCAGAGGGGACAGGAATGCCGACAGCATTATGGCGAGCAGGAATCTTTTCATAACTTGTCGAACAGGGCTTTGACGTCGACCGGCTGCTCCACATCGGCACCGGAGGGGATTTCCAGGAACTCTTCTCCATTGAAGGTCGCATATATCACCGGCTCAGGCTGGCGGTGTTCGAGCAGGGAGCCGGTATCGACAATGGAATTGCTGTTGCCGTCGTCTGTAATCCGTATCGCATACTTGCCTTCCTTGAGGTAAGGGAAGGTCAGTCTGGCGTCGGAATCTATTATGTATGTGCGCAATGCGCCTTGACGTTTCTCGTCCTGAAGGTCTATTATTATCTTCCCTTCAACGCCGCTGAAAGGAATGACAAGCGTGCTGAGCTTGTCGTCTGAGGGAAGGCTGACCTTGACTAGGGTGCTGTCGGAATAGAATCCGCCGATGTCACGGAAGGCATGGTACGGCACTTTGAGGCTATACTCGTACCCGGGGAGCAGCTTCTCCACCGGCCGGATGGTATAACAGCGCAGGTTGGCGGTGTCCCGTTCTACTTTGACAGACCCCTTGAATTCCTTCTGCTTGGGATTGAGATACCGGAAATCCAGGGAATCGAAATGTTCGAAGACGATGGGGTTGTCGAATTCCAGACGGAATCCGTTCTGCTCGACGGTCTCCGGCTGCACCGTAAGCTTGTACGTACAGGTGGTATCCTCCGGTTTGATGTCCTTGCGGCGCATGTTCTGAAGAACCCTACGGCCTTCAGGCATCGTGAGCTTTACATGTTCGAGCTTGGGAACAAGGGCTCCGGTGGAATCCGTCATGCGGTAATTGACAAAGATGTGCAGGGTGTCCGGAGCCGGTTTGCGGTTGTTGACCCAGAGCTCGAGGCTGTCCTGAAGGGTGTTGAACTGGGAGATTATCTCCCCGGACTTGTACCCGCGGATCCACAGGGAATCTATCCACACATAAGGAGCGTTGAAGGTTATATATGCCGAACGGTCTCCTGTGCGTTCGCGGTTGACAAGGAACTGCTTGCTGGGCTTCTCGCGGAACAGGCGCATCTTGAAATCAACCCTGCGGGCCTCGCACATCAGGGTGTCAAGCATGTCGTATTTGAGCATCTCCGGCAAGGTGTCGACGACACGGACTACCGGACGGATAATTGAATCGACGAAGGCTATCAGGTCGTTGTCGGGGTCGTAGACGTTGTCGCCGCCGGTGTCCTTGATCCCGTACAGGCGATAAACGGTATCCTTCAGGTAGGGGAGGCAGAAATAGCCCCAGTCGTCAGTCTTTACAGCTGCGTCGGGACGGTGCAGGAATACGGCGGAATCGGAAAGGTCTTTGTACAGAAGGGCCGTAGCTCCCTTGACAGGCTTGAGGGTGTTGCAGTCCAGAATCTTTCCGGTTATGAGCAAAGAGTCTATTGTTGGCCCAGTCGAGAAAACGTATGTGTAACCGGGGAACATATTGCCCTCGTTGTTGTCGGCCAGGGCGTCGGACAGGTGCAGGGTATACGTCGTGTTGGAATCGAGGGGCTCTTCGAACTGGACGATCAGGAACTTGTCGCGTATGCGGGCCTTGGGGGGCTTCGCCTGGGGCGGCGACAGGAAGATGTTCTTCATGTTCTTGATTGTGACGTACTCGTCGAAACGGAACACGATGCGGGTTTTCTGGCAAGGGACGTTGACGGTGCCGGGTAAAGGATCGATGCCGATGATAAGCGGGGGAATGGTATCCTTGTCCCCTCCGGTGGGGGATTGCGTGGTGTTCGCGCAGGAATGCACGAACAGCATCGGCACGAATATCATTGCCGCTATTATCTCCGGCAGGTATCTTTTTATCATATTTCGCATGTGACTACATCTTCTATGCCGTCAATCTGACGGAGTGCAATTTCTATCTCTTCCATTAGCCCCGGACGGTTGTTGCCGAACAGCGAGATGCGAATGGGGATTTCCTGGCCGGATGCTCCCTCGCGGTTGCGGAGAATCTCCTCTCCGCGCCGCAGCTGGTCTTCTCCGGCGGTACGCAGATAATCGAGCACCCTCCTGCGGGCGTGGCGGGTCTGCAGGAAAGAAAGCCATTCAGGCTTGGGAGCCGAACGGCGGGCGGTTATGATTTCCACCTGGTCGCCGTTGCGCAGTTTGCGGGACAGCGGAGCAAGCTTCATGTTGACCTTGGCGGCTATCGCCTGGTTTCCTATATCGGTATGGACGCTGTATGCGAAATCCAGCGCCGTGGAATCTTTGGGAATATCCCGCTGCTCGCCCTTGGGAGTGAAGACCACGATGGCCTTGGTGGCTATTTCGTCCTGGATCATGTCCAGAAGGTCCAGGGACTGGATGTCGCCGCTGGTGATTATTTCCTGGACTTTTTCGAGCCATCTGTCCACCTGGCTGTCGTTCTCCGACAGGTATCCGTCCTGCTTGTAGGCCCAGTGGGCTGCAATACCCTTCTCGGCGATGTCGTCCATCCTGCGGGAACGGATCTGGACCTCCACCCATATACCGGCCTTGCTCATAACGGTACAATGCAGGGCCTCATAACCGTTCGGCTTGGGCTGGCGGATCCAGTTGCGCAGGCGGTTTGGCTTGTCGGCGTACATGGCCGTTATAGTTGTATAGATATCGATGGCGGTCTTGCGCTCGGCGGCAGGATTGCGGTCGTCGGATTCGAATATGATGCGTACGGCGTACAGGTCATATATCTGCTCGAAACTCACGTGCTTGGTGCGCATCTTGTGCCAGATGGAATACGGAGTCTTGATGCGCTTCTTTATCTCGAACCGCAGTCCCATCGCCTCGAGGGCGCTTGTAATGGGCTCGATGAACTCGTCTATGTCCCTGGACCTCTGGGCGACGTCCCTGTCGATGCGGCTTTCAATCTCATGGTAGGACTCCGGCTGCTTGTACTTCAGCCAGATGTTTTCCATCTCGGACTTTACAGCGTAGAGTCCCAACCGGTGGGAAAGGGGGATGAAGATGCCTTTGACCTCGGCAAGGACCTTGTCGGCTTTGACCTGGGGATAGGCGTCCAGATGACGACAGTTGTCCAGGCGGTCTGCGAGTTTGATGAGGACTACGCGAACGTCGTCTCCCATGGTGAGCAGGATGCGTTTGAAGTTCTCCGCCTGCTGGTCCTCCTCCGACCCTTCCGGAGACAGGGGAGCGGGGGATGAATCCAGTATGTTGCGCATCTGCGCAAGACCTTCCACCAGCTGGGCGATCTTGTCGCCGAACAGGGGACGGAGGTCTTCCACGGAATAGTCGGTATGCTCAGGAATGTCGTGCAGCAGGGCGGCGCACATGGATTTGTAGCCTAGTCCGACTGAACTGACTGCAATCATGGCTACGCGGAGAGGATGGAGAATGTAGGGCTCGCCGCTGCCCAGGGCGGAATCCCTGTGTGCCTCGCAGGCAAAGTCAAATGCCTTCTGTACGGTGGCGAGTTCCTCTTCGCTGCGGCAGCGGGCGGCGGCCACCTCAAGGAATTCCTGATACTCTTTGTTTACAAGTGCATCGCTCATTTTCTTGCCCTCCTTCTTCTGCGGGGTTCTTCAAGGGTTATACCGTAACTGCGGACATTCTGGAATCCATATGTAAGTTCCGCGCCGTAGATTATTATCTGCCAGCTGAAATTCAGCCAGATGAGGAACAGGGGGATAGCCGCCAGGATCCCGTAAACGGCATTCATCCTGGCTACGAAGACCTGGGTTTCCAGATAGAGGTACTGGAATATCACAAACACGAAACCGGCGATGAGCGCCGACCTCAGGGCGTATCTGTAGGTCACATGCGTGGCAGGGATGAACTTGTACATCGCAGAAAGCGTGAACACCGTGATGATGTAAAAGCCCACATATCCGAGCAGCTTGGGAAGGAAACGGAGCTCGGATACGTCTACGCCCACGAAGCGCGCAAGATTGGAATAATATGCGATACCGGCACCGAAGAGGACGACTACGAACGGTACCAGCACCAGGATGATGAAGTAGAAACCGAAGCGCTTGTAAATCTTGCGGGGAATCTTCCTGATGCCCCAGACGTTGTTGAACACGCGCTCCACCTGGAACATCATCCACAGAATGGTCCACAGGAAGGAAAGCGCTGATACAAGTCCCACGACGCCGCTCTGGGCGATGTCCAGGATGTTGCCGGCCTTTTCTTCGATAAGAGCGAGAAGGGTGGGATCCACCTGGGTGTTGAGCGAACGGATGAACGTCATCAGGTGGTCATCCAGGCCCAGGCCGCCGGACACGGCAAACAGGAATGCCAGCAGCGGAATCATGGCGAGGGTCACGAAGTAGCTGAGCGCCACGCACTGGAAGCCCATCCTGTTTTCCGCGAAGGTGTTGACCGTTATGCGTATTATCTTGACCAGGTTCACCAGGCGCCCGTAGCCCTTCGGCACTTTGTCGGTGTCGATGGTCCAGATGCGGTCGGAGAAGAGGTCGGTGATTTTTCCCATCAGAACAGGCTTAACTGGGTTTCTTCCGCCGGCAGGGCGGAATCTTGCGGGATCATGCTCCGGAATTCTTCTTCACTTATCACCGGAATGCCGAGTTTGGCGCATTTGGCAAGTTTCTCGGGGCCGGGCTTGCTGCCTGCAAGCAGGAAGGAAGTGCTGCCCGTAACGCCTGACGTGCATTTGCCTCCGTGGGAGGCTATCAGTTCTTTCATTGCGTCACGGCTGATCGAGAAGTTGCCGGAGATGACAATGGTCTTGCCCTCAAGGGCATTGGATGCCGCCTCGGCCGGGGCGCTGGACGTAAACTGCAGCCCGGCGGCGCGAAGACGCGCAATTTCTTCCCTGTGGCGGGGGTCGCTCAGATACTGGAACACGCTATGGGCGATGACGGAGCCCACCTCGGCCACCTCCAGGAGCTGTTCCTCCGTGGCCTGCTCCAGCGCATCCATGCTGCCGAAGTGACGGGCGATGTCGCGGGCGGTAGTCTCTCCGACGAAACGGATTCCGAGAGCGAACAGCACGCGCTCGAAAGGTACCTCACGCGTGGCGGCAAGGCTGTCCAGGAACCGCTGTGCGGAACGTTCCTGCCAGCCCTCGAGGCTGACCAGCTGGTACTTGTTGATGCTGTAGAGGTCTGACGGGGTACGGACAAGGCCGGCGTCATAGAACTGGTCCACTGTGGCGTCCCCGGCCAGCACGTTCATGGCGCGACGGCCCATGAAATGGACGATGCGGCTCTTGATCTGCGTGGGGCAGCCGTCGGCATTGGGGCAGAACCATTTGGCCTCGCCCTCCTCCCTCTGAAGAGGCGTGCCGCAATCGGGGCATTTCTCAGGAAACGATGGAAGGATCGAACCTTCCTTGCGGAGGGACAGATTGACTCCGGTAATCTTGGGAATTATTTCGCCGCCTTTCTCCACGTACACGAAGTCGCCTACGCGGATGTCCAGGGCCTCCATCTGGTCTGCGTTGACAAGGGTGGCCCGTTTGACGACTGTGCCGCCCAGCTGCACGGGATCCAGGTTCGCTACCGGGGTGACGGCTCCGGTACGTCCCACCTGGTAATCGATGCTCAGGAGTTGCGTACAGGCCTGTTCCGCCTTGAACTTGTATGCTACTGCCCAGCGGGGCGATTTGGCGGTATATCCCAGCAAACGCTGGGCGGAGAGTTCGTTTATCTTGATGACTATGCCGTCCGTGGCGTACGGGAGGTCCTTGCGGGCGCCGTCCCAATGGTCTATGAAAGCGCGGATGCCTGCGATGTCTTTGCAGATGCGGCGGTGTTCCGACACGGGCAGGCCCCAGGACGCGGCCTTGGAGAGGGCTTCGTCGTGTGTGGCGAACGGAACGCTCTGGGCCGGAATATGATACAGGGTGCACCAGAGACCGCGGCGGCCCACTTCTTCGGGATCACCGAGTTTGAGGGATCCGGATGCGGCGTTGCGGGGGTTGGCGAACGGTGTCTCGCCTATGTCTTCACGTTCCGCGTTGAGAGCCTCGAAGGAGGAATAGGGCATGAGTATCTCGCCCCTTATCTCGAACTCGCCGGGGAAGTCTCCGTGCAACTGCTGCGGTATGTTGGAAATATGCCTGGCGTTTTCCGTGACGTCGTCTCCCTGTACGCCGTCTCCGCGCGTGAGGGCCTGGACCAGCTTGCCCTCCCTGTATGTGAGGCAAATCGCGGTACCGTCGAATTTGAGCTCGCAGCAGTAGGTGAACGGATCGGTGAGCAGTTTGTCGGCGCGGGCGGCGAATTCTTCAACCTCTTCGATGCTGTAGGTATTGCCGAGGGACAGCATGGGATAACGGTGGGCCCGCTTGACGAAGTCTTTGCCGGTAAGCGGCTCCGCATTGTCGGAGAAAGGGGTGTCGATGTCGCTGCCGACGCGCTGGGTGGGGGAGTCCGGTGTGAGGAACTCGGGGTATTCCGCTTCCAGAGCCTCCAGTTCGTGCATCAGGAAGTCGTACTCCTGGTCACTCATCGTGGGAGCGTTGTCTACGTAATACCTGCGGCTGTTCTCGCGGAGAACGGCCCTCAATTCTTCTATGCGGCGGCTGGCGTCTGTGCGGTCCATATATATCATACAAAGATAGTCTTTTTTCGCGAATAAACGCATATTTGAGATATGGGGAAAAATTACTATTTTTGTGGGATTTTGCAAGTCAACAATTACTTTTTGATATGAAAGATTCCATCATCATCCTTTGCGGCGGCGGCCCCGCTCCGGGCATGAACACCGTCGTGTGCTCTGTCGCCAAGACTTTCCTCGCCAACGGTTACCGCGTAATCGGCCTTCACGGCGGATACAGCGGACTTTTCAACAAGAATCCCCGCACGGAAGACATAGATTTCTTCAAGGCGGACGCCTACTTCAACAGGGGCGGTTCCTACCTGCAGATGAGCCGTTTCAAGCCCACCGACGAAGACTTCGAGCAGCGCTTCAACCTTGAGCTCTTCCAGAACAATAACATCAAGCTCCTCGTAACCGTCGGCGGCGACGATACCGCTTCCACGGCAAACCGCATCGCCAAGTTCCTCGAGGCCAAGAAATATCCCATCGCCAACATTCACGTGCCCAAGACGATAGACAACGACCTCCCCCTGCCGAACAACACTCCCACATTCGGATTCAACTCCGCAAAGCAGGAAGGCGCACATATCGCCCGCACCATCTACGAAGATGCCCGCACCTCCGGCAACTGGCTGCTCATCTCCGCCATGGGACGTTCCGCCGGGCACCTCGCCCTCGGCATCGGCGAAGCCACGCACTGCCCGATGACCATTATCCCCGAGATGTTCGACAAGACGGCCATCAGCGTCGACAAGATCATACGCCTGACCCTCTCGGCCATCCTCAAGCGCAGGCTCATGGGAATCCCTTACGGCACCGTGGTGGTCGCTGAAGGAGTGTTCCACGACCTCGCTCCCGAGGACATCAAGGCCAC
>JAFZZW010000072.1 GCA_017615615.1 Bacteroidales bacterium
CCCTTGGCCGCCCGTGGCCATGAACGGGAGGGGCCCACGCAGTGGGAGGGGCGGAGCTTCAGCGGAGGGTTTCAGGAAAAGAGTACCCGCACTGCGGAATCACTACTCGACGTAAAGCAATAATCCCTTGAGATACTCCCCTTCAGGATGATAGATGCTGACGGGGTGATCGCCGCCCTGGCAGAGGCGGTCGAGTATGCGGACGCTTCGGCCGGTCTGGGCGGCGGCGCTGAAGACAAGTTCGGCAAAAGCAGTCTTGTCAACCACCTGTGAACAGCTGAATGTGAACACCAATCCTCCGGGAGCGACTTTGGAGATCGCGGCGGCATTGAGGCGCTGATATGCGCGGAGCGCATTCTTGAGCACTCCCCTGTGCTTGGCGAATGCAGGAGGATCCACAATAATCAGGTCATATTTGCCTTCCGGCACGTTGCCAAGATACTCGATGGCGTCGCAGCAGAGGCTGTGATGCCTGTCGGCGGCGCCGTTGGCCTGGACATTGCGGTCCACAAGGGCCATGGCGCGGGCAGAGGAATCGACGCTGTCGACCTCTGCGGCCCCGGCAGCGAGAGCGTATATGCTGAAGCCTCCGGTATAGCAGAAAAGGTTCAGCACGGTGCGTCCGGCGGCGTAACGGCCAACCAGGGCGCGGTTCTCCCTCTGGTCCAGGAAGAAGCCGGTCTTCTGGCCTTCCACCCAGTTGACGATAAACTTATGGCCGTTCTCCAGGACCGTCATTTCGTTGGCTTCGAATCCGGGAGCCTTGTACAGGTAGCCGTCTATCAGCTCCAGTCCGGCCTTGAACGGCGCAGTACCGGAACTTTTGTCGTACACGGCTTTGAGTTCATCGCCGAAGACCTCCTTGAGAGCCTCGCAGATGCGGTTCTTCGCCCTGAACATGCCAACGCTGTGGGCCTGGAGCACGCACACTCCGTCGTACCAGTCTATAATCAGGCCGGGAAGGCCGTCTCCCTCGCCGTGGACGAGCCGGAAGCAATTGGTCTGAGCGGACGGAAGCCCGATGGCGAGCCTTTCCGCACGGGCGCCTGCTATTGCGTCCGTCCAGAAAGACGGGGACTGCGGGTCTCCGGAGAAACTCAGGATGCGGACGGCGATGGAACCAATCTGGTAGTGGCCGCAGGCAAGATAACGGCCTTCGCAGTCGTGTACGGCCACAAGGTCGCCTTCCTTCGGGGAACCCTGTATCTGCGCTATCGCTCCGGAGAACACCCAGGGGTGGAAGCGGAGAAGGGACTCATCCCTGCCCTTTTTCAGTATCAGCTTTATCATTGGAGGACTTCTTTTTCTTGCGGTTGCGGCGACGAGCCCGGGCGGCACGGCGCTCTTCTTCCTGCTTCTGGCGCGCGGCTTCCTTGCGGGCTTCGGACTGCTCTCTTGCTAGTTTGTCCGCGGGCGGGAGCAATTCTTCCGCGCTCAGAGGATGGCGTTCGCTTTCCAGCAGCTTGAGATACATCTCGCGGCATACCCAGGCGTCGGTAGCGGCATACTTGCATTGCGCTTCGGTCAGCGTTTGGGCTTCCCAGTTGGAGAGTTGCTGCGCCTTTGAGATGCGCTTTCCAAGAATGTTGGCTGCAAGCTTCTTGACGCTTTTGTCCCTTATACCCCACTCCCAGGCTATTTTTTGCAGGTCGACGAATCCGGCTGCCTTGAAACCGTGTATGCGCTGGAGGCCGCGCACGTCATCCAGTGCCGCGGCGCCTACTTTGATTATCTTTTCGTTGGCAAGGAGGGCGCAGAGCGACCTTCTCATTCCGAGCGTCTGGACCCGGAACAGATATGCCCTTTTGGGCCCGGAAAGCTGCAGCAATGCTACTCCGTTGTTTCTTTGTCCTGGGCTGAAGACGGGGCGGCTTTCTGTGTCGAAGCCGAGAATCTTCTGACGGTGCAGGTAGAACAGCGCTTTTTCGTATTCCAGGCCGGGTTTGTCGATGACTATTATCTCACCGGGGAATACGCCAAGCGGCAGTTGATCAATATCTTCGGGTGCTATGCTGATTTTGAACATTTTCTGAAGGGATGAGCAGGAATTGCAGACCGTCGGCCCAGGGGCGGGGCTTTACCACATATGTGCGGCTGGACGGTTGTGCAATCTTGTGTGTGAAGAGACTGCGGGTGCGCAGGATGCTGTAGCACTCTTTCATCGTAAGGCTGCCGGAGCCGATTATTTCCAGCGAAGGGGAAACATAGCGGCCGTACAGCATGGACTCCTCGCGGCTGAAACTGCGGATTGAGCCGAGTTGTTTGGAAAGCTCTTCCATGTCGAGCGAAAGGTCGTCGACCAGTATGGCATCCAGAGGCTCCTCATTTCCGGAGTCGATATAACTCCGCAGGAACGAGTACAAGTCGCCGGAACCTTCCGTGCAACGTGCTCCTACTACATCGTGTTCCACGCAGGACCGGCGGAACAATTCCGGATAAATGCCTGTGCCGACATATGAGGAATCGCAGATTATTCCCACGTTGAAGGCCTTTCTGGGGCCGGCAAGAACGGAGTCGAACATGAGCTTCTGAGGCGAAACTACGGGAACCGAGGCACCGGTAAGCGTGAAAAGGGTGTCGATGTCGAATTTGCCGTCGAGAAGCAGCCAGGGATCTGAAAGGATGATCATTTTGGCCGGAACCTTGGCCGCATTGCCGTCAAGGTCGTAGATGCTTACATTGCAACGGGAATCAAGCGCGGCGAGTGTGTAGCGCACGGCCAGCTCCCGGAGGGAATCCGGAGTATGGGAGAATGCCGAATATGGGGAATAGGAAGTATCTTCGATACAGCAGAATGTCTCTCCGGCGAAATCCTTGAGACCGTCCGACCAGCTGCGGCCCCGGACGTTGTCGAATATGTCGCATCCGAGGAATTGCGCCGCAAGCCGGGCGGTGTATTCCGGAGATCCGGCCAGATAAATCTCGCCCGAGGACTGCGGCGTGCCGTGGGCAGACATTATCCCGGCACCGGAGGCGTCGCTTCCGGAGACTATGTCGTACACCAGGGCGATGGCTTCCCTGCTGTGTGATGCCTTCCTGTGGCAGGATGCCAGGGCGAGGACGCACAATGTCAGTATGAACAACCTTTTCATAAGCTATAACTCAAGCAGGATAACTTCCGTCGAACCGTCCTCATAATCAACGGACGCCCGTACGGAGTCTCCGAGGTTTTCAATATCACAGTATAACATCACCTCGGCGGTATTGACCAGGGTATCCTTGGTGTCCGGGTTGATGAAACCCATTGAAATCATGGGATACTCGCCAAGAGTATAATCATCGGGTATCCACGGGACCTGGGTCCAGGTGGAAGTTGACGTGTTGTCGGTGGAGGTGGAAAGGATGATCTTGTCGCCGAGGGAGATGGGTGAGGAAACGGAACAGGAAACATTCGCGACATAATATGAGTTGCTCCTGTTTACAAACAATTTTTCGACCGATCCGTTTTTCTTGTAATAACCCAGGGTTCCGATGAAGGTTCCGTCATAGTTGCAATGGTCGAAACGGAAATAGCCTGTGTACCTGGCCGATGTGGGATTCTTCAGCACTCCGGCTTTCATCGTGAAGGTGGAGCCTTCCTCAATCTCGCCGCTGACAAGCTCAATGCCGTAATACTCGCTTGAACCGTAGGTGTCGCCCTGAAGATAAACTGTAGAAGGTACGTCGTATTCGGGCTCATCGGGGCCGTTTGATTTTGACGGGGTTACGACCATAGGTTCCTCCTGTTCCACGGGAACGGGAGAATAACTCCTGTCCGGCTCAAGATTCACGATGGCGTCGTGTCCTTCCGTAAAACGGTAGCCCATCGAGGGAGGGATGAAATCGCTGACGGCGTAGAAACCGTCATCGTCGCCTCCCCAGCCCCAGTTGACGTAGAGTTTGTCGTTGGCGTCGTAGCCGCAGACTACAAACTGGTGACCGCCATTTGTAATGTCGTTGGCGCCATAAATAACGGGAAGCCCGCGGTCTATCTGGCTTTTCATCAGGGACACCCAGTCACCGTGATAAACCTCCTTTTTGACATACCGTGCATTCTTGTAATGCATGTATTCGCTTATCACATACGGAATCTCCTCGGAGTATGCGCCTGTACCCTCGTAGCTGTACATCGCCTGCATCATGATGCCGCAGTCGTACATAAGCCATGCGATCTGTTTCTCGCCCTCGGTGGGAGTATAATTTGAATTTGAGGTGGATACGTCGGTCATGGGCATCAGCGACCACTTGTATTCATGGCCGAGGGCGTGCCCGGGCATATAATAGTAACCCGTGTACTTTCTGCTCTCGTAGTACATGTGATAATCCGGGAGAGTGCCTGTGCCGCAGGGTGGCCATTCGAAATAGCGCATGATCATGCTGATCGCAGTGGCGACGCAGCCTGTCATGGACTTGCCGGATTCGCCGCTGATCCTGGGGCAATAGTAATTGTATGGCGTCTCCTGATACCAGGTAGGAAGCTCAAGGATCACATCGCCGGCAGCCTTGGTGGCGGGACGTACAGGCCGGGCCCATTCTTCCATTGTGGATTTGAGCGGTTTGACGCCTATCTCGCGGATCGCTTCAACGGCGGAGCTTACCTGACCGAGCCAGTAACGGAGGTTTTCCGGCATGTTGTCCTGTTTGAACGAGCCTTTGGTGGAATAACCGAGTATGGGGGTAAGGCAGTCGTCGCCGGAGATGATGGCGAATCCACCCTCCGGATTGTTGAAAATATAATAGTGTGCCTCGGCGGCGTCCATAGAGCCGAGGAGTGCGGACTCATCGGCCTTAAGGCGCTGCGCGGCTACGTTGCGGGCCTTCTCGATGCCTACGGGACTGGCGTTGAGTGCCAGGGCAAAGAGGATCGCCGATATGCAGAGTATAGTCTTTTTCATAAGGCGCCTGCTATTATGAATGCGAAGTTGCCGGCTGTCTCCTGAAGCCACAGCTTGCCTTCTTCAGATTTAAGGAGAGTGACATTCACGGTGGCGTTGGTTACGCCGGTGTTGCCGACCGATTCGATCTCCAGGAAGTAGCTGCCGCCGATTTTCATATCCAGGGGGGTGCTGACAAGCAGGGCGCTTTTGGTCACCAGGCTCTGGATGCGGAATGTCCGGCTGTCCAGATAGGTCCTGAGCGCCAGCTGGTCCGTAGCCTTGTCATAAGTCTTTACGGGAGCGGGTGTGCCGCCGCTGAGGTCGTACATGCCGTAGCAGGCCTGATTGAGGAAAGGAGAATCCGTCTGGATATAGGTGAGGGGAGCCATGGGACTGCGGACCGAGCGGCAGGTGTTGACTGAAGTGGAAGTCTGCTTTGTCATGCTCCCCTGCTGAGTGTCGGTGACCGAGAGGGTAAAGCCCTCGGAAAGGGTCCCGGCGGGAAGGACAAAATGGAAATCAACCGGGGTGGAACCCAACTCCACGCCGCTGCTGCAATCCAGGGTGATGGTGCGGTGAGCGTCGTCTGCAGGGGCGGTCATAGCGAGGGCGGGGACGTCGGCGTAATCCATTGCGACGGTTGCGGTACCCCAGAGAGCCTCCGCTTTATTGGAAGTGATGCTGATGGACGAAACGGTTGAACTGCCGCTCAGGCGTATCATAAGCAGGGCGCAGAGATTCTTGAAACTGAGCGTCCTGTCGGATGACGATGCCACCATGGGGTTGAATCCGGGGGCGAAGCCGGACGGGGCATACTGCTGCACTGCGGGAAGCGAGATGCTTAAAAGCGTGCCGTCCAGGGACGCTGCCGGATCTGCCGGATAAAGGGCGTAATAGGGAGATGATCCTACGTCGTTGCCGGTGAACTGTGCCTGGGTCTGCCCTGCGCACTCCGGAGATATGGCGTAACGCTCACCTCCGGGGGTGCTGGAACTGAATATGGAAATTGCATCGTCAGCGCTCCAGAAGACCTGCCCCTCACCGAGCGAGGTCTTGGAGTCCGAGGCGTATTCCTGAGTGGCAGTGAATGTGGCCTTTGGCATATCATGACCCGGCTCATTGACTTTGCAAGCCGTAATGAGGAACAGGAGACATGCCGGTATGAGAAATCTGTGCATAGTGGATACTCAAGCAATAATTTTACAAAAATAGCCACTTTTTTCCGATTTTCCTTATATTTGTAGGACTAAGTGTTAACACAAATATTAACATCAAATGAAGAAGATTTTCATTTTCCTGACCCTTGCGCTCGCCTCTTCTGCCGCTTTCGCACAGTCCAGGCAGACTGTCAGGCTCCCCGACTACGAGTTTACCACCGTGAAGGCCAATCCCATCACCTCCGTCAAGGACCAGAGCCGCAGCGGCACCTGCTGGGCGTTCTCCGCCATCGGATTCTTTGAGTCCGAGGCCATCCGCATCGGCAAGATTACCGACACCCTCAAGTATCCCGATTTTTCCGAATTCTTCGTCATAAGCCATTCATACGCAGAAAGGGCGGAAAAATATGTCCGCCTTGACGGCAATCTCACCTTCGGTGCCGGCTCCGAGGCCGATGACGTCCTCCACGTCATCCGGGACCACGGCATAGTCCCCAACGAAGCCATGACCGGCATGAATTACGGTACTCCCCTGCCCGTGCAGGGCGAGCTGGACGCCGTCCTTCTGAGCATGGTTTCAGCCGTAGTTAAGAACCCCAACCGCAAGCTTTCCACCGCCTGGAAACGTTCCATCCAGGCAGTGCTGGACGAGTATCTCGGCAAATACCCGGAGACATTCGTCGTCGACGGCAAGGAATATACCCCTGCAAGTTACCGTGACGCCATGAAGATCAACCCCGACGATTACGTGACGCTCACGAGCTTCACCCATCACCCGTTCTACACCAAGTTCGCCATCGAGGTATCGGACAACTGGCGTTGGGACGAGGCCTACAACGTACCCATCGACGAATTCATGTCAGTTCTTGACAACGCCATCAACAACGGCTACACCGTAGCCTGGGGAGCAGACGTCAGCCATCCCGGTTTCACCCGCGACGGCCTCGCCGTCAACGTCGACACCAAAGCCTCCTCCTCCGGCTCCGACCGTGAGCGCTGGGTAGGCAAAGAAGACGGCAAGCCTGCAGCGTTCTCCGTAGTTGAAAGGGATGCCACGCAGGAGCTCCGCCAGGAGGAATTCGACAACAAAACCCTCACCGACGACCATGGAATGCAGATATTCGGCTTCGCCAAGGACCAGAACGGCAAGAAATACTATCTTGTCAAGAACTCCTGGGGCTTAACCGGCAAGTATAAAGGAATTTGGTATGCCACCGAGTCTTTCGTAAGGGGCCAGAGTCTGGATTACATGATCCATAAGGACGCCCTTCCCAAGGACCTCAAGGCAAAACTCGGCATCAAGTAATACCCGATGAAGAAATACATTCCCGACTGCATAACCTCGATGAATCTCCTCTGCGGGATCATCGGGGTTGTTTTCGCTTTCAAGGGCAGGATCGATATATCCTTCCTGCTGATGCTGGGCGCGTCTGCCGCCGATTTCCTTGACGGTCTGGCCGCCCGTGCGCTCGACGCCTATTCCGACCTCGGCAAGGAGCTCGATTCCCTTTCAGACCTTGTTTCCTTCGGAGTGCTGCCCTCGGTCATGCTCTACAATCTCTGCTGCACCTGCATGTTCGGAGAGAGCTGGGTATGCTGGGTCCCGCTTATAATAGCGCTCGCCAGCGGCATCAGGCTCGCAAAATTCAACGTCGATACGCGTCAGACCGATAATTTCCTGGGGCTTCCCACTCCTGCGTGCGCCCTGCTGGCCGGGTCTCTCAGCTATTATGTCGCGGCGGATCCGGCGTCATTCCTCGCGCAATGGTGCGCCGGCCCCGTGTTCATCCCCGTCCTCAGCATATGCCTTTCCGCGCTGCTGGTAAGCGAAATTCCGATGTTCTCGCTCAAATTCCATGCTGACGACCCCCAGAGCCTCAAAAACAAAAGGATGGCGTTCGCATTTCTGGTGCTTGCCGCCATCCTTGTATGTGTTATCTGTTCGCTTAACTGGTCGGTGATCGTCCTGCTGGTCCTGACGCTCTATATCGTCAAGAATCTGGTTTACGCTATTGTGAAGATTTAGCCACGTAAGCGTCGGCCATCTTCTTCATTTTCTCCGCCCTGAGTTCGGTCTTGGGGTGGTCGGCGAACATATGCGCGATAATCGATGAATTGCTGTCGCCCGAGAGTTCCAGAAGCTTTTGCAGTGCGTTGTACATACTGTAGGGGCTCCTGCCGCGGTCTATCGCGAACTGGCAGCCGTGCTGGTCGGCGCGGTACTCGTGCTGCTGGGAATACTGGGCGCTTACGAATGCCTCTCCTATGTCTCCGAGAAGGTATGCCGCTACTGCGCCGTAGTTGCCTGCTGACGCCACGACGTCGCGGGCGGCGGAAGCAAGGTATGCGGCTTTGATGGATTTCTTGGTGTCCTGATTGTGGACATGGCCGATTTCGTGGCCGATGATGGCGACGAGCTCGTCATCGTCCATAACATCCATAAGTCCGGAATAGACACGGATGGAACCGTCTCCGCAGGCGAAGGCGTTGACCTCATCGGTCTTGTACACCTTGAGGTTGATGGGCACGCCGTCGATGTCGGTTACGCCGGCCATGACGCGCTCGAGCCTGCGCTGGTAGGAACCTTTGTCGATGGTGCTCTGGGCGTCGAGCTGGGCGATGGTCTGCTGGCTCAGTTCGACGACCATTTCATCGGTGATGCTGGCGGCCGTCATCGCCTTTCCGGCTGCGGAAGCCAGGCCTTCGGCATTCCAGTTGATGCCTGTGAGTACGGAGCAGCTGCAAAGTGAAACTGCTGCCAATGCTGTGATTATCAGTTTTCTCATATCGTGTTGGATTTGATTTCGTCTATCATTGCGCGGGCGACTGCGGCGGATGCACCGGCACCGCCCATGGACTCACGTATAATTTCATAGTCGGCAAGCATCCGCTCCCTGTAAGGGGCGTCATCCAGGAGCCTTGAGACCTCTTCCCGGACTGCATTACTGTTGAAGTCGTCCTGAAGCAGTTCCCGGAACGCTTCCCTGCCCAGGCAGAGGTTGCCCAGGGATATGAAAGGTATGTGGTCGCCGACCTTGAGAATATGGTTCGCATACCACCATGTGAGGGCGGAAGCGCTCCAGCAAACAACCTGTGGCGTTCCTATAAGTGCCGCCTCCAAAGACGCTGTGCCAGAGTTGATTATTGCAGCGTCAGCATACTTAAGTATATCGTATGTGCGGTTAAACATGACTTCTGCTTCGGGGTGCCCTTCGATCCATGGGGCATAGTCTTCGATCGAACGTGCGGGGGCTCCGGCGACAAGGACTTTCATGCCGAGTTCACCGGCGGCCTCCATGCAGACGGGAAGCGTCCTGGAAATCTCACTTTTGCGCGATCCAGGAAGTACCGCGATGTACCGTCCTTCGCAAGGTCTGCGGAATTCATGGTTCGCGATGGCGTCCGGAAGAGGGTTCCCTTTAAAAACGAAAGGAACGCCAGCCTGACGGAAGTACTCGGCTTCAAACGGAAATACGATGAACACTATGTCCACCCATTCCTTAAGCTGCCTGTTGCGTCCTTCGCGGGAGGCCCAGGTCTTGGGAGGGATGTAATAGAAGACACGGATGCCCCTGGCGTGGCAATACCGGGCTATTCTCATGTTGAAGCCAGGATAGTCGATGAGGATGACGGCGTCGGGCTTCCAATCCGAAATGTCTTTCTTGCAGAGACTGAGGTTCCGCAGCAGTTTGCCGGCCTTGGCAAGGATGTCGGAAGGGCCCATCACGGCCCCCTCACGGTAATGGACAACAGGTTCCTGCTCCGCCGCGGCGGCCATCATGTCCCCGCCGAAGAAGCGGAAGACGGCATCCGGGTCTGCCTGTCGCAGGCCGCGGATGAGATTGCTGCCGTGAAGGTCGCCGGAGGCTTCCCCAGCTGTCAGATAATATCGCATAGGCGGCCCAGCTCGTCAAGGTCTGTGTTGTATATGTTCTGAGGGGTAACGGTGATATACCCCTGGGACATCAGGATGTGGTCGGCGTCCGGCAGGTTGTCCGGTTCGCTTACGAAATCGCCTGCCATAACGTACAGGTCTTCATCCGGCTGCTTGGAGTCGGCATATGCGCGTGCGGCGAATGACTGCCCAAGGCCCTTGCTGGCCAGGAATTCGGCGCCGTAGCAGACGTATTCTTTTTCCCAATGGGCGTGCCCTACGCGTGCCGGACGGATTCCCTTGATGTCTTCTGCAGGAAGATAAGGGAAGTTGACGTTGTAGAATGTGCCCTTGCGTGTGCTGTAGTGCTTGAGAAGTGTGCGCAGGATGTCCGGGAAAAGCTTCTCCACGGCTGAGAAGTCGGCGTCTTCCTGGAAGGTGTCCAGGCTGACACCGACGGAAGGGATGCCGTTAAGCGTGCCCTCCATGGCGGCGCCTATGGTACCTGAATAAAGGCTCGCAGTGGCGGCGTTGTTGCCGTGGTTGATGCCGGAGACTACGAGGTCGGGCTTTTGTGGATAGAGGATGTTGTCCAGTCCGAACTTGACGCAGCTGGCGGGCGTGCCGTCCAGGTACCACCAGTCTTCTCCCGGCAGGGTTTCGATATGCTTGACCGCTATCGGCCTGAACCCCATGCTTACTGCCATGGACATGCCGCTCTGCGCTGTTTTCGGGGAAATGATGGTCAGGTCGCCGAATGGCCTTAGCGCCCACACAAGGCTTCTGAGGCCTCTTGCCTGGTAACCGTCGTCGTTCGTTACGAGAATCCTCATGATTTTTCTGAAAAATATCTTCGCAAATATAATTGATTTTAAGCAAATTTTTGATAAATTTGCGCCGCCTTTTAGGATATATTTATTGTTAAACTTTTATACACAAAAAAATGGTTAAACTTGGTATTAACGGATTTGGCCGCATCGGCCGTATGGTTTTCCGCGCCGCAGTTGAGAATTTCCCCAATGACATCGAGGTTGTAGGTATCAACGACCTCCTCGATCCCGACTATCTCGCTTACATGCTCAAGTACGATTCCGTACACGGTGCATTCCAGGGCGAGGTTGCAGTAGAGGGCAACTGGCTTATCGTCAACGGCAAGAAGATCCGCCTCACCGCTGAGATGGATCCCGCAAACCTCAAGTGGAACGAGGTCGGTGCAGAGGTCGTGGTCGAGTCCACCGGTCTCTTCCTTACCGACGACAAGGCCCGCAAGCACATCGAGGCCGGCGCAAAGAAGGTCATCATGTCCGCTCCTTCCAAGGATGCGACCCCCATGTTCGTATATGGTGTGAACCACACCACCTACGCAGGCCAGGATATAATCTCCAACGCATCCTGCACCACCAACTGCCTTGCTCCCCTTTCCAAGGTCCTCAACGACAAGTTCGGCATCGTCCGTGGCCTCATGACCACCGTTCACGCTGCAACTGCTACTCAGAAGACCGTTGACGGCCCGTCCAAGAAGGACTGGCGCGGTGGCCGTGGCATC
>JAFZZW010000073.1 GCA_017615615.1 Bacteroidales bacterium
CAGCGTCGAAGAGAACCTGCGCCTTCTCCGCGAGATGAAGGCCGGCAAGTACGCCGACGGCGAGAAGGTCCTCCGCGCCAAAATCGACATGGCGCACCCCAACATGTTCTTCCGCGACCCCATCCTGTACCGCATCAAGCATGCTCACCATCACCGTACCGGCGACAAGTGGTGCATATATCCCATGTACGACTTTACCCATGGCCAGTGCGATTCCATCGAGCATATCACACATTCCATCTGCACGCTTGAGTTCGACGTCCACCGTCCGCTCTACGACTGGTTCATCGAGACCCTTGGCATCTATCCGAGCCACCAGTACGAGTTCGCCCGCCTCAACCTCACATACACGCTTATGAGCAAGCGCAAGCTGCTGGAGCTTGTGCAGAAGGGGCTGGTGAGCGGTTGGGACGACCCCCGCATGCCCACGCTCTGCGGAGTCAGGCGCCGCGGTTACACACCTGAGGGCCTCAAGCTCTTCTGTGACAAGATCGGTGTGAGCAAACGCGACCAGCTCATGGACATCCAGCTGCTGGAGTGGTGCGTGCGCCAGGATCTCAACGCCCGCAGCAACCGCTACATGGTAGTCCAGGATCCCGTCAAGGTCACCATTACCAATTATCCCGAAGGCCAGGTTGAATGGTTCGACTGCCCGCTCAATCCCGCCGAACCCGAGGGCGCAAGCCGCAAGGTCCCGTTCAGCCGCGAACTCTATATCGAGCGCGCAGACTTCATGGAAGACGCTCCCAAGAAGTTCTTCCGCCTCAAACCGGATGGCGAGGTCCGGCTCAAATACACCTACATCGTCAAGTGCGAGGAGGTAGTCAAGGATGCCGACGGCAAGATAATCGAACTCAGGTGCACCTACGATCCGTCCACGCGCCCCGGAGCGGGGGAGTGGCGTTCCGTCAAGGGTACGATACACTGGGTGAGCGTCGCCCATGCCAGGGAGATCGTAATACGCAACTACGACCGTCTCTTCACCCTCGCCGACATGAGCCAGGTCCCCGAAGACAAGGATTACAAGGACTTTCTCAATCCCGAGTCCCTGGTGCTGGCGAAGGGCTATGCCGAGCCCGCTCTGCTTGACGACGCCTCCGGCATTGCGGTGCAGTTTGAGCGTACCGGATACTACATCAAGGACCCCGACAGCACCCCGGAAAAGCCTGTTTTCAACCGTACGGCAACCCTCAAAGACTCCTACAAACCGGAATAATGCACGATTTCGTATTCTCGATGATGCTCCTCGGAGCGCTGTCCACCGGCGGGAACACCCCGTTCTGGGCCGTTTCCAACCAGTACGGACTCATGCCAGACAGCAACGGCGCATTGGGCGTCATGCAGGCATACAAGCCCTTCGACGAAAGCAAGACCTTCCAATGGAGGGCCGGGGTTTCGCTTGCCGCAAACTGGCAGCCGGCCCTGGCGGCCACCGGAAGCCGTGCGATCCTCCCGATGGTCGATGAGTTGTACGCCTCCGCCCGTTGGAAGGTCCTGCGTGTCGACCTCGGTATGCGCCACCGCGACAGCGAATTCATGGGCGCGGATCCTCTACTCGGCTCACTTTCCACATCCGAGGGCCACATAATCGAGAGCAACAACGCCCGCACCATGCCCGGCGTCAATTTCTCGCTCGAGCCCCTGGCGGTTCCGTTTACCGGCAAGCATCTGCTCATAAGCGGCGACTGGGCGGACTATACCACCATCGACGATCGTTTCGTCCAGGGTGCGCTGGTCCACCGCCTGCGCGCTTATCTGCGTTACGACACCCGCAAGCACTTTTATGTGCAGCTGGGGCTTGACCACTACGCCCTCTGGGGCGGTACTCCAAGCGATCCCAAATATATACCGGTCGATGTCAACTTCGACAATTACTTCCGCATCTGCACCGGCCGCAGCGCTTCCGCATCCGGATCCGTTAGCGACCAGATGAACTGCCTGGGCGACCACGGCGGCGCAGAGCAGCTCCGCATGGGCTGGCGGGATTCCGCATGGGACCTTACGTTCCAGTGGGAAAAGCCGTACAGCGACAAGTCCGGCATGCGCTTCAACAACATCCCCGACGGCCTCTATACCCTTCACTGGAGCCTCAAGGACAAAGACAACTGGGTTACCGACGCCCTCGTGGAGTTCCATTACACGATGTGGCAGTCGGGTACCATCCATGAAGCCGAGACTGACGCCGAGGGCAACCAGCTGAACTGGTACGAGCACAAGGACCTGAATATTTTCGGCCTCGACAATTATTTCAACAACGGTGAGTACAGGTCCGGCTGGACGCACTTCGGCCGCATGATCGGAGCGCCCACTTTCTACACGGCCTATGGTTCAAACGGCATCGTATCGATTGTCAACAACCGTTATAAGGCGGTTCACCTCGGGCTTTCCGGAAAGTTGTTCCGCAAGGCGCCTTACCGCCTGATGCTTACTTTCAGCGACAATTACGGCACCTACAGCAGTCCGTATATCAGCCCGTCTTCCGCCCGCAGCGGCTGGAACTGGTGGGAGCCCAACACAATAGACAAAGGCCTCAAGCAGTTCAGCGGCGCATTCACCGGTTATGTGCCGTTCAGCCTGGGCGGACGTCACCACCTTGATTTGGTCTACGGACTCTATGCCGACGCCGGAGAGGTTCTGGCCAAGAACTTCGGCACTACCATCGGAGTCCGATACAGCTTTAGATAACTACGATTATGGAACTGAGCCAGAGAGCCATAGCAATGCCGAGCTCGCCTATTCGCAAGCTCGCCCCCTACGCCGAGGACGCCAAGCGCAACGGCGTGCACGTGTATCACCTAAATATAGGTCAGCCGGATATCAAGACGCCCGAATGCGCCTTGCAGGCCCTCAAGGATATAGACCGCAGTATTCTTGAGTACAGCCCTTCGGACGGTTATCTGTCGCTCCGCACCAAGATGGTGAGCTATTATGCCCAGTACGGCATCTACCTCAGTCCGGACGAGATAATCATAACGACGGGCGGTTCCGAGGCCGTGCTTTTTGCGTTCCTCGCCTGCCTCAGCCCCGGTGATGAAATAATAGTAACGGACCCGTTCTACGCCAACTACATGGCCTTCGCCATTTCCGTAGGCGCCGTCATCAAGTCCGTAAAGACTCACATCGAGGACGGCTTCCGCCTTCCTTCTGCAGAAGCCTTCGAAGAGCAGATTACCCCGCGCACCAAGGCCATCCTCATCTGCAACCCCAACAACCCCACCGGATACCTCTACACCAGGGCCGAGATGCAGCGACTTCGCGAAGTGGTCCTGAAGCACGATCTGTTCCTGTTCTCGGACGAAGTTTACCGCGAGTTCGTCTATACCGGCATGCCCTACATCAGCGCCTTCCATCTTGAGGGGCTGGAGGAGAATGTAATCCTCATCGACTCCGTTTCCAAGCGCTATTCCGAGTGCGGTATCCGTATAGGCTGCCTATGCACCAAGAACAAGAAGGTCCACGACGCCGTGATGAAGTTCTGCCAGGCCCGCCTCAGCCCGCCCCTCATAGGACAGATTATTGCCGAGGCCAGCATCGGCGTTCAGAAGTCGTATCTGCAGAGCGTTTACGAAGAGTACCTGGACCGCCGCAATTTCCTCATCGACGGGCTCAACCGCATACCAGGAGTATATAGCCCCATTCCGATGGGCGCTTTCTATACGGTGGCAAAGCTTCCCGTGGACGATGCGGAGAAGTTCTGCATCTGGTGCCTGAGCGAATTCCGCTACAAAGGGGCTACCGTAATGATGGCTCCCGCCGCCGGATTCTATACGGAACCCGGCGAAGGCCGCCACGAGGTCCGTATAGCATACGTACTCAACAAAGACGACCTTGGCAAGGCACTGGAATGCCTGGCCAGGGCACTTGAATCCTATCCCGGAAGAACAGAAATCTAGCATATGAACATCGACCATTTTCTCCAGCTTTTCGTGGTGAAGGAAAAGAGTTTCTTTCCCCTCTTTGTACAGACAGCCGAAAACATCAAGAAGGCTTCTGAGCTGCTCATCAAGCAGACGTCTTCCGCCGATCCGGACGAACGCCGTATGCTTGCCCACCGCATCAAGGAGTATGAAACCGAGGGCGACGCCATTCACGCAAAGATCACCCAGGTGCTGATAGACGCCTATCTCACTCCGTTCGACCGCGAGGACATCCACGAACTCGCCGAGGCCATGGATTCGTTCCTGGACTGCATGCGCGACTCCTCCAAGCTGGTCGCCATCTATCAGCCCAAGGAGCCTTCCCGGAAACTCATCCAGATTGCCGAGTATATCGACAAGGCGGCCGGGCTCATGATAGAGATCACCAAGCGGTTCGACACCATCCGCAAGGACAGCAGGGTCATCGCCGCCTACTGCGACGAAATCAAGGAGATAGAGCATACGGTCGACGATATCTTCGAGTCCTATATGTCCAACCTCTTCGAGAAGGAGCCGGACGCCAAGGAACTCATCAAGAAAAAGAACATCGCGCAGGCACTCGAGAATACCTCAGACGTAGCCAAGGTCGTTTCCAGCAAGGTACGCGGCATAGTCGTCAAGAACAGCTGAAATGATTGCGATCGTCCTCATAACGGCGCTGATCGCCCTTGCCTTCAGCTTCACAAACGGCATGAACGACGCCGCCAACTGCATCGCGTCGGTCATCGCTACCAAAGCGCTGCCCCCCAAGGTCGCCGTGTTCTGGGCGGCGTTCTGGATATTCGTGGCAATGTTCGTCTTCGACACTACCGTCGCAGCCACCATGGGCAAGGGCATAGTGGATGAACAATGCATCGACGTTTACGTGATACTCGCTGCCCTGCTTGGATCCGTCATCTACATTTTCTTCTGTACCAAACTCGGGCTTCCGGTTTCGGCGTCGCATGCGCTTGTGGGCGGCCTTATCGGCCCAGTGTGGTTCGTTTACGGCGGCCAGTACCTCGTGACCAGCGGCATCTTCAAGATAGTTGCTTTCATATTCATTTCCCCGGTGCTTGGAATGCTCATGGGCTTTGTGCTCAACTGCATCATAATGCTTTTTTTCCGCAAGGTCAAGGCAAAGACGGTCGACAAGTCTTTCCGGCGCATGCAGCTTGTTTCCAGCGCAGCATTCTCGCTCGGATTCGGAGGCAACGACGGCCAGAAGACCATGGGTATCATTGCCATACTCTTCGCTACGGCGTTCGCGTCCAACCCGGACAGCCCGCTGCTGCAGTTCCTCTATGGCAACGGCGCAGCTGCGGCGCAGGCGGCAGGATATACCGGTTTCTTCGTGCCGATGTGGCTCAAGTTCGCATGCTACGGCCTCATCGCCCTCGGTACCGTAACCGGAGGCTGGTCGGTAATCCGCACCCTGTCGGAAGGCCTCAGCAAGCTTTTCCCCACCCAGGGTTTCTGCGCGGAGGCATCCGGAGCCATCACCCTGATTCTCACGGCCGTGCTCGGCATTCCGGTCAGCACTACGCATACCATCACCGGCTCCATAATCGGTACCGGCCTCACGAGGGGCGTCAAGTCGGTCAAATGGATAACCGCCAAGAACATAGTATGGGCGTGGATCCTGACTATTCCGGCCGTTATCGTGGTCAGCGGCGTGGTGTATCTGATAATGGTCCACTGGTTCGGCGTTCCGGTCAAGGTTCTGTAGCATGAAAGATTTCGGAAAGGTTCTTCGGCGATATGTCAGGCCCTACCGGGGATATCTCGGCGGGAGCGTGGCGCTCAATATCCTTTCCGCAGTCTTCAACATCTTTTCCTTCTCGCTGCTGATCCCCATTCTCCGCATCCTTTTCGGCATCGACACTTCCAGTTATTCGTTCATCCCCTGGGACTCGCCCGCGGGATTCAAGGAGAAGGCGCTCAACAATCTCTACTGGTACGTGACGGACGCCATCGGCAACTGGGGCTCGGGGCGCGTTCTCCTGGCGCTATGCCTCATACTTTGCTTTTTCACGCTTCTCAAGACCGCATGCTACTTCGGCTCGTCCGCAGTGATGGTGCCCATCCGCACCGGTGTCGTAAAGGATATGCGGATGGAGCTGTACAACAAGATCCTCGGGCTTCCGATCGGGTATTTCAGCAGGGAGCGCAAAGGCGACATTCTCGCCAGGATGAGCGGTGACGTGCAGGAGGTCGAAACCTCCATCACCGCGTCCCTTGACATGCTTGTCAAGAATCCCATCCTCATCGTCTTCTACATGGGAACCCTGTTCTTCGTGTCCTGGCAGCTTACGGTATTCGTACTTGTGTTCGCCCCGCTGACGATGTGGCTGATGGGCGTCATAGGACGCAAGCTCCGCAGGCAATCGTCCGAGGCGCAGGCCCTCTGGAGCGACACGATGAGCCAGGTGGAGGAAACGCTGGGCGGCCTGCGCGTCGTCAAGGCGTTCCTTGCGGAGAAGAAGATGTCGCGCCGGTTCGACGCCGTGACGGAGGAAATGAAGCGCAAGAACGCCCGTGTCGCCGTCCGTCAGGCCCTTGCGCATCCTGTAAGCGAATTCCTTGGCACGGTGATGATAGCCGTAGTCCTCTGGTTCGGCGGCACGCTTATCCTGGGCGCGAGGTCCTCGATAGACGCTCCCACGTTCATCTTCTACATGGTTATCCTCTACAGCGTCATCCAGCCGGTAAAGGACTTCGCCAAGGCTGCTTACGGCATTCCCAAGGGACTTGCCAGCATGGACCGCATAGACGCCGTCCTGAACGCCGGGAACGATATCAGGGAGGCTCCGGACCCCAAGCGTCTTTCGGACTTCTCCGACTGCATCGAATTCAAGGATGTCTGCTTCAGCTATCCCGACGGCAGGGAAGTGCTGAACGGCATAAACATCAGGATCCGCAAGGGTACCACTCTCGCCATAGTAGGCGCTTCCGGAGCGGGGAAATCAACCCTGGCCGATCTGGTTCCCCGTTTTTACGATGTCACTTCCGGCAGCATAACTATTGACGGGATCGACGTACGGGACCTTTCCATCAGGGACCTGCGATCGCTCATGGGAATCGTCAACCAGGAGGCCATCCTGTTCAACGACACCATATTCAACAACATAGCCTTCGGAGTCAAGGACGCGTCCGCGGAAGACGTCCGCAGCGCCGCCCGCGTTGCCAATGCCGACGAATTCATCAATGAGAAGGACGGAGGATACGACGCCCCCGCAGGCGACCGCGGCGGCCTTCTCAGCGGCGGCCAGCGCCAGAGGCTCAGCATTGCGCGAGCCGTGTTGAAGAATCCTCCGATACTTATTCTGGACGAGGCTACGGCGTCGCTCGATTCGGAATCGGAACGCAGCGTCCAGGAGGCCCTGGACCGTCTGATGAGCAGCCGTACCACGATAGCCATAGCGCACCGTCTGAGCACGGTCCGTGGAGCTGACGAGATTATTGTGCTCGATGCCGGACGCATAGTCGAGAGGGGCACCCATCAGGAACTCCTTGCCGCCGGCGGGTACTACAAAAAGCTTTATGACATGCAATCACTATGAAACGTACCACCATATTCAAGATTTTGACCCTGCTGTACATAGTAGTGGTTGCCGTGATTTGTTTCGCCCGCTTTTCCTCGTTGCCTACCGTACCGGGCAAATTCCTGTGGTTCGACGCCGACAAGGTCGTGCATTTCCTGATGTTCGTGCCTTTCCCGGTTCTTGCTTTCTATTCCTTCCCGCTTGACCGTAAACGCCTTTTCCCTACGCTGGGCGCCATAATCCTTATATTCGCAATCGGAGCCGCGCTTGCAGGGTTGACAGAGTTCATCCAGGGGCGTCTTCCCTACAGGACTATGGACATCAACGATTACAAGGCGGACGTGCTCGGCCTGCTGTTCTCTTCTTTGGTGGTATTCCTCGTCCGGGTGTTTTCCCATAAATCCGCAAATGCATAGACGCCCGGTTGTCATACTGCTTTTTCTTCTTGCCTGCGGGCTTCTCCAGGCTCAAGGCGGCGCAACTCCACGCCTGAGCGACTTTTCGGTTGTCTGCGATTCCCTGACGGCCCGTTGCAACAGGCGCTTCGGAGTCGTGTCCAGAGTGTCGCTGGACCGCGTTGTCCTCCGGGACGACAAGCTCGACTGCACGTTCAACCGATTCCTTTCCGATTATCCCTGGCATGCGGAAGACATCACCTGGTTCCGGCAGGAATTCGACAAAGAAGGGGAGAAGGCCCTGCAGGGGCATCAGTCAGGCAATTTCGTCGTCGGCGGCGTGCGTCTGGAGGAACTTGAGACTCCGGTTCTCTCCCGCAACGGCAAGTCTCCCGCGTTTGCATATCAGGTTACCAATTCCCCGAGGATCCCGCTGGTGCGCCGCTCTCACGGCAGGCAGGTCAACAAGGGCCTGAGCGGCCGCCACATAGCCCTATGGCAGAGCCACGGATTCTATTACAACGAGGAGCAGGATATCTGGCGCTGGCAGCGTGCCACTCTTCACCGTACCGTGGAGGACATGTTCACCCAGAGTTACGTGCTGGATTATGTGATACCCATGCTGGAAAATGCCGGGGCGTATGTTTGCACGCCCCGCGAGCGGGACGTACAGCGCCAGGAGGTAATCTGCGACAACGATTCCGCATTTGTCCGCGAGCCCAAGGGGGCTCCGCTGCGTGTCCTCGGCTCCTACGAAGAAAAAGGCCCATGGAAGGACGGGGGAGTGGGTTTTGCGGATCTCAAGCAGGAATACGACATCACGGACAACCCTTTCAGGACCGGAACCGCACGCGTCACCCACTGCAGTCCTGTGGTTGGTTCCACCGCCGTCTGGACTCCGGTGATTCCGGAGAGGGGACATTATGCGGTTTACGTCAGCTATGCATCTTTCAACAATTCGTGCCGGTCGGCCCGGTATTTGGTCCACCATCTGGGCGGCGATACCGAATTCCTTGTCGACCAGCGTAAAGGCGGCGGTACCTGGGTGTATCTGGGTACCTTCGAATTCGGGGCCGGAACATTCGGATATGTCGAACTGGACAACAAAGGCAACGCCGGTGAGGTCGTGAGCGCAGACGCCGTACGTTTCGGGGGCGGCATGGGCAAGATCCGGCGCGGCGGCCGCCTGTCCGGCATGGCCAGCTATATCGAGGGCGCATCGTACTGGATTCCTTGGGCCGGAGCAGACAGCACCCTTCGCTCCTGGGAAACCGATTACACCAACGATTACGCTGTCCGCGGCGCCTGGGTGAAGATGATGAAGGGGCGCAAGGGCATACCGTTCGACTGCTCGGTGGCCATCCATTCCGATGCCGGAACCACCCCCAACGACAGTATCGTCGGCACGCTTTCCATCTATACCTTGCGCTGCGAGGACTCCCGCAAGTTCTCCGACGGAGGCGACCGCATGACCAACCGCACCTTCGCCGACTTTGTCCAGACACAGGTCGTGGAAGACATTCGTGTCGGATTCGAACCCGCCTGGAACCGCCGCCAGCTGTGGGACCGCTCCTACAGCGAATCCCGCACTACCGACGTTCCCGCCATGCTTCTTGAGATGCTGTCGCACCAGAACTTCGCGGATATGCGCTACGGGCTCGACCCATCGTTCCGTTTCCTGATGGGACGCGCCATTTACAAGGGTATCCTCAAGTATCTTGCGTGCCGGTATGCGGTGCCTTATGCCGTCCAGCCCCTGCCTGTCCACGCCTTCTCTGCACGCCTGCTCAGCGGCAACGAGGTACTGTTGTCATGGGAGCCTACCAAGGACCCCCTGGAGCCGACGGCACGCAGCAAGGGCTATCTGCTCTATACACGTATCGACGACGGCGCCTTCGACGACGGCGTGCCGGTGGACGGCAACTTCACCACCCTGGAAATCGAGCCCGGGCATGTGTATTCATACAGGGTCGTGGCGTACAACGACGGCGGCGTGAGTTTCCCCTCCGAGGTGCTCTCCGTAGGTGTCCCTCGCAGGCGCAACGGCGGCCCCGTCCTGATTGTCAACAACTTCAACAGGGTGGCCGCTCCCGCCTGGATCGATACTCCCCAGTATGCAGGATTCGAGTCCCGGCTCGATCCCGGCATGCCGTACGTGCGGGACATCACGTATATCGGCGAGAATTATGAGTTCCGGCGTCCTCTCGGATGGGAAAGCGACGACGCCCCCGGATTCGGTGCCACCTATACGGATCAGGCCGGCCTGATAGTCGCCGGGAACACATTCGACTATCCTGCCGTGCATGGCCGAAGCATCCTCGCGCTCGGGCTTCCTTTCTGCTCCTTGTCTGCCGAGGCTTTCTGCGCGGATACCGTCATGGCGGCTTCTTATAAGACCCTGGATCTGATATGCGGCGCGCAGATTACCACCAAATCGGGCCGCGGCGTCTATCCGGACCGTTTCCAAATATTCCCGGAAGATATGCGTCATGCCCTTCGCCGCTGGACTTCCAAGGGCGGCAACATTCTGATGAGCGGTACGCATATTTCCACCGATGTCTGGAGCTGCGTTTACGACATCAAGACAGATACTCCGGAGCGGGACAGCGTCAAGGTGTTCGTGAAGGATGTGTTCGGCTACAAGTACGCCGGGTCCAGTTCTTCCGCAGTCGGTATTGTGGGCGGTATGCTGTTTTACAATGCGCCCAATGAGGATTGCTATTGCTGCCCTCATCCCGACGGTGTCGCACCTGCCGGAAAGGAGGGGAGCGTGTGGATGAGGTACGATGTGTCCGGTACTCCTGCGGGCGTTTTGTTCCAGACGGAAGAGCACAAGGCAGCATCTCTCGGCGTTCCCATCGAGTGCATCAAGCGTTCCGACGACCGCGAGCACGTCTTCCGCGAGGCCTTCACGTTCTTCGGCCTCTTCGACACCCCGCCTCTCATCTCCGCCCGCTACCAGCTCGGCTTCCTTTATTTCAGTCCGTCAAGCGCCGCGGTGTAGGCGGCTCTGGTTCCAAGGGTACTGGTTCTAAGAATTTCCACTTCGTTCCATCCCTCCCACTGCGCTCCGCTTGCGGGCTCCTCCCGTTCATGCGGCCACGGGCGGCCACAGTTCTTAGAACCAGTACCTTTGGAACTGGGCCGACAGCGGATTCAATGGATATCCCGGACGTTCCGAAGTGACTCCCGCACCCCGTTGTCTCACTTCACAGGCGATTTTGGCTTTATTTTGCGTGAAAACCGCCCCTGACGTGACTCCCAGCCCTTTGGGAATCACGTCAGGGGCCAAAAATGGGATTCTTTCAGTATCCCAGACGTTCCAGGGTGGCGACCGGGTCGGGAACTGAGGCTGGCGCCTCAGGATTCTCCCTGCCTGCACGAAGACCATGGTCTATCAGGTACTGCAGGGTGAGGTCGGAGCGGTTGGTGAAGAAGCCGTCGGAGATGGCGGTCTGTTCTTCCATCTGTGCGATGGAATCGAACGAGTAGGGGTGATTGAGCATTCCGGCCTCATGCACCAGGGCTGCCTGCCAGGGGTGGTTCAGCTCGGCGTAGTTGTTGGGTTCGCCGGAAATGGAGGGGCCGCTGATATTGGCGCCGTTGGCCTTGGCCCATGCAAGGATGGCGCGGAAGCCTTCTTCCGTTTCGAGGTCGCCGCCGGGTATGTCTTCAGGGCACGGGGGCCAAAGGAGGAAACACATTGGCAGCCGTCCTTTGAAAACGGAGTTGGCGCGGACCAGAGATGCGGTTGAGAAGGTCTGGAGGATGACTTTGCCGCGGGTCTTGCCGACCTGCACCAGCCCGTCTTTGTAGAATTCAGTCTCGGCGGGTGCGGAGGTGATTATGTTCCAGCCGCAGGCGTCCAGGATGTCATAGACGCGCTGTTCCATGTCTTCCGGGTTCACTTCCGGTTCCTTGAACTCGATGTAAATGCCGGGACGGTGTCCACTGTCAGCGGGATCTTCCGTGTAGGCGCCGGCGAAGTCATATTCGAGGAACTCCATATATTTTCCGTTTTCCCTGGCCTCTGCACGGATTTGCGCCAGTGTCTTGCCTTCGCAGCACTGTTTGATGCAGTACGGCAGGATGCGCCGGCCGTCGGCATCGCGCTTGAGCATCCGGCCTTCCGCATAAGCGACCTGATCCTGCAGGGCCGATACATACTGGCTGCCGGCATATGCCTCCCGTGCCTGCCCGGGCCTTGCGGCGTTGAACCAGGAACCGGCGTCAAGAGTCAGCAGTTCAGCGTAATAATAGGATGAGGCGTGATAAGGTTCGAAGCCCTGAGCGTCATATTCCAGCTGGGCGTCGGCGTCCCCCACGCTGAATCCCAGCGAGAGGTAGAAGTCGCGCCTCGACGCCGGGACACCCTCGCCGAAGACTTCTTCTATATCGGTAGTTCGGGTGAGATTGACGTCGTGGTTGGCCAGTATTACACCGTCCTTGGTGCACTGAAGGTCGGATTCAAGGTAGTCGGCGCCCATTTCGCGGGCCCAGCGCCAGGCGCTTTCCGTTTCTTCCGGCGCCCAGTAGGTGGAGCCGCGATGGGCCATTACGGCGTGAGACGGGACGAAGGAATTCAGGTCAGGGGCCTTTGTGGTACAGGCGCAGACCAGTGCCACTGCGGCAATCAGGAATGTGTGTTTCATATGCTGTCAGAAGGTAACTCTCAAACCAATGCCGGCAGAAGGCTGGAATCCGTTTCCCAAAGAAGGGACAAGCGCCACCTGTGGCTCGAAATGGATGTCTTGATAATACATATTCTTGACCTTGGCGACGTTGACGGCGTCAAAGATATTCCAGACATTGAATGCAAAATGCGCCGCTGTAGTCAGAAGGGCCGAGCATAGTGACACCGCCATGATGGTGTTGGATTTCGTCGATGTTATTCCGTATTTCTTATAATATGACGAGCCGTCGGCAGCGGAGTAGAACAACAGCGATGCCTCCGTCAGTTCAAGCAGGCCAAATCCGACATTGGCGGCGGCTATCCCCAGTCCGCGGCCCCACTCTCCGTCTATGCACTGGCCGAGCCCGGGAATGAAAAAAGACGCAATTCCTGATAGGGCCGGTATGTAAGGGTCGTCATACTGTGCTCTGTATGCATGGGGATTGTACGAACCGGATATGTCGCGGTAACGGATATCATACACACTTGTGGACGGTTGCTCGTCTTTATATCCGGTGTCGTTATATATCTCAACGTATCCGTTTTCGTAACGGATGGAACTGATTTCTGCCGTGCTCAGCACATAGACCGGCCCTTCCGGATTGTCTGCACGCTTGTATAGTACAGTCTGGGTGCCGACTTCGGTAACGATGGCGGCTATTTGCTCGCCATTGAGCTTGGTGATGATATCGTCGGCACTGGCGGAAATTGCCGTGAAGGTTATCAAGAATGCGATCAGAGCTATCTTTTTCATGCTAAATGGGATATAAATGTGCTTCCGTGAAATTGATGAGGTCCTGCGGCTTGAGGCAAAGCTGCAGTCCGCGCATCCCGGCGCTGACGAAGATTGAATCGTAAAGCAGCGCGCTTTCGTGGATGAAGGTGGGGAATGGTTTCTTCATGCCGATGGGAGAGCAGCCTCCGCGGATGTAGCCGGTGAGCGGAAGCAGTTCCTTGACGTGAAGCATCTCGCAACTCTTGTTGCCGGATATGCGGGCGGCGGTTTTGAGATCGACTTCCAGCGAACCGGGAATAACGCATACGAACGGCCCCGTACGGTCTCCGCGAAGCACCAGGGTCTTGAAAACGCGGTCTAAGTCTTCTCCCAGCTGTTGCGCAACGTGCGACGCCTCCAGATGCTCCTCGTCCACTTCGTATGGGACGAGCGTGTACTGGATACCCGCTGCATCAAGCAGCCTGGCTGCGTTGGTTTTCTGAATCATTGCACCTCAAATATACGCATTTTTCTCTCTTTATCCCATTTTTGGCCCCTGACGTGATTCCCAAAGGGCTGGGAGTCACGTCAGGGGCATTATTCGCGTGCAGACTGACCAAAATGGCCTGTGAAGTGAGAAAACGGGGTGCGGGAGTCACTTCGTGGTTTTGGTGCATCAAAACTTGCTTATAATAACAATATGTTCTACCTTAGCGTCGAACAACAATAAACCTTTTCGACTATGAAAGAGACTTACCATCTTTGCCATTCATCTCACTCGGAGGTGATGTTCAGAAACGAAACAGACCTGATTATCGGATTCAATTACTTGGCTTGTTCCGCACTTGATACGGATTCAATCATTCTGGCTGACGGTATCATGACCACTCATCACCATGAGGCGGCAAGAACAGACAATCCGATAGAACTTGCCAGGCGGATCCGTTATTCCTACACGCGATACTTCAATTCAAAGTATCATCGCCGGGGCTCTTTGGGAGAAGACACCCCTTTTATCATAAAGGTTGAAGGGCTTTACCATATGCAGGCCATGCTTAACTATGTGATTCGCCAAGGGCTTCATCATGGACTTGGCGCGACAGCTTTCGATTACCCCCATTGTTCCGCCAATGCATTATTTCGCAAAGAGTTGGGAAAGATGACTCTCCCGCCCATGATGGAAAACAGGAAGCGTCATAAGTATCTTCCCTATAACACAAAAGTCCCAACGATGTATCGCATGGCATCCAATGGGTTGCTTCTCAGGGAAGATGTTGAAGATACGGCATATGTGGAGAATGTATATGTGTCTCCGCGCAATTTCCTGTTTCAGATGAATAGAATATCTGACGGCAAAGACATTCAGGACCAGCAGAAAGAGAACTCATTGCCGGCTGTTACTCTGGACGTTATCGAACGGGGTGTTCCTGAGTTTGATCCATCAAAAGCATATGTGGCAGAGCAAGGAAGGGTAAACAGAAACAGAATGACTGATGTTGAGTTGTGTCACATTATCGACGACCTTATCCTGCCTTCAAGATACTTTAGAGGAAAGCCGGAATCTTCCATCTACATGTTGTCGGACAATGTGCGAAGGGATCTCGGAAACTCTATCTGGAAAGAATCCCAGTTTGCGCGTTACAGAAAATGCGACAGCCCTTTTTCCGAGAAAATTGTTTCTGAAGACCAAATCCGGCGCTGCCTTTGTATATAGCAAAATATAGTGGTAGTCATTTCGAGGGGGAAGACTTTGGCCTCCCCGGTGATTAGTCTTCATACACAGGGCGTACTTGGAATCCATAGCAGCGGAAGTAGACGTCACTGAGGACACTTCCATCTATTATGCAGAAACACCACGCGTAAGATGGTTGTTCCCATGAGAGAGTAGAAGACCAGTAGAAGCTCCCAATACTCGTAATCGTCCATGCTTCTTCTCCCTCGATATGGGTCGCGATACGGCAGCCAGTATCGGGAATAAATATGGAATTGCCATTGACAAGATATGTTATCAACCATCCGTTGCCCTTCTCCTCCCATTTATAATCAGAAGAGTACTTTTTTGTGTATATAAGTTCATCAATCTCGCTTCTCGTGGGTAATCGCCATTTACCTCCAAGTCGTTTATGTGCTACATCATCAGCAGTCTCAAGTTCTGTCTTGCCGTCTACTGTACCATATAATCTATAATTGCAATACTTGGTCAGATTGTTTTCATCGCCATTGCTCCATTTATAGCCAGACCACATGAACATATTGTCCGGTTTGGCCTCCGTCTCGCCCCAGGCGAAGAAATTACCCCCCAGATCAGGTCGGGCAGCCCCCAGATTCTTATCTGCCCATTTCACGGACAAACCGATATCTATCGCATTATAACTCTCTGGATCATAGGTCTGGTTGTAGTCTTCTGTGTTGCAAGAAATGAACATCACTGCTGCAAAAGCTGTTATTAATACTCTTTTCATGCTCGATTAAAATGCATTATTTGTCGTCTTCAATTGACTTGATCCCATTTTTACGGTGCGACGTGATTCTGGAGACTCTCGGAGTCACGTCAGGGTGCGTTTTTGGCGATTTATCTTACGAATCAGCCTATGACGTGACTAATCGGGCTGCAGGAGTCACTTCAGCATGTCGTTATTAAGTATATACAGCGGTGAGGCGGTCTGGCGGGGGAGGGTTTCGAGGTGGATGCCGGCGGCGGCGTCGAGGCTGGTGCGGCGGGCCAGTTCGGGAGTGTTGTTGTGCTCGCTGAGGTGGCAGAGGAAGATATGCCGGAGACCGTCGTGGCGGAAAGCGGCGATGGATGCGGCGCATTCAGGGTTGGACAGGTGGCCATTGCCGCCGCGGATGCGGGCCTGGAGGTCGGGCGGATAGGGACCGAGGCGGAGCATTTCGGGATCGTAATTGCTCTCGATCACTACTGTGTCTGCCTGGCGTGCCCACGTGAGCGCTTCGTCAGTCATCTGCCCTATGTCGGTCATTATGACGAACTTGAAGTCGTCGAGCATGATGGCGTATCCTACGGTCTCGGTGGCGTCGTGCGGCATGATGAACGGTCGGGCCTTGATACGGCCGGGGATAATCGGGCTCCATCCGTCCGCAGCGAGAAGAACCTTGTGCTGCCCGATCCAGTCGCGGGTCATGGGGTTGAAGCCCAGAGCCCTGTGGAGCCTCTCCGTAGCCCAGACAGGTTTGCCGATATGTTTGCAGATCGACCCCAGTGAGCGTACGTGGTCCATGTGGTCATGGGTGATGAGTACGGCGCCGAAGTCGTCGAAGCAGAGCCCTTCCGACTGGAATTCCTTCTTGAGGCGGCGGGGACTGACGCCCGCATCAATCAGCACTCCTGCCTCGCATCTGCGGCTGCCTTCCGGAAATATCCCTATGAAGTAGCAGTTGCCGCAGCTGCCGGACGAGAAGGACTTGAAGCGTATGCTACTCATCGTTCCTGCAGTATTTGTCGATGACGCTGTATGCGTCGCCGACTCCGAGTTCGCCCGCCCGTGACAGGTCGATGCATCCTTTCTCCTTGTCCTTGAGGTAGATGAGCACCAGTCCGCGGTTGAAGTAGGCGTCGCCCATCATAGGATACAGCTCAATCGCCTTGCCGTAGTTTTCGATGGCGGATACCATTTCGCTGGAGAGGCACAGCAGGTTGCCGAGGTTGAAGTACAGCTGGGGCATGTCCGGTACGATGGAGATGGCCTCGCGGATGTCGTCAAGGGCCTCGGAGTAGTCGTAGCTGCGGGCGACGTGGTCCGATACGCGGGCGCGGGTGGAGCCGTTTTCGTCCATCGAAAGCGTCTGGACGTTGCCCTCGAGGGAAGCGATGAAATCAATCATCTCGGCGCGCAGTACGCCCCTGTTCATAAGGTAAAACGCTTTGTAGTAGCGCGTATAAGGGTCTTTGCCGCCTTCGTGCTCTGAAGCCTCCACCGCCTTGTCAAACCAGCCCAGCGCGCTCGAGTACTTCTTGCCTTGCACGTCGTATATGCCGCGGATGAAGAAGGTCTGCGCCGGGGTAAGATTGACGGTGCCGGCGCCGCTGCTGCCGTCTCCGGAGAGCACGGAAGACAGGGACCGCACCAGATGCAGCACTTGCAGGCTGTCGTTGTTGGACACCACGACAGGAACCGGTACGGAGTCGGCAAAGCGGTCGACAAGCGGATGCTCGAAACGGCGGCTGAGCGCCAGGTCGCGCCGCTCCCTTTCCGCCGCCAGGCAGAACTTGTACAGGGGCCGCAGGCGGATGTCGATGTCGCGGTGCTGCAGGAGCTCGTTGTCGAAATCTTTCTTGGCGAATTCGGCGTCAAGGGCCAGCAGGGAGTTGTATTTGCGTGTCGTGTCGGCGAACGAGGCCTCGCCGGAGGCGTTCTTTGCCCTGTATTCGCCGACCTTGCGCTGCGCCGTACAGTAGTCCTCCCTGGACTGTTTGGTCATGCCAAGCAGGTTTTCGACATACGAACGGTTAAGGTAGGCTTTGGCGAAATCGGGATAGAGTTCGATGGCGCGGTTGTAATCGGACAAGGCGTCGTGGTAGCGTCCCATTTCCATGAATATCGCGGCCCTGTTGTAATATGCGAGTACGTTGCCGGGGTTGATGTTTATGACCCGGTCCATGTCTTCCAGAGCGTTGGAGAAATCACCCACCTGCGCGTAAATGAGGGCCCTGTTGTACAATGTGAGGGCATTGCCGGGTTCATCCTTGAGCACGCGGCCCAGGTCGCGCATGGCGGAGTTGTAGTCGTGCAGCTCATAGTACATGAGTGCGCGGTTGAAGTATGCGAATGTGTTGGTGCTGTCCAGATCGAGGGCTTTGGTCATATCCTTTACAGCGTCGGTGAAATTGCCCTGTGCGGCATACACGCGGCCCCGGCGGACGTAGCACTCCGGTTCGAAGCGGTCCAGCTTGATGGCCTTGTTGTAGTCGTTCATAGCCTTGAGGGTGTCGCCGAGGAAGAGGTACGAGGCTCCTCTGTTGAGGTAGGCAGACGGGTCCTTAGGTTCGCGGCGGATGTAGCGGTTGAAGTCTTCCACCGCTTCGGGGAAGCGCTGGGCCAGGAAATTGGTGACGCCGCGGCTATAGTAGATTCCCATTACGCCGGGACGCAGTTCTATTGCCTTCTCGAAATCGGCGAAGGCCTTCTCATATTCCCCGGTGCGGCTTTCGGTTATGGCGCGGTAGTGGTAGCCGTTGGTAAATACGGGGTTGAGCCGGACGGCGGTGTTGAAGTCCTGCTTGGCGCCCCGCACGTCGCCGAGGTTGAATTTGGCGATGCCCCTGAAGAAGAAGCACCAGTAGTCGGTGGTGTCGAGGCGCGCGAGTATGTTGAAGTGCTCGATTGCCTGGGTGTATTTGCCGTCCTGAAGTGCGAGCCGGCCGCGCAGACTGAAGACGTCCTTGTCGTATTGGGCAAGGGCGAGAGGGGCTGCGGCGAGCAAAATTGCTATTGAAAGCAGAAACTTTTTCACTACTTTTGCAAAGATAATCATTTATCGTGCCTGATTGAAAACCGTTTTCAAATTTTTTTGGCTTATTGTGCCTCTGCTGATGCTCTGCCGGCCATCGTATGCCGGCCTGAAGGAGGATGTGGAGTATCTGAGCAGTCCGTTGCTGAAGGGACGGGCTACCGGATCGACGGGGGCCGTGGAGGCGTCGTGGTATGTGCAGCGGCGGTTCAGGGCTGCCGGGCTGGAGACGGCTGTCAGCTTTTACCGTACGCCCCGCGGGGTGGTGCGCAATATTACCGGCATCCACAAAGGGAATCCCAAATCGTCATCATACGTACTTGTGACGGCTTATTATGACGGTATGGGCGAGGTTGATGGTGAAGTGCTTCCCGGGGCTGATGCCAACGCTTCCGGCGTGGCCATGCTGCTTTCCTTAGCTGACTCGCTGGCAGGTTCCAGGTCCAACTATATTTTTGCGGCGATCGACGGGCACAATGCCGGGAGAATCGGCGCCGGACTTCTGGCGCAGCAGCCTTGGAACATCAGCCTGGTTGCCAATATCGATATAATAGGCAGCACCCTGGCTCCGCCCAACAAGTACAGGACGGATTTCCTGATTGTCCTGGGCGGGGACGATTTCGAGAAGAAGAATTCCAAGACTTTCGATCATCTGAACATCGGCCCGCACCTGCGGATTTACTACGATTATTACCGCAGCAAGGGTTTTACCGATTATTTCTACAATACGGCATCGGATCAGACCCCTTTCCTGCAGAAACAGATTCCCGCGGTGATGTTCACCTCGGGCATTACGATGAATACCAATAAGCCGGACGACACCTTCGACACCCTGGACTACGACGTCATGGAACGCCGCAGGGCATTGATTCTCTCGTGGCTTAAAACTTTATGAATTATGACAAAACACAGTTTCAAAGAATGGTTTGCGGTCACCCGTTTCTGGTCTTTCCCCGTCTCTACGATGCCCGTCCTGGCATCGTTCGCCTATGCTTTCAGCAAGGGACTCCTTCCAGGCGGAGTCATGCCCTGGGTGCTTTTTGTGCTCTGCCTGCTCGGCGTTGTGCTGCTGCATTCGGCCGGCAATGTGCTGAGCGATTATTACGATTTCAAAACCGGAGTGGACAATGAGAACGCCTTTGCCGTCCCCAACCTGGTCTTCCATAAGTTCGAGCCTGTCGAATACCTGACGTTCAGTATAGTGCTGTTTATAGCCGGCGTCACTGTCGGTGCCGTAATCGCTATTTTGAGCGGCCCGGTGCTGTGGATCATAGGGGGAGTCGGCGTGCTTCTTACGGCTCTGTATTCGTTCCTTAAGTATCATGCCCTCGGGGATGCCGATATCTTCGTAATCTTCGGCATCCTGCCCGTGCTGGGTACGGTTTACGCAGTTACCGGCGAGCTTCATTGGGACGCATTGGTCTTGTCGCTGCCCATCGGCATCATTACCGTGTCCGTGCTTCACGCAAACAATACCTTCGATACGGAGACGGACCGCGCAGCAGGCATCAAGACCTTCGCCATGCTCATCGGCGGCAAGGCCTCCAGCGTGCTGTATGCCGTTTATATGGTCATTCCGTTCGTCAGTGTCGCCGTCTGCGTCATCCTTGGTCTCCTGCATCCTCTTGCTCTCCTGTGCCTTGTAGCGGCGGTTCCTGCCTGGAAGAATCTCAGGCAGGCGCTTACATACGATAAGGTGGGCCTGGAAGCGATGAAAGGTCTGGACCAGGCTTCCGCCAAGATGCAGATGGCATTCTCGCTGCCGCTGGCGATAGGATTGTTCGTATCGGTATTATTATGATCGGACTGAGAACCGGGATACTGCTTTCGCAAGACTTCCGCTTCGCTACATCCCTCCCACTGCACTTCGCTTGTGGGCCCCTCCCATTCACGCGGCCATGGACGGCCACGGTCTTGCGAAAGCAGTATCCCAGTTATCAGCATAAGAGAGTATGAAAAAACTGATACTGATTATTGCCGTCGCAGCGGCGCTGTGGTTCTATATGTTCAGCCCCTGGACGCAGGGGGCGCCGAATTTCTGGCTGGTGATGGCTTTGTCGGCGGTCGTGCTGACGGCTCTGGCGCTGTCGTTTACGCCGGACCGCAAGGCGCTGCTGAGGGTTGAGAAGCCGCTGCTTCAGCTGGCCTGTGGCGTTGCCATCGCAGCTGTCCTGTGGAGCATTTTCTGGTTAGGGGACAAGTTGTCCTCGATGTGGTTCGACTTTGCCAGGCCAGGTGTTGACGCCGTTTATTCCATGAATGAAGGCCTGCCGGCATGGGCGATAGCTTTGCTGCTGCTTTGCCTGATAGGCCCGGCGGAAGAACTTGTGTGGCGTGGATACGTTCAGAGGACGTTGACGCAAATGCTTGGCGGACGCAAGGCCGGCGGCTTCATAGCCTTCGCCATAACCGTAGCGGTTTACACACTCATCCATATCTGGTCCTTCAACTTCATGCTGATCATGGCAGCCCTGGTTGCGGGCGCTGTCTGGGGATTCATCTACTGGCTATGCCCTAAGGCCCTCCCGGCATTGATTATCAGCCACGCGCTCTGGGACGCTCTGGTGTTCGTTTGGATGCCGATATAATAAAGAATGCCGACCCGAAAGGACCGGCATTCTTTTCAGTATTGCTTTCGGATTTACTCCGCCAGCTTCTTGTAAGTGTTGTAGCGGATCTTGGCGAACTCTTCGGTCTTGGCGAGGAGCTCTCCGGCGGTGTCGGGGTAGAGCTTGGCAAGGGAAGAGAAGCGGACCTCGCCCTTGAGGAAGTCCTGGAACCTGGTCCAGTCGGGCTCTTTGGAGTCGAGGCTGAACGGGTTCTTGCCGGCTTCTTCCAGCAGGGGATTGTAGCGGTAGAGGTGCCAGTAGCCGCACTCGACTGCGAGCTTCTCCTCCTTCTGGCTCAGTCCCATACCTGCCTTGAGGCCGTGGTTGATACAAGGAGCGTAAGCGATGATGAGGGACGGGCCGTCGTATGCCTCGGCCTCCTTGATGGCGTTCATATACTGGACGGGGCA
>JAFZZW010000074.1 GCA_017615615.1 Bacteroidales bacterium
AATGCTCATTTGTGCGAGGTTCATACATCACAAGTGACAACCTTCCTTTCTCATATGATTATTGAGAAACGGGATGGAGCGGGTTACACTATACCCAGACAGACCGGAAGCGGGGGCGGTGAAACGGCTTGGCGGCGCGGCCCGCTCCGGCGGCCTCGATGGCCTCCCAAAGGCCCTCGGGAGGGTTCTCGGTGTACTCCGACATCCGCTGCCGGAGACTGTCTTTCCAATTTTTATCTGTCATTTCGTTTCCTGTATTCTGTTATTTCGCGCGCCAGCAAGGCCTTGGCCCTCAGGAACTGGGAAGCCGAGGAGTTTTCCTTGATTCCAAGCAGCGACGCTATCTGTTTGTGCGGCATCTGCTCGAAGACATACAGGTTGAATACGGTCCTGTAGCCGTCGGGCAGATGCCCTATCATTTTCTGCAATACGGACAGCGGAACATTCTCCACCTCCGGATCTTCATCCGGGGCGGGTTCCGGCAGCCTGTCGACGTCCTCCATCAGCTTCCGTCCTCTCAGCTCATGCAGGGCTCCGTTCACCACAATCCTCGTCATCCACGCCTTCAGGGAGCCTTCGCCGCGGTACTCGAAGCCGTCAATCCTGCGGAAAATGCTGATGAAGGCCTCCTGCAATACGTCCTTCACGCAGTCTTCGTCCACAAGGTAGCGGCGGGCCACTGCAGTGAGGTACCCGGCATAGCGGTCGTAAAGCTCCCGCTGGCCCCGAGGGTTCCCGTCGCCGGCAAGCTGCGCCAACTCTCTGTCGGACAGATTATATGCGGGTCTCGAACTCAAATTCGGCGCTGACGGGTTTCCCGTCCGTGGATGTCCAGTTAATCTTCAGTTTGCGCGGGCTGCCATCCGTGGGGGGCAGCGTATTTATGTCAAAGTAAACGGTTCCGTCGGAATAATCATCCCTGCCGTCGCCATGGGCGTCATGGAGCAAGGTAAGCTCATACGGGTCGTTCTCCTGCACCAGCACGAAATCGTGATGGGCGGAAGGCTCGCCCCACCATGTCTTGTAATGGATGGTGAGATATCCGTCCTCCACGCTGGTTATCCAGGAATCGGTAAGGACGTCCAGGCCGTCGGCTCCCATGGCTTGCGTGGGATAGAGAAGGAAATCACCGCGGTCGATCGGTTCGAGCCAGTTGACGCTTACCCTATGGCCGTAATTGAGCACTTCTTCTGCATAAATGGTAACGGCGCCGATAGCCCTGCACTGGCCGTCGAAAGGATAACCTTCACCCGGGAAAAGGCGGTCGGAGCCATATTGGAAGAAGACGACGCCGGCATCGTCCCGCTTGATCGTCACCACTACGTCGGCCCTGTTGGGCAACACTGAAATCTCCACGTCATCGTACGGCTTCTGTGCGTCCTCGATGTCGTTCGCATACGATTCACCCGCGCTGCAGGAAGCGGCTGCGAGCAGTAGCGCAAAGAGAAATAAACTGCTGATTCTTTTCATGCTGACCTATAAATACGCGCGTGAACAAAATCTTGCACGCCTCACGCAAGATTGCACGAAAATACGGATTATTATTGTAAAACCGCCAACTTATGAAACGAATTACAAGCATCGCAATTCTGGCCCTTGCCCTCGTGGGCTGCAGCAAAGGATACTATTCCCCTTATTCCCCGGATGTTACCAATAAAGAAGCCGTTTATGCGGCAGCGGACGGCGCGCTCGATAGCGTCGACCCTGGTGAGCAGCAGGAGGGAGACTCCTTCGAAGAAATCGAAGAAAACCCCTTCATAAAGGTTGCCGACCAGCCGGTTTCCACCTTCAGCATAGATGCGGACGGAGCGTCTTACGCATACACCCGACGCTGCCTCAAGAACAACCGCCTTCCAAGCCCGAGCGCCATCAGGACGGAAGAATTTCTCAATTATTTCACCTTCGACTATACCGAACCCACCGGAGATGAGAGCGTTGCCATCAACGCAGAAATCGGCGACTGCCCCTGGAATGCATCGCACAAGCTCCTGCGCCTCGGACTCAATGGCAAATCCCTTTCCGGAGAAGTCCCCCCTGCAAATTATATATTCCTGATCGACACCTCCGGATCCATGTACGGAGAGGACCGCATAGAACTTCTCAAGAGCGGTCTCTGCAACATGCTGGACTATCTGCGTCCTGTCGACAGAGTCGCCATCATCACCTATTCCGGCTCCGTGTCCATGCCCCTGGAATCGACCCTGGTGAAAGATCCAGCCGCCATCAAGAAGATTATCCGCAAGCTTGAGGCAAGCGGTTCCACCGCCGGCGGCGCCGCAATGAAGATGGCTTACGACGAGGCATCGGAACACTACATGAAAGACGGCAACAACCGCATAATAATGTGCACGGACGGAGACTTCAACGTAGGCGTTTCCTCTACCGAAGCGCTCGTCAAGATGGTGGAGAGCTATCAGGCAAAGGGCATCTACCTGAGCATAATGGGTTTCGGCACGGGCAATTATCAGGACTCCCGAATGGAAAGTCTCTCCAACCACGGCAACGGCACATATACCTACATCGATTGCGAGAACGAGATGATGAAGGTGTTCGTACACGAGCGCTCCCACTTCTACTCGGTAGCCAACGACACCAAATGCCAGCTGACCTTCACCGATGCGGTTGACAGTTACCGGTTGATAGGATATGAAAACAGGGTGATGAACAACGAGGATTTCGAGGACGACAAGAAAGACGCCGGAGAAATCGGAGCCGGCCAGACCGTAACGGCCATATATGAACTGATCCCCGCTGAAGGATACGCCGCAGATGCCGTCACGGCAACATTCGACGTCCGTTACAAGAAGGCTCTGGGAGAGGAAAGCCGACCCCTCAAGCTCAATGTTTCCGTCCCCAAGGCCGAATACGTATCATCCCCGGAATTCAACTTTGCGGCCGGAATAACGGCATTCACCCTTGTCCTGAAGGATTCGGAATACAAGGGCTCGGCAAGCTACGAGATGGCATCCGAGCTCGTCGCCAAGGGATCTGAAAACGTAAGCGACCCCCTCAAGCTGAGAAAGGAACTCGCAGACCTTATTCGCGCCGCCGCGAAGGTACAGCAATAAATGCGACGCTGCCCGCAAGCAGCAAAAGAAGAATGATAGAACTGATGCGGGAAAGGGTCGCACCCCTTACATAAGAAACAGGCTCGAAGCTCATGGAGAGCGAACGGGCGCCCGACGGGAGGTCTATGCAACGCAGCAGGCCTCCCGCTATGGTTCCGAGGGAGTCGCGTCCGCCGCCATAGAGCTCTATGGGCAGCTGCGTACCGTCGTCAAGCCTCGCCACCCATCCGGCGGGATAATACACCTCGCTGAATACCGCGCGGCCACCGGACGGACTGTCGAAACTGTATTCCAGACAGTTGGGGGCGTAGGAAGTCAGCTCTATTTCCCCCTGTCCTGACTCGAACCAGGCATTGCCCCTGGCATACCTGTACCGGAGCGGAGCGCCGTCGCCGGAGATAATTATGTAACGGCAGTTGAGCGACGCGAGGCTCTCCAGATAAGGGAGCATCGACTCCGCTTCCCCGACCGTCCTGGCCCCGCTGAAGGAGCCTGCAAGGGTGGAGAGGTCCTTGCCGAGACGGGCGTCGATATACTCCTGGTAACGCTGGAGCTTTGCCGGGGAGTATCCTCCAAGGTTCTTGTGCCAGTAGGAGGGGTGTGAATCGTTGAAGATGTTGACGGTAAGGTCTACCACCCTGTACGAAGGGTCCTTGTCGGCAAGGATGGCTTCGTCCACCGGGCGTTTGGGGAACTGGCCGTTGAAAGCCTTTTCCGTCACGAAGTCGTCATGCCCGAGGTAGCGCTTGCCCACCGTGAATACATCCAGCAGCACCAGAACGCATACTATGACGGCGGCGGGAATCCTGCGGCCCGCCTTGCCCGTACCCCACAGGAGGGCGAGCGCGGCGGCGGCGATCAGCAGCATGGAACGTAGGGTGTCGGACCACAGAAGCCCCATGCGGTCGGCGGCGAGGGCCTCCACAAGGATGTCGGGCTGACCGGCGTCGGACGCGCCCGTAAACGAACCGAACATGCCCTGCACGGCCGCCAGAATCAACACGAGCCCCAGCGTCACGCCTCCCGCGGCAAGCACCTTGCGGCGCAGCGCGCGGCCGTCGGCCTCCTCCTTCACGATGCGGTCCAGCATGAGGAAACCCAGCACCGGCAGTGTGAACTGAAGTATCACCAGCGCCATGGAAACCGTACGGAACTTGTTGTACAGCGGCACGAAGTCGTAGAAAAGACGGGTGAACCACATCAGGTTGCTGCCGAGCGACAGCAGTATGGCAAGGACGGAACTCGCCGCCAGCCACCATTTCTCCTTGCCCTTCCAATACATCAGGCCGAAGATGAAGAGGAACACCGTTATGGCTCCCATATACATGGGTCCGGCGGTGAAGGGCTGGGGGCCCCAGTATGTGGGCAAATGCTTGCGGACCTGGGCAAGGTTGCCCTGTCCGGCGCGCTTAAGCAGCTCCACGGTCTCCGATTTCTGGCTCAGGGGACCGGAAGACGCACCGCCGTTGTAATTGGGAATGACCATATTGGGAAGTTCCTCCCAGCCGTAGGACCACGCGGTGGCGTAGCCCAGGTCGAGCCCTTTGGTCCCGCCGCCTTCGGAAGAACCGCCGCGCATGGAATACGGGGTGTACTCCCAGGTGGGAAGGAGTTTGGAGGCGTTGGTGGCGACACCGACCAGGCCCAGCGTAAGCAACAGCACCGACGCCAGCCAGAAATACTTCTGCGGCTTCTTCCCGACAAGCATCCAGATGAACAGCACAAGGACGTACAGCAGGATGATGATGGCGAGGTAATACGATATCTGGGGATGATGCGCTTTGATCTGGAAAGACGCCGCAATGCCGAACAGGGCGGCTCCGAGGCCGATGAAAGCAAGGCGCCTGCGTTTCTCCAGCCCTTCCTCAATGGCCTTCCGGTAAGTGAAGATGAGCGCCGCAAGCACCCATGGTACGTATGCGAGCGCCATCATCTTGGTGTTGTGTCCCACCTGGATAATCTGGACGTTGTACGAACAGAAGGTTACGGCGACGGCTCCTCCAGCCGCCACCAAGGGGCTGATGCCGAGTGAAAGCATCAGCAGGAATGCGCCCAGAAGGGATATGAAGAAATACGTGGCCGGACGTTTGCCGGTCAGCAAAAGGTCGTACAGTTTCTGGGTGACGTCACCCTTGCTGGATGTGGTGAAAGCGACCACCGGCATCCCGCTGAACATCGAGCCGGTCCAGGTCGCGGGGTCGTCGGGATGGGTGCCGTCCCATGCATGCTTTTCATGCGCCATGCCCAGATATCCGGTGATGTCGGACTGGTTGACGACCTTGCCGGAAAGGAGGTCGGGAACGAATGCGTACGAGAGTACAAGGAACCCCAATACTATTCCGAGGATGATGAGAATCTGTTTCTTCATGCTTCTACCGTATAAACTGTTCCACCCATGCGGCATCGACCCTGACGAGTCCGTGCAGGCTCTCCCCAATCACCGGATTGCGTCCGATGATGGCGCTGCAGTCCTCGTAAACGTTGAATCCTACGGCCAGCAGCTGCATCTGCGAGTCCTCCGGATAGGTGAAAACTATTTCGTTGTCGACCCCCTCGGTGCGAAGGAACTTCAGGGCGACGTCCTTGCCGAGTTCCGAACGGGTGACGAATTTGCAGAATTCCATAGCCGCGTCGTCGAGACCGGCGTGGAAAATCTTGACTTTCTCTATGAGCTCCCCCACGTTGGACACCAGCCTGCCGCTGAGGCCCTCGAGCCCGTCAACCGAAATGGCGCGGTCCGACAGGCACACCAGGCAGTTGTCGTCCTTGTAAACCACGGGGGCATTGACCAGTTCCCTGTGGCCGCAGTCGGGACACTCGCGCAGGAACAGCTCCCCGCTCAGCACGCCCGCCTGCAATTCCGGTTCCCCGGAGGCGTCGATGAAGGTGTACACCGGCGACTGGTACTCGCGCCCGCAGCGGGCGCAACGGAAGCTGACGGAAGAAGATCTGGTCATAATATATCTGCGAGTTTGCGGGTAAGCTCAAGGCGCGAGTATGCGGTTATTCCTCCCTCGCAAGGCCCGTCTTCGCCGCGCAGGTGGCGCTCCCAGGCGCTTTCGATATAATTGCGGAGCGATTCCTCGCGGTCCCAGTCGTACATCACCCCCGCTCCGGTTTCCTTGAGGACCGTCGCGGAAGCGCTGTTCTCCTGGCCGATGCCCAGAATCGGACGGCGCGCCGCAAGGTATTCGAACAGCTTGCCCGGAAGGGCTTTGGCGTACTCCGGTTCCTGGCGCAGGAGCAACAGGAGCACGTTGGCGCCGCGCTGTTCGGCAACCGTTTTGTAATGCGGCAGATAGCCGAGGTCGTCCACGTTGTCCGAAAGTCCGCGCACGCGAAGGGCCTCGAAGATTTCCGGGTCGGTCTTACCTGCGAGACGGATGCGGAGCTGACGTTTGAAATTGCTGTCCGACACGCATTTGTGAGCCAGGATATCCCAGAGGCGCAGGGGGTTGCCGTCGGAGGAGAAAAGACCGGTGTTGACGACTGTGAAGCGGTCGGAGGGGAGGGCCGGGGCGTCGCTGTTGAAGTCGGCCTCGTCGTACCCGTTGGTAAGCAGCAGCACCCGGGTTTCGGTACGGCTCTGGAAGTCGGCGCGCTCCAGCGGAGAAACGGAAATGACGGTATCGGCCTCGTCAAGCACCTGCTTTTCCATGCGGCGGTGCCTTGCGGCGGTCCAGGGCAGGAGTTTCATGTGCTTGAAGTAGAATATCTCCGTCCAGGCGTCGCGGAAATCGGCCACCCAGCGCACTCCGGTGCGGCGTTTGAGGCCAAGCCCTATGAGGTGCATCGAATGGGGCGGGCCGGTGGTGACCACGGTATCTACTGGATGGTCCTTCAAGTAGCCCTCCAGGAAACGAACGGACGGGCGGATCCATCCGGCGCGGGGGTCGGGGACGAACAGGTTGCTGCGCACGAACACCGCAAGCCGCTGGATAAAACTCTTTTTCTGGGCGTTGAGCTGGTTGACCCCCGCCCCCTTGCCGGAAGACTTCACCAGCTTGCGGTAGATGCCGTACGGCTCGCGGATGGGGCGCTTGATGACCTCCAGCTGCGGAGGGATGTCCGTCAGGAGGCTTTCGTCGCGGGCCAGCTGGTCCGGATTCTCCGGTGTATAGATTACGCACTCCCATCCAAAGCGGGAGAGGTACTTGGAGAACTTGAGCCAGCGCTGCACGCCGCTTCCGGCGGTCGGCGGCCAGTAGTATGTTATTACGAGAACCCTTTTCATTTGTCCGCCCCCACTTCTTCTTTGAGTTTGCGCAGCAGGTCGAAGGCGCGAAGCGGCGTCATGTTGTCCAGGTCGGCGCTCACGAGCTGCTGGCGTATGGAGCCGAGGGTGGGGTCGTCGAGCTGGAAGAAGGAAAGCTGGACGCTGCCGTCCTCCGCGGTGTTCCTGGACAGGGCGTCGGCGTTGCGCTCGCGGCGCTCGAGGTCGCGCAGGGTACGCTCCGCCGCCTGAATCACCTCGTGCGGCATGCCGGCCATCCTGGCCACGTGGATACCGAAGCTGTGGGCCACGCCTCCCCTCTCCAGCTTGCGGAGGAAGATTACGTCGTGGCCGTCCTCCTTGACCGCGATATGCCAGTTGTGTACGCGCGGGAAGCGGTTTTCCAGGTCGTTGAGCTCATGGTAATGGGTGGCGAAGAGGGTTTTGGCTCCGTGTCCTTTCTGGTGTACGTACTCCACAAGGGCGCTGGCTATGGACATGCCGTCGTAAGTGGAGGTGCCGCGGCCTATCTCGTCCATCAGCACCAGAGAACGCTCGGAGAGATTGTGCATGATCATGGACGTCTCCAGCATTTCCACCATGAAGGTGGATTCGCCGCGGGAGATGTTGTCGGTGGCGCCCACGCGGGTGAATATCTTGTCGAATATGCCTATCCTGGCGCTGTCTGCGGGAACGAAGGAGCCTGCCTGGGCCATCAGCACTATGAGGGCCGTCTGGCGCAGCAGGGCCGATTTTCCGGACATGTTGGGGCCGGTGAGGATCATTATCTGCTCCCGCTTGCTGTCCATGGCGATGTCGTTGGGAACGTACTTCTCGCCGGGGCGCATCATGGTTTCGATGACGGGATGGCGTCCGCCCTTTATCTCGAAGGAAAGGGACTTGTCCAATACGGGCCGGCAGTAGCCCTTGTCCAGAGCCTGTGAGGCATAGCCCTGCAGTACATCCAGTTGGGAAATGACCTTGCAGTCGGACTGGATGTCCTTGATGCGGGCGCGGATATCCTCAACCAGGCGGGCGTACAGGGCCGCCTCGATCTCGTATATGGTCCCTTCGGCGTCGAGAATCTTGCGTTCGTATTCCTTGAGTTCTTCGGTGACGTAGCGTTCGCTGGAAACGAGGGTCTGTTTGCGGATCCAGTCCGGAGGGACCTGGTCGCGGTAGGTGTTGCGCACCTCGATGTAGTAGCCGAAAACGTTGTTGTAGCCTATCCTGAGGGAGCTTATCCCGGTGCGTTCTATCTCGCGCCGCTGCATTTCCTGAAGGTAGTCGCGGCCTCCGGATGAAATGTCGCGGAGCTCGTCCAGCTCCTTGCTGACGCCGCGGGCTATGACTTCGCCCTTGCCGATCTGGATGGCGGGATTCGCAGCCATGGTGTTCTGTATCCTGGCAAGAAGCGGGTCGGTGTCCTTGAGGCCTTTGGCCAGCTTTTCCAGGGCGGCGATGCCGGTGTCGGAGCAGATATTCCGCACCGGAGTCATCTGTCCGAGGGAGCGCGCGAGCTGCATGACCTCGCGGGGATTGATCTTGCCTGTGGCGGCCCGGGCCGTGATGCGCTCCAGGTCGCCTATGTCGGAGATGCGGGCGCGAAGGTCCTGCAGGGCCTCCTCGTTGTCGGCAAGGAAGCCAACGACGTCGTAACGGCCGTTCAGGGTGGGAATGTCCATTATGGGGAGCGCCAGCCATTCGCGCAGGAGGCGGCTTCCCATGGGGGAGCAGCAGCGGTCAAGCACATCCACCAGGCTTACGCCCTCGCGCCCGGCGTTGCTCTGGAAGATTTCCAGGTTGCGCATGGTGAAACGGTCCATCCATACGAAACTGCCCTCGTCGATGCGGCTTATGGAACAGATGTTCTTGAGTCCGGTATGGTGGGTCTGCTCAAGGTAGAATACGAGCGCCCCGGCAGAGCATACTGCGAGCGGATAGCGGTCTACCGCGAAGCCCTTGAGGGAGCCCACTCCGAGCTGGGAGCAGAGCTTCTCCACCGCCGCGTCCGGCACGAAGGCCCATTCGTCGAGCGCGGTGACGTAGAAATCGGGGTGCCTGTCTCGCACGCTGCGCCATATGTCCCGCTGCACCACGAGTTCCTTGGGGCGGAAAGAATAAAGGAGGGTCGATATATAATCGGGGCTGCCCTGTGCCACCTTGAAAGTGCCGGTGGATACGTCAAGGAATGCGGCTCCGCACTCGGGACCGTCGTAGGTGAGGCCGGCGAGCCAGTTGTGTTCCTTGCCGTCCAGCATGGTTTCCCCGAAGGCGATTCCCGGAGTGAGTATTTCCGTCACGCCGCGCTGGACCAGTTTGCCTTTGGCGAGCTTGGGGTCTTCAAGCTGGTCGCAGATGGCGACCTTGAACCCGGCGCGCACCAGCTTGGGAAGATATGTATCCAGGGCGTGATGCGGGAATCCGGCCATCTCGGTGTCGCCTTTTTCGCCGTTGGACCGGCGCGTAAGGACCATTCCCAGCACCTTGCTGAGCGTCACGGCGTCCTGGGAATAGCATTCGTAGAAATCGCCGACACGGTACAGGAGCAGCGCCTCGGGGAGCTGTGCCTTGGTTGCGAAATACTGTTTGAGCAGCGGAGTATCTTCCTTTGCCATCTTTTACCCTAGCAGATTGCTGACGAAAATAACTATGATTGCGGGAGGAATTATCCAGCGGATGAGGAAGTAAAGGACGTTGAATACGGACGTGCCCAGACGGAGCGTGCCTCCGTTGGTAATCTCGTCCCGGACGTCAGCCTTCTTCATTCTCCAGCCCACGAAGAGCACGAACACAAGGGCGCCCAGCGTCATCAGGATGTTGGAACTGGCGTAATCGAAGAGGTCGAAAATGGTCTTGTCGAATAGCTTTACGTCCTTGAGGGGGCCGAAGGACAGGGCGCAGAGCACTCCGAGCGCCAGTCCGGGCGCAAGGAATGCGAGAACCGCCTGCCAGCGCTTGAATCTATACTGCTCAACCGCATGCTCCACGCATACCTCGAACATGGAGATGGAAGACGTGAGGGCCGCCGTAAGTATGGCCAGGAAGAACGCGAGGGTTATGGCGTATCCGAGCACCGGGGCGTCCACGCCCATCTCTGCGAAGATGTACGGGAGGGTTTCATAAACCAGGGGAGGGCCGGCGGTGGGCTCGATCCCGGCGGAGAAAACCGCAGGCATGATTGCGAAGCCGCTGATAAGGGCGAACATGGTGTCCGAGCCGGCCGTCCAGAGGCCGGAGCCGAGGATGCTGTCCTCCTTCTTCATGAAGGAAGAGTAAATGAGCACCGTGCCCATGCCGAGGGACATGGAGAAGAATGCCTGGCCGAGTGCGGCGGCCCATCCGGCGCCGTCCAGCTTGCTGAAATCGGGCTTGACGAGGTATTTGACGCCCTCGCCGGCTCCAGGCAGCAGGCAGGAGAAAACCATGATGAGGATCATCAGGACGAACAGCATGGGCATCGTGAGCTTGGTGAACTTCTCGATGCCTTTCTTGACGCCGCCGAGCACTATGAGGGCGGTGATGACCATGAAGGCGGCCATCATCGCAACGGATTCAACGGGGGACGAGGCCATACCGGAAAAGACTCCGGTCGCGGCTTCCGGATTGCCGCCGGCCAGTTTGCCTGCGAGCGAGCGGAGAAGGAAGTCGAGCGACCACCCTCCCACGACGCTGTAGAAGCACACTATGACGAAACTGGTAAGGACGCACATGCCGCCTATCCACCTCCAGCCGCTGCCGGGGGCGATTTTGCGGAACGCGCCCACGACGCCCTGGCGGGCGCGGCGGCCGATGAGCGCCTCGCAGACAAAGCAAGGGATGGCTATGAGGACGCCGCAGATTATATACGCTATGATAAACGCGCCGCCGCCATGCTCGCCGACCATGTAGGGGAAGCGCCATATATTGCCAAGCCCGATTGCGGACCCGGCCATCGCCATGATAAAGGTGAATGAACTTCCGAAGTTTTCTCTGTGAGTTGCGGACATATCCGTCAAATATCGAAAAAAAACGGCTAAATCCCAAAGGGGACTACTCCATTTTTTTCCAGACGGCCCATACTATCGCACCCCAGCCGAAGAAAAACAGCAGGTAAACCCAGAACGGCAGACCGGCGGAATACGTATCCCAGTCCAGGGTCTTCTCATAATCCGGAATATCCGCGTAATAATAGGCGCCGGCGCCGTAGTCGAGGTCGGGGTTGAGCCCGATGCCGTTGATCATTATATACACGGCAGCGGCGACGGCCAGGATTCCGACCGCTGCCGCAGCAATGCCCCAAACGGAACGCCGGCGGGCCATCAGTCAAGCGCGGGGACCGGGAAAACGGCTCCCGAAAGCAGGAACCACACCATCGCGAAGGTAAGCACGATGTTGAACGTCTGCCCAACTATGTAAAGCCACAGCGGCTTGCCGCCCTTCATCTGGCGGGCGATGTCCCGGAAGTTGGTGTCGAGGCCGATGCTCACGAAAGCGAGCACGAAGCACCAGTTCTTGTACTGGTCCAGCACGCCGTTGACGGCCTTCACCTGGTCTGCGCCGGCAAGGGGCAGGACGATGAAGGACGCCACGAGGGATGCCGCGAAAAAGCCGATGATGAATTTGGGGAAACGGTTCCAGATCTCGCCGGCGCCGGCTTTCCCGCCGTCCTTGCGGCCAACGCCGGTGGCGAAGAACACCGCCACGAAAAAGGCTATGAAGCCGATGAGGATGTTCTGGATCATCTTGACGAGGACGGCGGCCTTCTCGGCCTCCCCGCCAAGCACGGAACCGGCCACGGCGACTGCGCCGGTGCTGTCGACGGTGCCGCCTATGAGCGCGCCGCCCATTATGGGAGACATGGCGCAGGCCTTGATGATGACGGGCTCGAGAACCATCATCAGCACGGTGAATATGATGGATATGGAGATGGTCATAGTGAGGTCGTCCTTCTTGCATCCGGAAGCGGCGCCAGAGGCGATGGCCGCCGATGTGCCGCAGACGCTGGTGGCGGAAGCCATAGTGATGACGAGAGGCTTGTTGTCCATCTTGAGCACCCTGGTGCCGAACCACCACATGAACAGGATCACTACCGGAGTGACCACCCAGGCAATTCCAAGGCCGTAGAGGCCGAACTTGGCGATATTGGAGAACAGGACGGAAAAGCCCATGATGACAAGGCCCGTCTTGATGTAGAACTCGGTACGCACCGCGGGCTTGAGCCACCCCGGGGTTCCGACGGTATTGGATATCAGCATGCCGGCTATCAGAGCCCAGAACGCCCATTCCAGATAACGGTTGAGGGTGAATTCCGCGCTGACGAGGCGCACGACTACGGATAGAAGGAATACTGCAATGAATGCAGGAATGAACCTGCCGGCCTTTTCTCCGGTGAGCTTCGCTCCTATGGTGAAGAGAAGCCCCAGCACGCCTGCGGTAAGGAGCATCTTGAGCCAGAAGGCGCCGGAGGCCAGCTGCTGTCCCAGAGGCACCGCTTTTGCAGCGGCGGCACCGGTGAGCTGCTCGCCTACGGTCCAGGTTTTGAATTTAAGCGCCGCGAAATCGAACGATCCGGTCAGTACGGCTACGAGTCCCACGGCTATGACGATAAAACCGATCCAGACTGCAAGCCAGTCTTCAGTGTGAAGAAGTTTGGAATTTTTGGACATGCGGCAAAATTAAGTTTTTTTACTTAAAGGCAGACATTTTTACGTATATTTGTAAGCAATGAAGATTATGAAATTCCTGGCAATTCTGCCCGTTCTTGCCCTTGCAGCGTGCTGGGGCGGTTCTTCCGGGAACCGGAGCGCCGGCACCGGAGACTCCTCCGCAGCCGACGAGGCCGATGCGCCTCTTCACGCATTTCCCCTTATGAGCGTGCCGGTCGTTTATGAAAACAATGCGGCCGAGGCCCGCGAGTATTCACTCGAACATTACTGGGACGGCTTTTTCTCCAAGGGTGGCGGCACCGACTCCAAATCCATCCTGGGCGTCGCCGACGCCGACGTAGAGCAGGCCCTCGCCAATTACATCGGCGCGCTCGCCGCCGTCAAGTCCCTCGCCACTCCCGACTCCCTGGCTCCTCTCCGTCAGGCACAGAAGAGCGTGCGCACCCTGTTCGGCAAGCTCGAGAACCATCAGAAGGCAGATACTTCGTCCCTCACATACCTCCGTTTCACGGAAATGGTTTCCCGCTACCTCTTCGACCCCAACTCCCCGGTGCGCGACGAAGACCTGTACCTGCCCTTCGTGGAGGCTATGGAACGCAGTTCCTGCACATCTGACGACATGCGCGCCGCCTATTCTTACGAGGCCAGGCAGTGCCGCACCAACCAGTACGGACAGAAGGTCCCCGACTTCCGCTACAGCACCGCCTCCGGCTCCAAAGGTTCGCTCTACGGCGTCAAGGCCGACTACACGATGCTGTTCTTCAGCAACCCTGGCTGCACCGCCTGCAAGGACATCATCGACCAGGTCCTCTCCAGACCATACGTCGAGCGATACATCAAGGAGGGCCGCCTCGCCGTCGTCAACATCTACATCGATGAAGAAATCAGCAAGTGGCGGGACTACCTCCACAATTATCCGTCATATTGGATAAACGGCTACGACTACACCTTCCAGCTGCGCGACAGCGGAAAGTACGACATCCGCGCCATCCCATCCCTGTACCTTCTGGACTCCTCCAAGCGCGTGCTTTTCAAGGACGCCCCCACGGAGAACGTCCTTTCATTCCTCGACACGATATGAAACAGTACCTCGACCTTCTCCGCCACATCCGCGAGCACGGCACCATCAAGCAGGACCGTACCGGAGTAGGCACCCAGAGCATCTTCGGATACCAGATGCGCTTCGACCTCGCCGACGGCTTCCCCCTGCTCACCACCAAGAAAGTGCACCTCCGCTCCATTATACACGAGCTTCTTTGGTTCATAGCCGGAGACACCAACATCGGCTATCTCCACGACAACAAGGTCTCCATCTGGGACGAGTGGGCCGACGAAAACGGCGACCTTGGCCCCGTGTACGGCAAGCAGTGGCGCAGCTGGCAGGCCCCCGACGGCCGCAGCATCGACCAGCTCGGCCAGGTAATCGAACTCATCAAGCATAACCCCGACTCCCGCCGCATGCTCGTCTGCGCCTGGAACCCCGCCGACGTGGACAAGATGGCCCTGCCGCCCTGCCACTGCCTCTTCCAGTTCTACGTGGCCGGCGGGCGGCTCAGCTGCCAGCTGTACCAGCGCAGCGCCGACACCTTCCTCGGAGTACCGTTCAACATAGCGTCCTATTCCCTCCTGACGATGATGCTCGCCCAGGTCTGCGGTCTGCAGCCTGGAGAGTTCGTCCATACGTTCGGGGACACCCATATTTACCTCAACCACTTCGACCAGGTGGCGGAACAGCTCTCCAGGGAGCCCCGCCCGCTGCCCCGCATGATCCTCAATCCGGAAGTCAAGTCCCTGTTCGATTTCCGTTACGAGGACTTCACCCTTGAAGGATACGACCCCTGGCCGGCAATCAAAGCACCCGTAGCAGTATGAGAAAATGTCTGATAGTCGCCATCGCCGACGACAACGCTATAGGCGTACGCGGCCAGCTCCCCTGGCACCTCGGCGAAGACCTGCAGTACTTCAAGGCCACCACGAAGGGCTTCCCGGTTATAATGGGACGGACCACCTACTTCTCCCTCCCGTTCCGGCCGCTCAAGGGGCGTGAGAACATAGTCCTCAACCTCGGCGGAGACCCCATACCCGAGGTTCATTGCGTATATTCATTCGATGAAGCGTATGCCGCCGCCGAGGCCACGGGCGCAGAAAAGTGCTTCGTGATAGGAGGCGCCTCCGTATACCGCGCCGCCATGCCAGACATGGACCTCCTGTACATCACCCATGTCCACACCACAGTCCCCGACGCCGACACCTTCTTCCCCGTCATAGACCCTTCCGTCTGGGAACGCATCAGCGTCTCGGAAACCCACACGGACCCCGCAAGCGGCATCGCCTTCGAATTCGCGGTGTACGCCAGAATTTAAATATCCATATTGAACACCATGCCGATGTGGTAGGGCTGGAGATCGGAGGGGGCTCCGAAGTTCCAGTAGGCGCTTACGCCGATACGCGTGGTGAAAGGCATCCATGCGAGGTTGCCGAGGACGACGCAGAGGTCTGCGCCGACGCTCGCAAGGGCGCGGCTGGACCGCCCTGAAGGCGCAAGCGTGAAGTAGGAGCCGTCGGCATGCAGGGTGCATTCAAAATTGCGCACATAAGCCACGGGGCACAGGGCCGACCAGTCGACGGGAAGGAACGGGAATGCATAATCCAGCGTCACGCGGCTCTGGAAACCGTAATTGCTGACCTCGGAGGCAAGGGTGCTGAACGAGGTCATGCCCCTGGGAAGTACCGTGGCGTAACGGTCGTTGATGTAAGAATCGGACAGTGGTACCTGCGCGGTGGCCGTCAGCTTGATTCCGTGCGTGCGGAGGAAGCCGGGAAGATAACCGTAGCCGAACAGATAAGCATTGGGAGAGAATATCTCCGTCGTGCCGATGCGTCCGCTCCATCCGGCCTCGAGCCCCGCGCCCAGCCTTGGATAAATACCAGAAGAAGGAATCGAACTGACTATGTAACCGCGCAGCGATGCGGCGACCCTGTTCATTGGGACAAGCCCTCCGTGAGTCACGATGCTGTTGGACACCGCCGCCTGCACCTGCGGGACTACACCCCTGTACCACCCTCCGGAAGAGAAGTTGAACGGGATATATACCTTGACCATGGAGTTGAATGACGGAACCCCCTCGAAGGTACTGCGCGTAAAACCGAGCTTGCGGGAAAACGAAGAATAGAACGACTGCAGGTAGTACAACGACGCAGGATCGCTGTCGAGCGACAATGATGCTTCTATCTTTGGGTACAGGCCGGCATATGTGAATCTGGTTTCGAGCTGGTGTTTCCACTTGTCTGCAGGGAATGCGCCGTAGGCGACCGTGCCGTAAAGCGTTTCCAGGTCGTTCTGGAAGAACGCCGTGGCGCCGAGGCTTACCGAGGTAAAGATATTCTCGAAGCTGAGGTCGCTGACGGCGTCCGTGCTTACGTACAGCGGGGCCCAGGAATGGAAACGGAAAAGATGCAGCAGGCGGTTGTATCTCTGCGGTTCCGGCACGGTGACCAGACTGTCGCGGTCGACGGGGCACGGCGCCTGGAGGTCCTCCGCAAATTCGTATCGGTGTGGAGTGCGGAAGTCTTCCCCGACCGGGGACGGAAGCTCATCCAGGGCCGTACGAAAGATGAATTTTCCGTCCCGTCCCGGGGCGGAGAAATAAACTCCGTCGCCGCAGAAACAGTACTCCGCGCCACCCTGGGGAGAACTCGTCAGCCTGTATGCCTTGCCGTCGTCAAGCCGGTACAGCTCGAACACCCCGGTTTGATCGGAACAGAAATACAGCGCGCCGTCCCATGACCAGATATCTTCCACCACGGAATTGCCGCAGGAAAGGACCTGCCGGAAATCGCCGGACGCACTGTAAATCCCGAATCCCGAACGCTCCATCGCCGAAACGAATATCTCGTCCCCTATCCAGACGGATTCCACTATCTGAAGGCCGTCGGGGGCGTCGTATCGGGCAAGAACCTCTGCCGTACAGGCGTCAATAACCAGCAGGGACGATCCGCCCTCCGCGGGATACTCCGTTACGGCAATACGCAATCCGTCCGGGGAGACGGAAGGATTGTACCAGCGTGTACGGTGCGAAAGCCGCCTGTGCCTGCCGTCGGTTCCGCAATACCATATTTCGGAAAAAGTTCTGAGTTCCCAGCGGGGGTCGTTGATTATTTCGCTCCAGTAAAGGCGTCCGAGGGTATCAGAGGCGCTAAGACAGCTGGCGCTGCGGCTGAACGCGGAAAGCGCCCGGACGCTGCCGCAGGAATAGATCCGCACAAGTTCCGGAGCTCTCTCCAGGCCGCTGCGGACCGCATATAAATCCCCGTCAAGGCTGCATAAAGACTCGAACGACACATACCGCCTTTCTGCGGGAGTAATCTGCTCAGAGGGCATGAAAGGGGCCCTTGCGAGCTCGTCCCTGCGCCAGCGGACCTGCAGGGTGTCGGTTATCTCGGCGAACGCCTCCCGGAACTTCTTGCCGGTGACTTCCTTGACCGTATTCTGATAATTGAACAGCGGCCAGGGCCAGCATTTCTTGCGGAAGATGCGCTCGTAATACCGGGCAGTGAAGTCCTGGACGCCATAGACGGAACGCATGCCGCCGGCGCGGATATAGCCGACGGTATAATAGTCGGGCGTGTAATTCCTGATGGAACCGTAACGCCACTGCCAGAAGTTGCGGGTGTCTCCGGCGAGGAAAGCCGCCCTCTGGTACTCCAGGAACGAAGAACTGCGTCCGCGGCCGGATGCGGTGAGTTCCGTCTCCGCCGCTACCGCATCGCCCTCGAAGAAGGACGGGCCGCAGTACAGCGACGCTGCTGCGCCGGAGAAAATGTCCCCCACTATGTATCGGAACGGCCGGTAGGGGCGGGCGTTGACGAACTGCATCTGGGCCACATGCCGCGACTCGTGGATGACGAGGTGCTCCGGCCAGGGCGTGACGTCGTGCGGGTCGTACATCGGAGTGGTGAACAGCGACATGCGCCTGGGGGCGTCCGCCACCATTCCGTTGCTGTGGGACGTATAAGGATGCAGGACGACGGGAAGAGGATGTTTGTATTCCTGATTGGGAACATAGCCAGCAGTGGCGCCGACAGGGATTTTGACGCGTTCCAGCATCTCGGCGTACACGCGGGCGAGGGAGTCTGTGCCCTCGGGGTATAATACCCTGTAGTCCGGCGTGACGATCTGCCTCCAGCGGAGCCCCGCCGGCTCGCTGCCCTGTATGTAGAACTGGGCGGCGGCCGGCAGGGCCAGGAGGAGAAGCAGCGCGGCTACAAGGCTGCGGCGCATATCAAGCGAGTTTGCGGGCGCCGTCGGAGATTACGACGTCGTAAACCTTAAGGTCGTGGCCGAACTTGGCTCTGTACTGTGCCTTGGCCTCGGCCACGAAGGCGTCGTAGAGCTCCGCCTTGACAAGGTTGATGGTGCAGCCGCCGAAGCCGCCGCCCATGACGCGGGAGCCGGTGACCTCCATCTTGCGGGCCAGTTTGGCGAGGAAGTCGAGCTCGGGGCAGCTCACCTCGTACAGGCGGCTGAGGCCGAAGTGGGTCTGGTACATCATCTCGCCGACGGTCTCGTAGTCGCCGCGCTCGAGGGCGTCGCAGACATCGAGAACCCTCTGTACCTCGCCGATGACGTATTCTGCGCGGATGAAATCCTCCTCACTGATCTTGTCGCGGACCTCGTCGAGCCATACGCGCTTGCAGTCGGAGAGGAAGTCGACCTCGGGATGGTTCTGCTTGATGGCGGCGGCGGCACGCTCGCAGGACTGGCGGCGGAAGTTGTACGCTGAGCTTGCGAGTTCATGCTTGACGCAGGTGTCGAGCAGGACGAGCTTGTAGCCCTCGGGGTTGAAGGGGAAATACTGGTGCTCGAGGGTTTTGCAGTTGAGGCGGATGAGCTGGCCCTTCTTGCCGAAGCAGGATGCGAACTGGTCCATGATGCCGCACATGACTCCACAGTAGTTGTGCTCGGTGCTCTGGCCGATGCGGGCGAGTTCGAACAGGTCGAGACCGTTGTGGTTGAGGTCGTTGATGGCATAGGCGAAGCAGCTCTCCAGAGCGGCGGATGAACTCAGGCCGGCGCCAAGGGGGACGTCTCCTGCGAAGACAGCGTCGAACCCGGCCACCGCGCCGCCGCGCTTGATGGTTTCGCGGCATACGCCGAAGATGTAGCGGGCCCACTGCTCGGCGGGCTTGTCGGCCTCTTCCAGTCCGAACACGGCAGCGGCGTCATAATCCAGGGAATACAGGCGGACCTTGTCTGTTCCGTTGGGTTTGATTTCTGCCATTATGCCCTTGTCGATGGCTCCGGGGAACACATATCCGCCGTTGTAGTCGGTGTGTTCGCCGATAAGGTTGATACGGCCTGCTGCAGCATAGAAAACGCCGCCTTCCCCATAAAGGGACACGAATTTGCTGTGGATTCTTTCTTTCATTGGTTACAAGTATTATACGTTGAATAAAAAATGCATTATATCGCCGTCCTGCACCACATAGTCCTTGCCCTCGACGCCCATCTTGCCGGCGGCGCGCACGGCGGACTCTGTCCTGTACTGGACGAAGTCTTCGTATTTGATGACCTCGGCGCGGATGAAGCCCTTCTCGAAGTCGGTATGGATGACGCCGGCTGCCTTGGGAGCCTTGTCTCCGGCGTGGATGGTCCAGGCGCGGCATTCGTCGGCCCCGGCGGTGAAGAAGGTGCGTAGCCCCAGCAGCTTGTAGGCCTCCTGGATGAGGCGGACGACGCCGGATTCCTCCAGGCCCATTTCTTCAAGGAACATCTTACGGTCCTCGTAGTCTTCCATTTCCGCAATCTCGGACTCGGTGCGGGCGGAAATTACCAGGATGCCCGCGTCCTCGTCCTTCACGGCTTCCCTGACGGCATCCACATAGGCGTTGCCGCCGGCTGCGGAGGCATCGTCCACGTTGCAGACGTACAGGACCGGCTTGTTGGTAAGAAGGAACAGGTCGTGCGCAAGGGCGGCCTCTTCCTCATTGAGAAGGGCCACGCTGCGGCAGGAACGGCCCGCGGTGAGGGCCTCGCGGTAGCGGGTGAGCAGGGCGGCGAGCTTTTTGGACTCCTTGTCGCCGGCCGCCGCGGCCTTGGTGCATTTGGCGAGGCGGGCTTCCACTGTTTCAAGGTCCTTTATCTGGAGCTCCAAGTCCACTACTTCCTTGTCGCGGACGGGATCCACCGTGCCGTCCACATGGACGACGTTGCCGTCGTCGAAGCAACGGAGGACATGGAGGATGGCGTCGCACTCGCGGATATTTGCGAGAAACTGGTTGCCCAGGCCCTCTCCCCTGCTGGCGCCCTTCACCAGGCCGGCGATATCGACGATATCGACGGTGGCGGGGATGCTGCGCTGCGGGTGGCATATATCGGTAAGCACCTCAAGGCGCTTGTCGGGGACGTTGGTGGAACCGAGGTTGGGCTCGATGGTACAGAAGGGAAAGTTGGCGCTCTGGGCCTTGCCGCTGCTCACGCAGTTGAAGAGGGTGGATTTTCCCACGTTCGGCAGGCCGACTATTCCGCATTTAAGAGACATCTCGTTTTTTTACTGGTCAATTCCCACAAATTTAATATTTTTTAGCATATTTGCCATATGAAACTGACTATGATTTTGCTTCTTGGCCTGCTGGCCCCGCAGCCCGACAGCCTTCTTGTCGTGAGCTGGAACGTAGAGAATTTCCTGGATTACCGCACGGACACCACGGGGCGCCATACTGCATCGCGCTTTTATTCCAAGTGCAACTCCGTGGCCAAAACCCTGTTCCTGATCGCCCAGGAGGAGGGACGCCTGCCTGATGCCGTCGCGCTCATGGAAATCGGCGACCGCTTCGTACTGGACCGCCTTCTGCGGAGCACGCCGCTGCGCAAGCTGGATTACTCCGTCGTACACTACGAATCGCCGGACAGGCGCGGCATAGACTGCGCACTGCTGTTCCGGCGTTCATCCCTGCACCTGATTCACTCCAGGCCCTGCCACCTGTACGACAGTACCGGGGCCGTCATGCCCACCAGGGATATCCTTCTTGCCGAATTCGACAGCCTTGCCATACTGGTCAACCACCACCCTTCAAAGGTGGGAGCCGCCTCCGGAGCGCGCCGCGCCGTCGCCATGGCCCGCATGACCGCCCTGATGGATTCGTTGAGCGTTCCCGTCCTGTCGGCAGGGGATTTCAACGACGACGTGTGGCACACGGGCGGCCCGGGAACCATCAAATACAACGGTGCATGGGAAAAGATTGACGGCCACTTCGCCCGTGGCCTCACGGTGCGGGAAAGGGTCTTCGCCGCCCCCGTCCTCAGCGAAGAGGACCGCACCTGGGGCGGCACCAAGCCCCGCCGCACCTTCTCCGGCCCCCGCTACCTCGGCGGCGTCTCCGACCATTATCCGGTAATCCTGTGGATACGAAAGACTGCCGCCGGTCATTCATCGAACGGAACGACCGGCGGCAATATAATGCTTTTTTGACATCGGTCATTCATTCGCCGGAACGACCTACGTCACTCAGTTTCTAGAAGAAGCGGGCCCTGTTGTCTTTGACGTCGGCTTTCTTCATCATTTCGGGGAGAACACCCTGTGCGGAGTAACGGACCTTCTGGGCCTCGTTGTCGCGGATGTCGTCGGCGGTGAAGACGGAGCCGGTCTCACGGCCGGTAACCTTGAACACATAGACGCAGACCTCGCCTGCCACGGGACCGCAGATCTCGTTCTCGGGGGCGACGGATGCGGCGCCGCGGAGAGCGGACTCGACGGAAGAGCGGGACATCGAAGAGAAGGATACTCCCTCTGCGGAGGCCGACTGTACGCCAAGGGCCTCGGCCATTTCCTCGAGGGTTCCGAGTCCGTTTATCTTCTCGGCGACCTGGGCGCAGGTGTTGGCCTTGAGCTGCTCGTTGCGGAGAATCTCGTTGATGGAGGAGGAGACCTCTTTCACCGGCTTGTACCCTTCTTCGCGGATGGCCTTGAGGGCGACGACGAAGAAGTAATTGTTGTTTACGGTGATGATGTTGGAAGCCTTGCCCTGCTTGGAGTCATATACCCAGCGGGTGATTTCCTTGGCCTGACCGATGGAACCGTAGTTGGAGGTTGCCTCGGTGACGTTGTTCATGGTGTGGGAATAAACTCCGGTGGAGTCGATGGCTTTCTTGTAGCCCTCGTAGGTACCGCCGGCTATGGTGGCGAAGCGGTTGGCCTTGGAATAGTAGTCGTTGAAGGTCTCCTTGCTGGCAAGGGCGGTCTTCTCGAGGATGGCGACCTGCTTCTTGGCGACGGGCTTGGTGCGCTTGGTTACGACGACCACGTGGCTGCCGTACTGGGTGTTGAGCACGAAGGGCTTGCCGAGCTCGGCGGTGATGCAGCTCTCGAAACCGGGGATGGTGTAGGTCTGGGTGAACCAGCCGAGGTTGCCGAGTTCGCCGTCGGCGGCGGAGTTCTGGTCAACCGAATAGAGGGCTGCAAGGCCGGCGAAATTGCCGCCCTTCGCCGCCACGGCGCAAAGGCTGTCGGCCAGATGGCGGGCGTCGTTGCCCTGGAGAAGGATATGCTTGACGTAAACGGAATCGGGAACCATCGCGGAAGCCATTACCTTCACGCTGCGGAAGACGTTGCCGTCCTTGTAGACGGGGGATACGCCCTGGGCGGAACCGAAGACGAAATCGTTGACCTCGCCCGATACGGTTCTGAGTTCACCGGCCTTGTACCAGCGCTCGGACAGGGACTGCTCGGAGTTGCGGAGCAGGAAAGCCTTCATGTTGGCGGTGGAGGCGAATTCGGGAAGGAGGGATTCGATCTCGTCGCTGGTGGCGGCGACGTCCTTTGCCGAAGGGACGACCTCGTAGACTACATACTCGATGTCGCGGCCCGCGGCCTGCTTGTAATTATCCTTGTGGGCGTTGTAATACTTCTGGATATCCTTGCCGGTGACCTTGACGGTGGTGTCGTTGTAGTTGAAGGGCACCATGAGATACTCGACGTTGAAAGTGGTGTTGGCCTCTGCGAGTTCGCGGTCCGCGATTACCTGGGGAAGGTAGTCGGAGGAAGAGAACAGGGAGTTGTACTTCTCGTAGTACCTGTTGGTAAGGATGGAGTTCTGGAGGTAGTTCCAGAAGGTCTTCAGACGGCCGGTCTCGTCGGTATTGACGTTCTGCACGAAGTCGCGGAGGGCGTCGGGGGAATATGCGCCGGACTCATCGAGGAAGAAGTTGCTCTGGGAGAGGATGGGGGATATGCCGTCGCCGGTGGTCATGTCGACCATCTCGTCGGTACCGATGCGGATGCCGGCATCCTTGGCGTTCTCGATGAACATGTACCTGTCCATGAAATCCTGCCATGCGGCGTTGCGGATCTGCTGCTGGGACTGCTCGTTGGTGACGCTGCCGCCGGTAATGACCTGCTGTACGGTGGTGAATTTGTCCACATTCTCCTGGAAGTCGGTGTAGGACACGCGCTTGCCGGCGATACGGCCGACGTCGAACCTGGAGGACATGCCGTTCAGGGCGTTCTGGAGGGTAGTGGGATCAATGATGAATGAGAGGAGGGCCAGGGCGATGATGATGGAAATCGCCAGGCCGAATTTTACGCGAATTTTCTGAAGAACCGCCATTGTATTTTATCTTTTAATTTTTTCTTTCGAAGGTAATGGGCCGCGAAGATACTAATTTTTTGGGAAAGCACCAATAAAATTCACAGAATCAATCACAACACGCGTGGAATCCTGCTCCGAAACGGCGTAACTGTTGAACGGTTTGTGGAGGATGGAGTTGCGGGCATGGTCGTCGGAGCGCATGCCGTAACCCTGCATGAATCCGTCCGGAGAATACATCTTGACGTAGCAGTCGGTATAAATCTCCTTGCGGGTTTCGTCCCAATAAATGGTGTCCGTCTCCATGGCCTCGTGCTTTATGACGTTGTTGATGAGCACGTTGCCGTAGGCCGACCAAACGTCGCTCTTCCTGCCGGTCTTGTCCACCTCATGACGCGCGTTGTCGGAGAAGATGACGGTTTCCAGAAGACCCTCTTCCGTGTAGGAATAAACCGAGAGCCCTCCCGGGAAGAGGTCGAGTTTGACGGTGTCGTTGTCGTATGTTTCCATTACCGGGGCCTCGAAACGCATTTCCACCTTGCCGTTCCTGGTCTGGACGGAAAACATCTCCCGCAGCGTCTGGACCGGAGTCTGGGAAAGGTCGAGGGCGTCGGCCTCGCCGAGACCGCCGCCGCAGGAAACGACAATACTGGCAAGCGTGCAAACGCCTGCCAGTATCAGTAATCTGTATATTCCGGACTTCAAACTATTTGACGGTGCGGACTGTTGTGGTAGCCCTCATGCCGCCGCATACGACGGTGTAGGACTGGCCGTTGGTGACGTCGTACATGAAGGCGTCGGCTGCAGGAGGGAAGTACCTGCTGTACTGGCCGATATAGCGGTTGGCGTCGTCCGTGAGGGAAGGATCGGCGGCCTTGGCCTTGTTCATGTAGTCGCATGCTACCCAGTAAGGGGCGCGGCGGGCTATTTCGTCTCCGCCGCAGGCAGCGGATCCCCAGATGGTACCGATGAGAAGGTACGCCTTTCCGGCGAGGCTCTCATCCATCGCGGGCACCTTGCTTGCCGCCTCATAGGCGGAAGCGGAACGGCCGTTCTTGAAGCAGTAGACCGCAAGCTCGTAGAGGTATGCTGCATCCTGCTTGACGTCGGAGTCTTCCCTGTCGATAGCCTCCTGTATGTACTTGACGGCGTCGGAGACGTTGCCCTTGGAGGAGTGCAGCTTGTACAGATAATATGCGGCAGCTGCTGAAGGCTCCAGTTTGTACATTGTGGTGACGGCGTTCAGGAAGAGGTCGTTGCTGTTGCAGTCCTCAGCCAGGGAAAGCATCTTGACGATGTTCGTCGCCAGGGCGAGGTCGTTGGGATTGGCCTCGTAACGGGGACCGAAGAGGGCGAGAAGGTCGTCGCAGGTGGCCACCTTGCTGGAGATGAACAGGTTCTCGATGTTGGTGCGGAAGTCGGAGATCTGCTTCTTCTCAATATCGGAAGCGGGAACTATGGCGTCCAGCATCTCGATGTTGCGCTGGTACAGGTTGAGGACGGTCTCGGTGTCGAGTGAACCCTCGCCGTACAGGTCGACCGCAGACTTGAAGTCGTTGAACAGGACGGAGGCCTTGGTCTTGTCGCCGAGAGAGGCTATGACGCTCTCGTAGATGCCGTAAACCCTCTTGGTGTCCTTGGACAGGTATTTGGCGGCGTAGGTGGCCTTGTTGTTCAGCGCGGTAGCCGCATATTTGGGATACAGCTCAGCCCTCTGGTCCTGGAGAGTAAGGAGGGTATCGACCAGTCCGGCCACCATGGCAGCGTCCTTGGAATTCTTGGCGATGAGCCTCGAAACGAGGTCGGAGCCATGAATGAGGAGGTTCTGGCTGCAGGTTGCAGGGCAAAGCTTGTATGCGATGCGCCAGTTGGGCGTGGCGTCGTCATAATTCTTCTGCTTGTAATACTCGGTGTAGTAGGAGAGATACTTGACGCACTCTTCCGCGTTCTCGCCGTACTTGCTCATGTCCTGCGCGGACAGGCGCACTGAAGGGAGAACCACCATCAAGCTGATTGCTGCAAATAATACTTTTTTCATATCGATCGGTTATTACATTGTTAAACTAATCGTACGCGAACTTCTGGAACCAGATGTCGAATAAGTTGAATCCGACCGAGAAATTTATGTATCTCTCCTGGATCATATTGTTCTTCAAAGAGCCCCTTTGTCCAAAGTCTATGCCAAAAGTGATTCCGTTGTACCAGCGGAAGACCGGCAGAGTGGCCCCGAGGGTGATTCCGAAGGAGTTTACGGGAGCCCCGTCGAGAAGATAATAATCGTTTTTCCAGTAAGCTCCGGCGCGGTATGCTATCTTGCGCCAGTAGTAGCGTATGTCGTTCCTGTTGGGTACGTATTCGAACCCGAGGCGGTAGGATTCAGAGAGGGAGGAGGTGAATACCGACTTGCCTCCGGTGGCGGTTATATTGCCGGTAAAGCCCTCGGCGGTATCCATTCCGGTGGGACGCCAGTCGGAACGGGTGTAGTCGAACTCCGCCTGGAACTTGTCTGCGTACCGGAAGGAAACGCCGATGCCCTTTTCACTGGCGAGCCGGACGCCAGAGGGCGAGCCGGCCTTGTAGTAAAGCGTATCCGATGCGGCGGAACCGGTGGAATAGCGGTAATGCTGGGTGTGACCGCCGAGGTTGGCCGCCGTACGGTAAGTGGCGCCGAGGGTAAGTGACGCCTTGGGGCCGAGCGGCTGCTCGTACTGCAGGCCGAACTTGCCTGCGGGTGCGTGAAGCTGGAGCAGATGTCCGTTGGAGGCTCCGTTATAGGATGCGTCGGAGAAGGTTTCGGTGAAGGTCTTGTCGATCTTGCCGAAGTAGTAGATGAATTCCGCGCCGATGGAAAGCCTGCGCCAGAAGGTTGCGCCCGCGGAGGCGAACAGCTGGTAGATACTTCCCTGGCCCTTGGCGGAATAGTCTATGTTGCCGGTACGGCCGATCAGGGAATAATCGGTGAAACTGTATGAATACCCGTATCCGGTGCTGCTCATGGGCATGATTCCCACCATCATGGCGGAAGACCTCCAGAGCGGGAAGGAAATCATTAGATCGCCGATGTTGGCGGTGTTGGATGCCGAGCGCATGTCTCCCTGGCGGAACATCCTGTTGTCCTGGATTATTGAATAATCGGCCATGAACGCAAGGGTGTCCCTCGCAGTGACGGCGGCGGGATTGACGGGATTGAGGAACCTGTGGTTGCGGGAGGCGATGCCGACTCCGCCCATGGTCTTGTTGTATGCAGTGCCGGGAGACGCGAGGTCTCCTATCCCGTATATGGAATAGGGGGTGTAGCTTCCGAAGGTCTGGGCGGAGAGGCTCAGGCCGGTGCATGTCAGCAACAGGATTGCCGACAGAAGGCTACGCAATGTTCTTCCTGACATATTCATCGGTAATAATGGCAAGACCCATGAGTCCGAGATTACAGACTACAAAGATGGGATTTTTCATTTGAGAGGCAAAATAAATTGCGTCTCCGCCTGTGAAAATCACTACGTTTTCCGGGTTGGAGCGCATATATCCCTCGATTTCAAATTTTATACCCGAAATGACTCCTGACTCTATCGAACTCTGAAGGGAGTCTCCGGGAAATCTTGTTCCGGAAGGCATGTTGACGAGGGGAAGAGCCCTGGAATAGCGGTTCACCGCCTTGAAACGGGTACGGCATCCAAGGGAGATGTTTCCGCCGCGGTAACTGCCCTTTTCGTCCATGAAGTCCACGGTAAGGGTGGTTCCGAAGTCGAACACCGTGCAGGCCTTGTCCTTGAACAGGTAACGCGCGGCAACGAGGGACGAGGCCCTGTCGCCGGTCAGATATCCGGGGAATCCGTAGCTTTCCAGCAACTCCGGATGGGAGGTGTCGAGAAGAAGAAGGTTGGGACAGGCGGCTTCCAGAACTGATTTTTCCTCCGGCGTGATGTTGCGTACGGATACTACCGCCATTACCAGAGGAGCCTGCCTTGCGGTCAGGGCCGTGATGAAATCCATCACCCTTTCCCCCTGGTAACGGAAAGTCTTGCCGAGAACGGTTCCGTCCGACCAGGCTGCCTTGACTGCAGTGTTGCCTATTTCAACCAACAGGTTCGACATAATTAGATATAGCCTACAAATTTAGGAATTTTATTCCAACTTACTAAGGATTAGCCGGGCTTTTTGCAGCGACTCCACGTTTCTGGTTATGAGTTTGAGCCTTCCCTTGCTCTGTTTGAACTCCAGCGAATACACTCCGGCGTTGACCCTGTCCAGAACCTTTGTGAACACTTCGGACTGGAAATACGGGGACATCTGGTTGGCGATGAAGAATGCAATGAACATCCCGTTCTTCACCACTATGCGGTCGAAGCCCAACCGGGCTCCGGCGTTGCGTATCTTCACCACCTCGAACAGGTTCTCCACCTCGGCGGGGAGGTGGCCGAAGCGGTCCTGGAGCTGGAGTTTGAAGAGGTCTATTTCCTTGTCGGAAGATATGGAATCGAGCTGTTTGTAAATACGTATCTTCTCCGCGGTAACGTCGATGTACTCGTCCGGGATGAGGGCCGGCTGGTCGGTTTCCACGGTGCAGTCGGTGGTGAAGGCTCCCCTGTCGCTGCGGGTTATTATTCCGGATTCTATTCCGAGTTCTTCCATCGCTTCCGACAGTATCTTCTGATACGTTTCGAATCCCATATCGCTGATGAATCCGCTCTGCTCGGCGCCCAGCAGGTTGCCCGCGCCACGGATGTCGAGGTCCTGCATGGCGATGTTGAATCCGCTTCCCAGGTCGCTGAATTCCTCTATTGCCTTGAGCCTTCGGCGGGCGTCGTCGGTAAGGGTGGTAAGAGGAGGTACTATGAGGTAGCAGAATGCCTTGCGGTTGGACCTGCCCACGCGTCCGCGGAGCTGGTGAAGGTCGCTCAGGCCTATGTTCTGTGCCTGGTTGATTATTATGGTATTCGCGTTGGGAATGTCGAGGCCGTTCTCTATTATCGTGGTACAGAGAAGCATGTCGTAATCGCCCCGGATGAATTCCAGCATCCTGTTTTCAAGGTCCTTGGAATCCATCTGGCCGTGCGCCATGCATATTTTCATATCCGGAATCAGGCGGTGGAGGATTTCGTATATGGCCGGCAGTTCCTCAACCTTGTTGTGGAGGAAGAATATCTGACCGCCGCGGTTGAGTTCGTAATTGACTATGCTGCGTATCTCGTCCTTGTCGAACAGGATTATCTCGGTCTGGATAGGGATCCTGTTGGGCGGAGGGGTGTTGATTATGCTGAGGTCGCGGGCGCCGAGCAGTGAGAACTGCAGGGTACGGGGAATGGGGGTGGCCGTCAGGGTGAGGGTATCGACAGCGGAGCGCATCTTGCGGAGTTTTTCTTTGGCCGCGACGCCAAATTTCTGCTCCTCGTCTATTACCAGCAGGCCCAGATCCTTGAACACGAATGCGTCGGACAGTATTTTATGCGTTCCTATCAGTATGTCTATCTTGCCTTCCTCCAGACGCTTCTTGATGTCGCTGATTTCTTTTGCCGTACGCAGGCGGCTTACGTAATCGACCGTACACGGAAGATTCTTCAAGCGGTCGGAGAATGTGGTGAAATGCTGGAGCGCAAGGATGGTGGTAGGAACCAGCACCGCGGTCTGCTTGCCGTCAACTGCCGCCTTGAACGCCGCACGGATGGCAATTTCCGTCTTGCCGAAACCCACGTCGCCGCAGACCAGGCGGTCCATCGGACAGGTGTCTTCCATGTCGTGCTTGACTGCCTTCGAGGCAAGTTCCTGGTCGGGGGTGTCTTCATACATGAAGGAAGACTCAAGTTCTTCCTGAAGGTAGGTGTCAGGAGAGAATGCGTAAGCCTTGGATGCCTTGCGGCGGGCGTACAACTGGATGAGATCCTTAGCTATATCCTTGACCCTGGATTTGGCGTTGCCCTTGAGCGTGAGCCATGTCTTGGATCCAAGTTTGTTGATCTTGGGAGGCTCGCCGTCGCGCGAACGGAAACGGGATATCTTATGCAGTGAGTGGACCGATACGAACACGACGTCGCCGTCCTTGTAGGTTATCTTCACCACTTCGTTCACCCGGCCGTAATCATCCCTGAGCCGCACCAGGCCCCCGAATATGCCTACGCCATGGTCGATATGCACCACATAATCCCCTATGTTGAAGGAGTTGAGGTCGTTGATGGTGAGTTGCTCCGTCTTTTCAACGCTTCGGCGAAGGCTTACACGATGGAAACGGTCGAATATCTCGTGGTCGGAGTAGCAGCAGATACGGTCCTGTTTGTCGATGAATCCGTTGTGGATATTCTTTCCTTTTACGAATTCCGGAATAAGGCCTCCGTTCTGGGACAGGATGGACTGGATGCGGTCGAGCTGGTTGGCCTTGTCACCATATATCAGCACCTTGTAGCCTTCTTCTATCTTTTCCCTTATATCTTCCGCAAGCAGTTCAAAATTCTTGTTGAATACAGGCTGGGGAGCTATCTCGAAGTCTACCGTGTCAGGATTCTGGACAGATAAGGGGGTGTCTATGAATACCCTTTTGTAGTTATGCGTCAGATGGAAAAAAGGCTTATCCTTGTACATGTCGGAGGAATCAAGCCAAAGGATGGTTCCCCGGGGGAGGATTTCAATTATATTCAACTCTCCTGATTCTCCGTCAGATATTATTCCGGATACTATGTCGGCATGGTCGACCTGTTCCCTGGACAGCTGTGTATTGCAGTCGAAGAGGTTTATCTTTTCAATCTCGTCTCCCCAAAACGATATGCGGAACGGGTAATTCCTGGAATACGAGAATATGTCGACTATCGAACCCCTTATTGCGAACTGGCCGGGAGCCGACACGAAATCGGCCTTTTCGAAACCCTCCCCTATAAGTCTGGCAGAGAGTTTTTCATGTGACAGTTCATCGCCGGGTTTAATGGAAATGATGGAGTCGGATATGGTTTTGCGTCCCGGAACAGCCTCTTCCAGGGCCTCGGGATATGTTACTATGAACAATCTTTCGCCGTTGAATCCGAGTATCTTCTCTATTGCCGAAGTGCGCTGCACACCGAGGGAGGATTTGTAATTGCTCCGCTCTACGTTCTTGCCGGATGAAGGAAGGAAGAAAACACAGTCTCCTTCAGTGAGGCTGTAAAGGTCGGCGGCGCAGTATTCCGCCGCTTCCCTGCCGGGAAGGATTATGAAATTGATGCAAGGAGTTGCAACCTCTTCCGTTATAAACCACCTGGCGGACAGAAACAGCCCGCGGCAGAATACGTCCTTGGAGGAAGATATCCTGTCACGAAGTATCGATGAAGATTTGCTGTTTATCAACATCTTTATGTTTATAACTCTGTTAATAACCCCGGTATTTACCTGTTAATATCTTTTATCGGCGGATTTTAAACAGGAATTCAAGGAGCCATCCACAAAATTTTCAACTCTCTTTTTAAATTCAATACTTTGATAATCAATATTGTTATCTGGTTTTCAACATTTCAACCGGGTAATAATACAACATCAAAATAAATATAAAAAGAATTATATTTGTAATTGTAAAGAATCAGACGGAATGACCGACTTCGACCCACACAATACAAACGAGGGCAAAGATAAGGATTTAGACGGAATAATCAGACCCCGCGAGCTCGAAGATTTCACCGGCCAGAGTGAAATCGTATCAAACCTGAGGATCTATATCCAGGCTGCTAAAATGCGTGGGGAAGCACTTGACCATACGCTGTTCCATGGTCCTCCAGGCCTGGGCAAAACCACCCTGGCCCATATAATAGCCAATGAAATGGGGGTAAACATGAAGATTACCTCCGGTCCCGTGCTTGACCGCCCCGGCGACCTTGCCGGACTTCTGACTTCCCTGGAGAGCGGAGATGTTCTTTTCATCGACGAAATCCACCGTCTCTCCCCTGAGGTAGAGGAGTATCTTTACTCCGCAATGGAAGATTATGTCATAGACATAATGATAGACAAAGGCCCCGGAGCCCGTTCCGTCCGCATTTCTCTTAATCCTTTTACCCTTGTGGGCGCCACCACGCGCGCCGGTCTGCTTACCGCTCCGCTCCGCGAACGCTTCGGAATAAACTGCGGCCTTGAGTACTACGATACAGATCAGCTGGTAAAGATAGTAAAGCGCAGCGCCGCCATACTGAAAATAGGCATCGATGAAGATGCGGCCCGCGAAATAGCTCTCCGCAGCCGCGGCACTCCACGAATCGCCAACGGCCTTCTCAAGCGTGTACGCGATTTCGCACAGGTGATGGGCGACGGTCATATAGACCTCAAGATTGCCCGTTACGCTCTTGATAAACTCAATATCGACACCCGCGGACTTGATGCGATAGACAATAAGATACTCCGTACCATTATCACTACCTTCAAAGGCGGTCCGGTCGGCGCCAATACCATAGCGACCGCCATAGGCGAGGATCAGGGGACCTTCGAGGAGGTCTACGAACCTTTCCTTATCAAGGAGGGTTTCATAGTGAGAACCCAGCGCGGACGCATAGCTACAGAATTGTCATATAAACACCTCGGTTACCAAAAGGAACCTCAGGAAGGTACTTTGTTCGCCGAGTGATTGCAGTTATGGGTAAAAATAATTAAAATTGCAGACTGATTCTGATTACCAATTTAACAATTATAAGATGGCTGATAAATTTTCTTCCAAAATTCCCGAAGGACCTTTAGCCCAGAAATGGACGAAGCGTAAATCGGAAATTCATCTCGTAAGCCCCAACAACAAGCGGAAACTGGAAATAATCGTTGTAGGAACCGGCCTCGGCGGTGCGTCCGCCGCCGCTTCCCTGGGAGAACTTGGCTATAACGTCAAGATTTTCTGCATAAGCGATTCACCCCGCCGCGCCCATTCCATCGCGGCCCAGGGCGGTATCAACGCCGCCAAGAATTATCAGAACGACAACGACTCCGTTTACCGTCTGTTCTACGATACTATCAAAGGTGGAGATTACCGTTCCCGCGAGGCAAACGTCTATCGTCTTGCCGAGGTCAGCGCAGCCATCATCGACCAGTGCGTCGCCCAGGGAATCCCCTTCGCACGTGAGTACGGCGGCTATCTTGCCAACCGTTCTTTCGGCGGCGTCCAGGTGAGCCGTACTTTCTATGCAAGGGGCCAGACCGGTCAGCAGCTGCTTCTTGGAGCCTATGCGGCACTTAATAAAGAGATTTCGATGGGTACCGTCAAGTCTTATCCCCGTCACGAGATGCTCGACCTCGTTGTAGTCAACGGCGAGGCAAAGGGTATCATAACCCGCAACCTCGTGACCGGCCAGCTCGAGAGGTTCGGCGCGCATGCGGTTATAATTGCAACCGGCGGTTATGGAAATACCTATTTCCTTTCCACTAACGCTATGAATTCCAACGGTTCCGCCGCGCTGCAGTGCTATAAGAAGGGTGCTTATTTTGCAAATCCCTGCTTCGCCCAGATCCATCCTACATGCATACCGGTACACGGCGACCAGCAGTGCAAACTCACCCTTATGTCCGAGTCCCTGCGCAACGACGGCCGTATATGGGTTCCCAAGAAGAAAGAAGATGTCGAAAAACTCCGCAAGCATGAGATAAAGCCTTCCCAGATACCGGAAGAAGACCGTGACTACTACCTCGAGCGCCGTTATCCCGCCTTCGGAAACCTCGTTCCCAGGGATGTTGCTTCCCGTGCGGCCAAGGAGAGATGCGATGCAGGTTTCGGCGTCAACGAAACGGGCAAGGCCGTATTTCTCGATTTCTCCGAGGCTATCAACCGCCTGGGGCACCAGAAAGTGGCAGAGCGTTACGGCAACCTCTTCGAAATGTACGAGAAGATAACCGCTTCTTCTCCCTGGGAGGAGCCTATGATGATATATCCCGCCATTCACTACACCATGGGAGGTATATGGGTCGATTACGATCTTCAGACCACCATTCCCGGCCTGTACGCCATCGGAGAAGCCAATTTCTCCGACCACGGCGGCAACCGTCTCGGCGCTTCAGCCCTCATGCAAGGCCTTGCGGACGGCTATTTCATCGTTCCCGTCACTATCGGCGACTACCTTTCCAAAAAGTTCTCCGAGCCCAAGACCGACGTCAACCTTCCCGAATTCATCGAGGCGGAAAAGGCGGTACAGGCCCGTATTGACAGACTCCTTTCCATAAACGGCACCGAGACCGTTGATTCCATCCACAAGGAACTCGGCCATATAATGTGGGAGTATGTAGGTATGGCCCGCGACAAGGAAGGTCTGCAGAAGGCCATCAGCCTTATTAAGGACCTCCGCAAACGTTTCTACGAGAACGTCAAGGTTCCCGGAAGCCAGTTCGAATTCAACCAGGAACTGGAAAAGGCCCTGCGTCTGGAAGACTTCTTCGACATCGGTGAACTGATGGCCCGCGACGCCCTCAACCGCAACGAGTCCTGCGGCGGCCACTTCCGTGTTGAAAGCCAGACGGACGAAGGCGAAGCCAAGAGAGACGACGCCAACTATATGTATGTCGCTGCATGGGAGTATAAGGGAGAAGGCGTGGATCCGGAACTCCATAAGGAGCCTCTCGTGTACGAAAACATCAAGGTTATTACCAGAAATTACAAGGACTAATATGGAATTCAACTTAAAAATATGGCGTCAGAAGAACGCCAAGGCAAAAGGCCACTTCGAGACTTATCATATTTCTGGTATAGAGGAGGATGCGTCTTTCCTTGAGATGCTGGACATCCTCAATGAACAGCTTATCCGCGAGGGTTGCGACCCCGTGGCGGTAGAGCGCGGTTGCAAGAGCAGCGGTCCCGTGTCCTTCGACCATGACTGCCGCGAAGGCATCTGCGGTGCCTGCTCGTTGTATATAGACGGTCGCGCGCACGGTCCGGACGACCATGTGACCACCTGCCAGCTGTTCATGCGTCATTTCAAGAACGGGGCAACAATTACGGTAGAGCCCTGGAGAAGCAAGGCATTCCCTGTAATCAAGGACCTTGTAGTTGACCGTACCGCTTTTGACAAGATTCTGCAGGCAGGCGGCTTCATTTCCGTCCGTACCGGATCGGCCCAGGACGCCAACAATATACTCATCCCTCACGACAAGGCAGAGGAAAGCATGGATGCCGCCGCCTGTGTAGGTTGCGGTGCCTGCGTCGCTACCTGCAAGAACGGCTCCGCCATGCTGTTCGTCGCCGCACGCGTAAGCTCCCTGGCGCTGCTTCCTCAGGGACGCCCCGAGGCAAAGCGCCGTGCCAAAGCTATGATTGCCAAGATGGACGAACTCGGCTTCGGCGGATGTACCAACACCCGCGCCTGCGAGCTCGAATGCCCCAAGGGAATCACTGTGGCTCACATCGCCCGCCTCAACAGGGAGTTCCTCAAGGCTAAGTTTTCGGATTAGTTTACCAGAGGAAATTGTTGAAAGGCCAACGGCCGGCGTGAATTTCCGCTACCATCTTATATATGTCGGTCCTGAGTTTGGGGAGGCCTTCCCGGCTCAGGGCTGACATGAATATACAGGGCTTATTATCGTCTTTCCATTCGGCTTTGATGTCGTCCAGGGTGCGGTTTTTCTTGCTTTTGGGCTGAAGGGAGAACTCGTCGTAGGGCTCGTAGGTATAATTGTCTATCTTGTTGAAGATGACGTATTGCGGCTTGTCCCCCGCCCCGATATCCTTGAGAGTCTTGAGGACAACATTCATCTGCTCCTCGAAATCGGGGGCGGAAACGTCCACCACGTGCACCAGGATATCGGCCTCGCGGACTTCGTCGAGCGTGCTTTTGAAAGCCTCGATCAGCTGCGTGGGCAGTTTGCGTATGAATCCTACCGTATCGCTGAGCAGGAATGGGCAATTGTCGATAACTACCTTGCGGACGGTGGTATCCAGCGTTGCGAAGAGCTTGTTTTCCGCGAATACGGTCGATTTTGACAGCAGGTTCATCAGGGTGCTCTTTCCGACGTTGGTATAACCTACGAGCGACAGGCGTACCAGCTGTCCGCGGTTGCTCCTCTGGGTGGCCATCTGCTTGTCCACCTTCTTGAGCTGTTCCTTCAGGCGGGCTATCCTTTCCCGCACGATACGGCGGTCAACCTCGATCTGGCTCTCGCCCATGCCTCCTCTGGTGCCGATACCGCCCCTCTGGCGTTCCAGGTGGGTCCACATGCCTGCCAGTCGCGGCAGCATGTAGTTGTATCGGGCCAGGTCTACCTGCATCTTTGCATATGCGGTTTTGGCCCTCTGGGAGAAGATTTCAAGAATCAGGCTTGTGCGGTCGATGACGGACGATGATTTTATTACCTTCTCGATGTTGCGCTGCTGCATCGGGGAGAGTTCGTCGTCGAATATAACGTAGTTGATACAGTGTTCCTCGCAGTAGTCGGCTATTTCCTTGAGCTTTCCGCTGCGGATGTAGGTGGCCTTTTCCGGGTGGTCTATCCTCTGGAGGAATTTCCTGTCGCCTTTGACTCCTGCCGTTTCCGCCAGAAACTCAAGTTCGTCAAGATACTCCTCTTTTTTTCGTTCGTCCTCGCCCTGTAGAATAATTCCTACGAATACCGCTGTTTCTTCTGTCATATCTTATCAAAAAAAGGCCATCCGTTGGGACAGCCTCTTATTATTTGCAGTGTTATTTTATCTGAGCTGGAAGATAACAGGGAAGGTGTATGTAACCTTGACCTTGCGGTCGCGCTGTTTGCCGGGAGTCCACTTGGGGGACATGGAAACTACGCGGACAGCCTCCTTGTCCAATGAGGGATCGACGCCGCGGAGGACCTTGACGTCTGATACGGAGCCGTCGGTCTTGACGGTAAACTGGAGCATTACGCGGCCCTGGACGCCATTTTCCTTTGCGACCTCGGGATAAACCAGACGCTGGTTGACCCATTTGGAGAAATCGTTGGCGTCGCCTCCCTGGAACTTGGGTTTCTCTTCAACGAGCTGGAAGGGAATGGTTTCCTCTTCCACGACTTCTTCCTTGACCTCTTCAACGTAGTCCTGGATTTCTACACCAAGGCTGCTGTCGTCCTCGAGGTTGAGGATGTTGTCGTTGACCTTGATATCGTCGTCGATAATGTCGATCTGGTCTGACAGGACGGGGATTTTTGCAAGCTCGGGCGGCGGAGGAGGAGTCTCCTGGGTGATGGGGATCATCTCTTCCTCGATAATTTCAGTGTTTTCGGCCAGGAGGCTGCTCTCTTTCTTCTCCTTGCTGCTCCACTCGAAGGCAAGGAGCGTGACGAGCAGGGCGACGATAAATCCTATTTCGACGAACAGGAGTCGCTTGTTCTCCAGGCTGGCCTTTTGTGATTTCTTGACTTCCATATCTGGTAATTTATTTTAGTCCATTCAAGTTGTAAAGATATGAATATTTAATTTCAATTCCAATTTTTGTTGTAGATTTGCGTCGTTTTATCACTTCAGGTTATGGTCAGGTACTTTTTTGAGGATGTAAAGTTTCAGTACAAAGACAGGAGGTTCAACAATTCCTGGCTCAAGCTGGTGGCCGAGAGTGAAATATGCCGTCTGGGCGATATCAACATCATTTTCTGCTCCGACCCGTATATACTTCGTATCAACCTTCAATATTTGGGCCACGATTACTTTACGGACATCATTACCTTCGATTATTCGGAAAAACCGGTCGTCTCCGGGGACCTTTTCATAAGCGTCGACTCCGTGCGCGAGAATGCCGCTTATTACGGAACCGAGTTTACAGAAGAGCTGCACCGAGTGATTGTCCACGGCCTTCTCCATCTCATCGGTTACGACGACCATTCGGAAGAGGATATCAAGACTATGAGATCCAAGGAGAACTATTACCTCGATATCCGCCGTTCCCTTGCAAAGTGAGTTTGACATAATAGTTGTCGGCGGCGGCCATGCCGGATGCGAAGCGGCGGTAGCTGCCGCCCGGCTGGGATCTTCCGTCCTGCTCGTCAGCATGGACTCCCTTTCTTTTGCCAAGATGTCCTGCAACCCTGCGATAGGCGGAATAGCCAAGGGACAGATAGTCCGGGAGATCGACGCCCTGGGTGGATGTACCGGACTTGTAACGGACGCCACCACCCTGCAGTTCCGTATGCTCAACAAGTCCAAAGGGCCCGCTATGTGGAGCCCAAGGGCGCAGTGCGATAAAATCCGCTTTTCGCTCTATTGGCGAGAAATTCTTATAAACACCTCAGGTTTAAGTGTTTACGAAGATTTGGCGGATTCTTTTCTCGTTGAGAATTCAAAAATTTGCGGCATTCGTACCAGAGGGGGTTGTATTTTTCGCTCCAGAGCGGTTGTTTTGACGGCCGGAACCTTCCTTGGCGGGAAGCTGTTTGTCGGTCGCCGGCAATTCACTGGCGGTCGTCTCGGTGAACAGAGTTCCATCGGACTTACCGATCAGCTCAAGTCTTTGGGAATTCCGACCGACCGTATGAAGACCGGAACTCCTCCAAGGATCGACATTACTTCTGTTGATGTTTCCCGTCTGCCCCGTCAGAAAGGAGATGAATCGCCCGAGCGGTTTTCTTTCCTGAATGTGCCGTCGTCGGTTCAACAATCCGGAGAGCAGATAGACTGTTTCATCGTCCATACCAACGAAGAGGTTCATGCCCGATTAAGGAAAGGATTCTCGGATTCACCCCTTTTTACAGGAGTGATCCATGGGCGCGGACCCCGCTATTGTCCCAGTATCGAAGACAAACTCAGGGTGTTCCCCGAGAACGATTCGCACCAGCTTTTCCTTGAACCCGAGGGGCGAGGAACCAACGAGTATTATCTTCAAGGCTTCTCCAGTTCCCTCCCCTTCTCTGTGCAGATGAATGCATTGCATGCTATTCCCGGGCTTGAGAACGTGAGGGTTTTCAGGCCTGCATATGCAGTGGAGTACGACTTCTTCGATCCTACTTTCCTCAAACCTACTCTTGAGTCAAAGGTGTTGCCTGGCCTTTTCCTGGCCGGTCAGGTTAATGGAACAACTGGATATGAGGAGGCCGCGGCTCAAGGGTTGATAGCCGGAATCAACGCTCATTTGTCGATCAATTCCTGCGCTCCGTTCGTGCTCAGGCGTGACGAGGCCTACATAGGCGTTCTGATAGACGACCTTATTACCAAAGGTGTAGATGAGCCCTACAGGATGTTCACCTCGCGGGCAGAATACAGGATTCTTCTCCGGCAGGACAATGCCGATTTGCGTTTGACAGAAAGAGCCTATGATCTCGGTCTTGCTTCTCGCGAGCGCTATGAGTTGATGCGGGAAAAGTATAATGCAGTTGACCGCCTTACATCCCTTTGCGAACAGAATAATCTTACCGCGAACGTCGCAAATCCTTTCCTTCTGGAGCACGGATCATCAGCGCTTGCTGAGTCCAAGAGGATTGCCGATGTTGCCACCAGGCCGGAGCTATCCTTGAGTGATATTCTGTCTTGTGTTCCACGTGGAACACTTAATCGCTATGGGTTCGACGACGTGCCTTCAGCAGAGATTTCTGATGCTGTAGAAATCAATCTTAAGTATAAAGGTTATATCAACCGTGAGCGTGAGCTGGTTGAAAAGATGCGAAGGCTCGAGGATCTGGTTATTCCTGATGGCTTCGACTTCGACAAGATTTCCGGCCTGACGATAGAGTGTCGTCAAAAGTTCAAGAAATATACTCCTCATACTATCGCCCAGGCCTCCCGTATCTCCGGTGTCTCCCCCGCTGACATTTCCGTTCTTCTGGTTTATTTTGGTCGGTAGTTGTATTTCCTCTGAGTTTGTTCCACGTGGAACAAAGGGGGGCTAAAGCATCTGAAGGGCGGACTTGATGATTTGTTCGACGCTGGCGCGAGGGTTGGCCTTGAGGATCGCCTGAACGGCTTTCTGGATATTGGCTTTGTTGAAACCGAGCATCTGGAGCGCGCTGGTAGCTTCATCGGCAGCGGCATTGGACTCGCTGGTGAACAGGACGTCAGAACTGGCGCCTCCGCCTTTGACAATCTTGTCTTTAAGCTCAAGGATGATGCGCTGGGCGCTCTTGAGGCCGATGCCTTTAACCGATTTAAGAGAATTGACGTTCTCTGAAAGGATGGCATCCTCCAGCTCACGGGACGTCATGGACGACAGGATCATCCTGGCAGAAGCCGCTCCCATGCCGGATACGCCGGTAATAAGGCGGAAAAGCTCCCTCTCATCCTTGGACGCGAAGCCGTAATCGACGGTGGTGCCGTCCCGTTGGTTGAATTGGGACTGGATGTAGATGACAGCCTCTTTCTTGCCCTCAAGCTTCTCATATGTCTGGAGAGATATTTCCAGGCAATAACCCATTCCCTGATTGTCTATGACCAATCTGGTGGGGGATAATTCTTCGATGCGTCCGTTGATATATTCCAGCATATTCAGTTCTGTTTCCCGCAAAAATACAGAATAATTTGTAATTTTGTAAGTACAATCTGCTAAACAATAATGGACAGAAGACAATTCATAGGATTATCAGCCTCCGCGGCCCTCGTTGCCGGCCTGACCTCCTGCGGCGTGCGCCCCAAGGCTGTGGAAACGCACTGCGGCGGCCCGATGAAGTTGCGCTTCTACCCATACGAATTGCAGCTTGCGCACACTTTCACCGTATCCTCCTATTCCCGCAAAACAACCCCTGACGTACAGGTGGAAATAGAGTATGACGGTATTACCGGATACGGCGAGGCCTCCATGCCACCCTACCTCGGCCACACCGTGGAAAGCGTTTGCTCATTCCTCTCAAAAGTGGACCTGAGCGGCTTCCGGAGCCCTTTTCTGCTGGAGGATATAATGGAGTATCTTGACTCCCTTTCTCCCGGAGACTCCCCTGCCAAGGCGGCAATCGACATCGCCCTGCACGACCTTACCGGAAAACTCATGGGGGAGCCTTTGTTCAGGATCTGGGGTTACAATCCGGACAAATCAGGCCCTACGACGTTTACAATAGGCATCGACACCCCGGAAATCGTGCGTCAGAAGACGGAGGAATGCGCCGGTCTCTATCGTATCCTTAAGGTTAAAGTCGGCCTGGACAGCGACGAGCAGATGATAAACACAATCCGCAGCGTCACGGATCTTCCAATCGCAGTAGATGCCAACCAGGGCTGGAAAGACCGCAGCAAGGCCTTGGACGAAATCCATTGGCTCAAGGAAAAAGGCGTCGTGCTGGTCGAACAGCCACTTCCAGTCGACCGTCTGGACGATACCGCATGGCTGACCGAGCGCAGTCCGCTTCCCATAGTTGCCGACGAGTCCATCCAGCGGCTTAAGGACCTTCCCCGTATCAAAGGAGCTTTCAGCGGTATCAACATTAAGCTTATGAAATGCACCGGTCTTCTGGAGGCCCGCAAAATGATAGCTTATGCCCGCGCCGAAGGCATGATGGTGATGCTCGGCTGCATGACCGAAACATCTTGCGCATGCACCGCCGCAGCCCACCTCTCCCCTGCCGCCGACTTCTGCGATATCGACGGCAACCTATTGATTACTAATGATTTATTCTCCGGAATGAAGGTTCGGGACGGCTTGATGGTCCTCCCTGATTCTCCCGGTCTCGGCCTTACCAGATTATGAATATACAACAGCTTCGCGCACAGTTCCCTCAATTGGGCCGTATCGTTTACGGCAAGCCGCTGGTATATCTTGACAACGCCGCCACTTCGCTTCGCCCGCGCACGGTCATCGACAAGTGGACGGATATTTCATCCAACCGCACCGCCAACCTGCACCGTGCCGTGCATCTGACGGCAGTCGAGGCAACGGAGGAATATGAACATACCCGCCAGGACGTCGCACGCTTCATAAACGCCCCCTCTTCAAGCGAGATCGTCTTCACTTCAGGAGCGACGCACGCCCTCAATCTCCTTGCTTTCGGCATCGGAGAGGCGTTCATAAACCAGGGCGATGAAATCATAGTTAGCGAGGCCGAGCACCATTCGAACCTCGTCCCCTGGCAGATGCTGTGTAAGCGCAAAGGCGCTGTCCTCAAGCGACTTACGGTGGATGACAACGGGCACCTGAACATCCATCTTCTTCCTTCCCTGATCACCCCGGCTACCAAGGTCGTCGCCGTCGCGCATATTTCCAATGTCCTCGGCCTTGTCAACCCTATTCCGGAAATAGCCCGGATTTGCAAGAGCAGCGGAGTTCTCCTGGTGGTGGACGGAGCACAGGGAATAGTTCACCAAACGGTTGACGTCCAACAACTTGGCTGCGACTTTTACGCCTTCTCCGGGCACAAGATGTACGCCTCCCCAGGTACTGGCGTCCTGTGGGGCCGCAAGGAGTTGCTGGAGGCGCTTCCCCCCATGTTCGGCGGAGGCGAAATGATAGATTCGGTGTCCTGGGAATCAAGCACTTACGCCCCGGTTCCCCGCAAGTTCGAAGCCGGCACCCAGAACATCTCCGGCACCCCCACACTCTCCCCCGCCATCGACCTGATGCATGAAATGCAGCCGGCAGACGACGTCGAGGAGTACATTTACGAAACCCTTACAAGCGAGCCCGGAATCCGTCTTTACGGCACCACGGACAACCTTCGCCAGAAGGCTCCGGTATTTTCTTTCACCGTCGAAGGCGCCCACCATGAGGATCTGGCCCTGATTTTGGATAAGATGGGCGTTGCGCTGCGTTCCGGACAGATGTGTGCAGAGCCCCTGATGGACCGTTTCGGTGTCACTGGCATGCTGCGTGCGTCGTTCGCGCCGTACAATACGATGAGCGAAGCCGAATTTTTCGTATCTTCGCTGCGCAAAGCGATAAAGATGCTCAAATGACGCTTCAGGAAAAGAAACAACAGATAATCGACGATTTCTCCCTATACGACGAGTGGCTCGACAAATACGAGTATCTCATCGAACTTGGCAAGTCGCTTCCTCCGTACCCCGAGGAAAAGAAGACCGATGACCGTCTTATAAAAGGCTGTCAATCAAGAGTTTGGCTTGACGCTCAAATGTCCGGCGGCCTGCTGGAATTCTCCGCCGACAGCGATGCCGTCATCACCCGCGGCATCATTTGCCTGCTCATCAGCGTCTATTCCGGCCGCACTCCCGCGGAAATCCTCTCCGACGACTTCTCCTTCCTGGAAACCATCGGGCTCAAGGAGAACCTCTCCCCCACCCGCGCCAACGGGCTGCTGTCGATGATACAGACCATACGTAATAAGGCAAGCGAAAATGTCTGACGCCGTGCTCACACCCGAGGACGTAAAGGAACTTGCGCCCCTGTACGACAGCGTAATCCTCGCCCTCAAGCAGGTTTACGACCCGGAAATCCCCGTCAACATATATGACCTCGGACTGATTTACGAGCTCAATATCAACCCTGCGCACGAAGTATTCATCAAGATGACGTTCACCGCGCCCAACTGCCCCATGGCGGACGAGGTCATAGCGGAGGTGCAGCACAGCGTGGAGAACACCCCGGGCGTGGTCGACTGCCACATCGAGCTAACCTTCGACCCCGTATGGGACCAGAGCATGCTGTCCGATGAGGCCCGGGTTGCCCTTGGCTGGGATCCGGAGTTATGAGAGAACTCACGCTTCTTCTGGGCACCAACCTTGGTGACCGCCGTTCCAATATCGACCAGGCACTTGAAAGGCTCGACAAGGCCTTCTGCGGCCGCAGGTTGCGTATTTCGCCCATAATCGAGACTCAGGCGTGCGGATTCGACGGCCCTCCGTTCCTCAACGCCGCGGTGGTTTACGCAAGCGCCCGCAGGCCGCAGACCATCCTCCGTATCTGCAAGCAGATCGAGCGCTCGATGGGCCGGACGGACGCTCCTGAATATACCCCGGACGGCTCCAGGATCTATCACAACCGCATCATAGACATCGACATCCTTACATACGGCGAAATTTCCGTGCACTCGCCGGAACTGACCATCCCGCACCCCCAGGTGGAGGAGCGTCCGTTCGTAAAGGAATTGCTGGACAGACTGCGCTAGGCGGCCTTTTTCTGAACTGAATACTGCAGGCCGAGCATTTTCAGCTTTCCTATGAGTTCGCTGGTGACGGCGACCGGGAACTTCTTGGAATGGAATTCCAGGTTGTAGCCGGTGGTGGAATCATGCAGGGCGACGGACAGGGGAGTCTTGCCTTCAAATTCCTTCAGCAGGCCCTTGAAGCGCTTGCGGAAGTCGGCGTTGAGCAGGGCGGTGTCGATGTCTACGGTGATGCCGGAAACGAAGGTGTCGGCGACGTTGCCCAGCAGCAGTACCTTCTTGATTTTGAGCGTATAAGGCGCCGTCTTGCCCTGTGCGCGCTCTTCCGGTTTGATGAAGTAGCGCTCGTCGATGTCTCCCTGGACGTACAGGTATTCATGGGGCCTCATGTAGGCCATATATGCCTCGTAATCCTTGCCGAACAGGGCGAATTCATAGTGGCCGCTGTAATCTTCGACTGTAACGCGGGCGCCGGGGGAGCCGGACTTCGTGGTGATGGCCTTGACGTCCGTCACAATGCCGGCGATGGCGCAGGGGAACTTTTTGCCGTCCTTCTCGCATTCCTGGATCTTGTCCTGGAGACGGCCGATAGGAAGGTTGGTAAAGTTCTCAATTTCAAATGAATAGCGATCGAGAGGGTGGGCGCTGAGATACATCCCGACGAAGTTCTTTTCCTCCTGCAGCAGCTCCAGGGTGTTCTCTTCCTCAGGAGCCGCAGGGACCTCTGGCCGCTGGGGTTTCATCTCTTCTATTTCGCCGAAGAGCGACAGGCTGTTGTCCATCTTGTCGTTCTTGTAGAGTTCCATGTAGCGGATGAGGGCGTCGATGAAGCGCTCGCCCGTGCTGCAGAGGCAGAAGAATTGGGACCTTTTGTAGCCAAAAGAGTCGAATGCGCCGGCAAGCGCCAGTATTTCAACGGATTTGGGCGTAATAACGACCGTTTTGGAGTCTTTTGCGCTGCGGGTGGCCATCCGCTCCACGAAGTCGTATATGTCCGAGAACAGGCCGTTTTCCGCCCTTTCTGCTATAATGGCGTCGACGACGTTGGATCCAAAGTTCTTGAGGCCTCCCAGTCCGAAGCGGATGTTGCCTGCGCGGTTGACGGTGAAGCGGGCCTCGGACTCGTTGACGTCGGGGCTCAACACCTTGATGCCGTGGAGCTTGCAATCGGCCATGATCTTCTTGATTTCGTCCATGTTGCCAAGATTGCAGGAGAGGTTGGCGGCAAGGAACTCCGCGGTGTAATGGCATTTGAGCCAGCCCGTCTGGTAACTTACCCAGGCGTAGCAGGTGGCGTGGGACTTGTTGAAAGCGTACTGTGCAAATTTCTCCCAGTCCTTCCAGATTTTGTCCAGTATCTTCTCCGGGTGGCCGTTGGCCTGGCCCTGAGACATGAATTTGTCCTTCAGGACCATCATTTCGTCTATCTTCTTCTTGCCCATGGCCTTGCGGAGGCGGTCGGCCTCGCCCTTGGTGAAGGACGCAAGCTTGCGGGAGAGGAGCATCACCTGCTCCTGATAAACGGTAATGCCGTAAGTTTCAGCGAGATACTCCTCCATCTCGGGGAGGTCGTACTCTATCTTCTGGGTGCCTTGCTTGCGGGCGATGAAATCCGGAATGTAGTCCATCGGGCCCGGGCGGTAGAGGGCGTTCATTGCGATGAGGTCTTCGAAACGCTCCGGACGCAGTCGCTGCAGGTGGGATTTCATGCCCTCGGATTCAAACTGGAATACTACGGTGGTGTCTCCGCGTCCGTACAGTTCCAGGGTTTCCCGGTCGTCGATGGGGATGGCCTCTATGTCTATGTCGGTGCCGTGGCGCTGCTTGATGTTGCGCAGGGTCTCGTGGATGATGGAGAGGGTGATGAGGCCCAGGAAGTCCATCTTGAGCATGCCCACATCCTCTATGTAATGGCCGTCGTACTGGGATGTCCAGACGTCTTTGCCGGTTTCTTTATCCTTGGAGAGGCAGATGGGGATGTAGTCCGTGAGGTTGCCCCTGCCGATTATGGTGGCGCAGGCGTGCATGCCGACCTGGCGAATGCTGCCCTCGAGGCGCTGGGCGTAATTCAGGACCTCCTTGATGATGTCGGTGCCGTTTTCCAGCTCATTCTTGAGCTCCGGGACAAGGCGGTAGCAATTGGCCAGGGTAATCTTCACGTCCACGTCCTCCATACCCTTCTGGAAGGTGCGCTTCTGCTTGACGCCGTCGATTTCTATCTCTTCCTCAACAACCTTGAATCCCGGTTTGATTTCGTCCAGCTTGGGGTTGAAAGGGTATTTCTTCTCTTTCTTCTCGCTCAGGCGGTCCGGAATCATCTTGGTCAGGCGGTTGGACTCGTCTATGCTGACCTCGCTGATGCGGGCGACGTCCTTTATGGCGCTTTTGGCGGCCATCGTGCCGAAGGTGATCACGCGGGAGACGTGGTCGGAGCCGTAGGTTTTCTCTACGTATTCGTGGGCGTCGAGCAGATTCTCGAAATCCACGTCGATATCGGGCATGGAGATGCGGTCGGGGTTGAGGAAACGCTCGAACAGGAGATTGTACTTGATAGGGTCCAGGTTGGTGATTCCCAGGCAGTAAGCAACGACGCTGCCGGCGGCGGAACCTCTTCCGGGCCCCACAAGGTATCCGTGCTTGCGGGAGGCGGCGATGTAGTCCTGGACGATGAGGAAGTAGTCGGGGAAGCCCATCTTGCAGATGGTCTTGAGTTCGAACTCGATGCGCTCCTGCTGCTCCTCGGAGAGGGTTTCGCCGTAGCGTGCGTGCGCGCCGCGGTAGCACAGCTCGCATAGGTATGCCACCGAATTGCAGAAGGCGTCGCCCCTGTATTCGCGGACCTCGCGCCCGGTTGCTTTGTCCTTGGTTATGCTGTAACGGCCTTCGTCGATTATTTCTTTGTACTGCTCCAGCTTGTTGTCGATGACGCTCATGAACTTGGGGTCGATCTCGAACTTGGGGAGCACGTGGGGGCGGTCGATGGAGTAGGCCTCAATCTTTCCGGCGACCTCAAGGGTGTTGGCGAGAGCCTCCGGATGCTCGGGGAACAGGGCGGACATCTCTTCCTCGCTCTTGAGAAACTCCTGCTGGGTGTAGCGCAGGCGGCCCGGATCGCTGATGTTGGCGTTGGTGGTGAGGCAGATGAGCCGGTCGTGGACGGGACCGTCCTCGCGGTTAAGGAAATGGACGTCGTTGGTGGCCACCACCTTGATGCCGGTTTCTTCGGCGAGGCGGAAGATGCCTTCGCATACCAGCGTCTGCTGGCGGAATACTTCATAGACCTTGTCGTAGGATTCCTGCGGGATGTCCCGGACTTCCGTCTTATGGAGCATCACTTCCAGGTAATAATCCTCCCCGAATACCTTCCGGTGCCATTCTGCGGCCTTTTTTGCCCCTTCGTAGTTGCCGGCCATCAGGTTCTTGGAAATCTCTCCCGCGAGGCAGGCGGAACTGCAGACAAGGTCCTGATGGTATTGCTCTATTATCTCGTGCGTGACCCTCGGCTTGCGGTAGAATCCGTCGATGAAGCCCGCGGAGACTATCTTCATCAGATTCTTGTAGCCGTTGTAGTTCTTGGCCAGGAGGATGAGGTGGTAGTAGTCCTTGTGGTCGTTGTCCTTGAGGCGGTGGTCGTAGTGACGGGTGACATATACCTCGCAGCCGATGATTGGCTTGACGATGAGGGAGCCGTCGGGGTTCTTGTTGGATTTGTCGTAAGCCCACTTGAGAAACTCCTTGACGCCGTACATGTTGCCGTGGTCCGTGATGGCGAGGGCGGGCATGCCCAGCTCCCTTGCGCGGGCGAAAAGCTTCTTTATATCGGTGAGTCCATCGAGGATGGAATACTGCGTGTGGAGGTGTAGGTGGACGAAAGGCATAGTGCAAATATACTGAAATAATTATTATCTTTGCGCCATCAAATCAATATGAATATGAAAAAGATTTTCCTTATTGCCGCAGCGATTCTGGCACTCGCCGTTTCCGCAAATGCACAGCGCAAAAATGTCGTTTACGCCACCCTGGGCGTCACTTCCAAGGTCGATGGAGTATTCGCCAGTTTTGCCCATCCCGGTGCCGATGCGGCATTCGGCTTCCGCAATTACAACCAGGGCGCTTTCGTTTCCTTTACTTACGGCGCAGAGGCATGGGCCAGCGTCACTCCCGTGGGCGAGGGCGTCGAGTGGGGTGTGTATGCTATCCCCCAGATAGGTGTAGCCATCGGCCCCAAGGGCTTCAAATGGCACCCTTATGCCGGACTGATGGCCGGTTATAACAACTATGCAGCCAGATTCAACGTCGGCTCCAAGCAGGGTATGGCTTTCGACATCGGCAATCACATTACCGTCGATCTCGCCACATATCTTCCCAACACCTGGCAGGGCACCTGGCTCACCGCAGTCAACTTCACCTACAGATTCTAGCGTATACCGCATAATAAAAGCCGCCTGGAACGCTCCGGGCGGCTTTTTTGTGCTTAAGAGACGGCAACTTACTTGCTGAGCTTGAATCCGAGCTTGAGTTCGTTGACGTTGGCTAGGGCCTGCTGCACGGTGCTGAGCGTGGCGTTGCTGCCGGCGAGCTTGCCAACTGCGTCGAGGACCTTCTTGACGAAGTCGAGGAACTTGCCGGTATCGAAGAGGATCTGGCAGCCCTCAGTGGTGGTCTTGATGGTACCGACGAGCTTGAACGTAATGACCTTGGCAAAGTTGAGGGTGAGTTTGTCGCCTTCTTTTGTCCAGGTGCCGGGGATGTTGATCTTGCCGGTGAGGAGGGTGAAGGAACCGTCATCCTTGAAGTTGAAAGTGGCGGCGCCGGCCTTGATGCCCGCCTTGGCAAGGAGCTCGTTGAGCTTGTTCTCTACGGTGCCGCTGCCTGCGGAGGCTGCGATGCTGGCGAGAGCGTTGTCGGAGCTTGCGCCGATGGCTACGCCCTGATACTTCCAGGAGCCCTTGATGTCGAATGCGGTGCCGGAGCTCTTTCCGGTGAGGACGTCGCCGACCTTCTCGGTGGCGATCTTAAGGAAGGAATCAAGCCAGCTCTGGGCGCTGGCGACGGATGCGACAAGCATCATTGAGCCGATGACGGCAATAACTTTTTTCATATACTATTGGTTATAAAGAGTTGTCCTGTCGGGGCCAGCCGGGGGCGGAAACGGGGTGCTCGAGGCCGTCGGGCGAGACCAGGACGGCTCCGGCGTCGCTCTGCGCGAGGTGGCCGATTATGTCAAACGTCTGAAAATCTTTTCTGAAGTCCTCGTACCGGGCGATGGGGACGACGAGCAGTATGCGGCAGTCGTCTCCGCCGTTCATGGCCGCGGACACGGGATCCATGTCAAGAATCTTGCCAAGCTCGAAGCTGCCGCCCTCGAAGGGAATATGGTCGGCATAGACCTTGACGCCCAGGCCGGTGCTGCGGCGGATGCGCAGAAGGGCGTCGGCTAGTCCGCGGTCCACGAAACAGGCGGCGGCAGGGGAGATGCCGGCCTCCCTGAGGGCTTCCGGCAGGCCGGCGGGGACTTCCGGCTTGAGGTAGGAGCCGACTAGCATGCGGTAACGCTCGAGCTCTTCCTTGTTGTCGGAGCCGCCCTCGAAGCGGGAGCGGCCCCGTTCCAGAACCTGCAGACCGAGATACGCGGCCCCGAGGGCGCCGCTTACGCACACAAGGTCCCTGGACGCCGGGGCGGGGGAGTCGCGGCATATGATCTCACCGGAGGCGCAGACGCTTATTGCAAGGCCGTTGCGCGAAGGCTGGAGGTCCAGGTCGAGGGATTTGTAGCCGAACTCCCTGGCCGCGGCGACAACGCCCTCCCAGAGCTCTTTTATCTGGCCGAAGCCGAGTTTGGCAGACACTCCGAGCCGGACGGAAAGGGTGCCGGCGCAGGCCAGGCGGCCGTACAGGGCGCCGGTGACCATCGCGACGGCCTTGTATCCCAGGTGTTTGAGGGGGAAATATACGAGGTCGAAATCTATTCCTTCCAGAAGGAGGCGCGACTCGCTTGCGCAAGGGCCGCCGGATGGAGCTATGGACGCAGAGCCGAACGGCTCGTATCCGGAGCCCTCGAAGAGGGTGCGGATGGCCTCGATGCGTCCCAGTTGCTCAAAATCCTTCATACACGCAAATATATAAAACCTTCCCCAAAACTGCAATAAAAAAGCGGCCGGCCAAACGGCCAGCCGCTCCATTGAGTCTTGGAAAATTATTTCTTGGCAGCCTTTGCCGCAGCCTTGCGGGTGCTGTCGTACATGACAGGAGTACCGATCATGATGGAAGCGTAGGTCCCGACGAGGACACCGAGGCACAGGGCGACGGACAGACCGCGTATGCTCTCACCGCCGAAGATTGCAATTGCAAGCATAGGGAGGAGGGTTGATACGGAGGTGTTGACCGTACGGGTGAGGGTCTGGTTGAGAGACTTGTTCACCATGTCCTTGAAGTTGTCGTTGGGATGCAGGCCGAGGTTCTCACGGATACGGTCGAAGATAACCACGTTATCGTTGATTGCGTAACCGATGATGGTCAGGATAGCTGCTATGAAGGTCTGGTCGACGTCCAGGTTGAACGGCAGGATGCCGCTGAACAGGGAGAAGAAGCCGATCAGGATGATTGCGGTATGTGCAAGGGATACCACGCCGCCGAGACCCCAGTACCAGCCCTTGAAACGCCATGCGATGTAGGCGAAGATGATGAGGAGGGCGAGGAGGACGCTGATGATGGCGGAACGCTTGATGTCGCTTGCGATGGAAGCGCCGACCTTGTCGGAGGAGATGATACCGTTGGGGCTGTCCAGGGTGGAGGTGAAGTCTGCGAGCGAGAGGTTCTCCTTATAGAAGCCCTTCAGGGACTCGTAGAGCATGCCTTCGATCTCTGCGTCCACTGCGGAAGACTCGTCCTTAACCTTATAGGAGGTGGTGATCTTCATCTGGGAGTCGCCGCCGAACTGCTTGACTTCCACGGAGGATTCGGGATCGGCTGCGTTGAAGGTGTCGTTGACCGCGCTGCGGATCTGCTCTGCGGTGACGGCCTGGTCGAAGCGTACTACATAGGTACGGCCGCCGGTGAAGTCGACACCGTAGGTGAAGCCCTTGAAGAAGATGCTTCCGAGGGAGATGAGGATGAGCGCGCCGGAGATTATGTAAGACCACTTGCGGCCCTTGATGAAGTCGATGTTGGTATTCTTGAGGAAGTTCTTGGACCACTCCCACTCGAAGGTCATTCCCTTGCCCTTGTTCACGCGGTCGTCGATGATGAGACGGGTGATGAAGATGGAGGTGAGGACGGAAGTGACGATACCGATGATGAGCGTGGTGGCGAAGCCCTTGATGGGGCCGGAACCGAAGAGGAACAGCACGATACCGGTGAGGAGGGTGGTCACCTGGCCGTCGATGATGGCGGAGTATGCGTTGGAGTAACCGTCGTGGACGGCCTTGCCGAGGCCCTTGCCGGCCTTGAGCTCTTCCTTGATACGCTCATAGATGATAACGTTGGCGTCCACCGCCATACCCAGGGTCAGAACCAAACCTGCGATACCCGGGAGGGTGAGGACGGCGCCGAAGGATGCCAGGGTGCCGAAGAGCAGCAGGACGTTGGTGAGGAGGGCTGCATCTGCAACGAGACCCGCACCCTTGTAGAAGAGGATCATGTACAGGAGGACGAGGATGAACGCGATGAGGAAGGAGATGAGACCTGCCCTGATGGACTCTGCACCGAGGGAAGGACCTACGACCTGCTCCTGTACGATCGTTGCAGGGGCGGGAAGCTTACCGGACTTGAGGACGTTGGTAAGGTCGGTGGCCTCTTCCATGGTGAAGTTGCCGCTGATTTCCGAAGAACCGCCGGAGATCTCGCTGTTGACGGTAGGGTAGGAATAAACGGTGCCGTCGAGAACGATGGCGATCTGCTTGCCGATGTTGTCCTTGGTAAGGCGGGCCCAGACGTTGGCGCCCTCGGCGTTCATGGTCATGGAGACGGTGGGGGAGCCGCCGCGGCGGTCGTTGGTGGTGACGCGGGCGTCGGTGACTACGCCGCCGTCCAGAGGGGCCTTGCCGTCACGGCTGGATGCCTTGATGGCGATGAGCTCGAAGATGTTGTCGGACTGAAGCATCTCGGTGGGCTTGACGCTCCACATGGGGCGGAATTCCGGAGGGAAGATGGCTGCAATCTCGGGCATGCGGAGGTACTTGCCGACCGCTGCGGTATCTGCTGCGGCTGCGAAGCCGATGCAGGCGTTGCCACGGTAGTTGGTGGGCTGCAGGATGGCGAAGAGGGGATTGGCCTTGCGGTAGGCGTTGAGGTCGGCCTCGTTCTCGCCGGCGGCCTTGATCTCTTCCGCTACGAGGTCGCCTTCTGCGGAAGCCTCTTCTGCGGGAGTCTCTTCAGCTGCTGCGTACTGTGCGAGCAGTGCGTTGGCCTCCTGGAGGTACGGGGTGATCTCGGCTGCGTCGAACGTTGTCCAGAACTCGAGGGATGCGGTTCCCTGGAGGAGTTTACGGACGCGCTCAGGCTCCTTGACACCCGGGAGTTCAACGAGGATGCGGCCGGAGTTTCCGAGCTTCTGGATGGAAGGCTGGGTGACGCCGAAGCGGTCGATACGGTTACGGAGAACGTTGAAGGAATTGGCTATGGCGCTCTCTGCTTCCTCGCGGATGACGGAAACGACCTGCTCGTCGGTGGACTCGGGCTTGATGCGGTCACGCATCTCGTAGGTACCGAACACCTGGGCGAGGCGGGCGCCTCCGGATGTCTCCTTCCATGCGTCTGCGAAGAGGGTGATGAAGTCGGACTGGGAGCCGACCACGCGCTGCTTCGCAAGGCTGATCGCCTGAAGGAATGCGGGGCTCTGGTTATTGCCGGAAAGAGCCTTCACGAGGTCTTCCAGCTGAACCTGCAGCATGACGTTCATACCGCCCTTGAGGTCCAGACCGAGGTTGATCTCCTTGGCCTTGACGTCCTTGTAAGTATAACCGAAATAAACTTTCTGGGAAGAGATGGAGTCGGTGTAACGCTTCTCTTCGTTCTTCTTGAGGGAGTCGAGGAAATAAGCCTGATCCTCGGCTGCTACCTTGTTGAATTCCGCTCCCTGTGCGAATGCCTCGGCCCTGGCGGCTGCGGTCTTGGCCGCCTTCTTCTCCTGGAGGGAGGTTACGGCGGTGAAAGAGAGCTGCCACAGGCAGGCGATTGCGAGCAGAATTGCTACGAGTCTGATTGCTCCTTTGCTTTGCATAATTTATCTTGATGTTGAATATTATTCAAAAATAGCTTGCAAAGGTAGAATATTTTTCGGAATAAACCAATTAAATAATCAGTTCGTATTCCGGACTCCTGCACTCACGCAAAAAAAGAAGCCTGAAATACCATGACCACGGGCGGCCACAGTTTTTCAGACTTCTTTTTGCTTACGTTCCGGTATCCGGAGACGCTACAGGTTCCTGAGCAGGTTGTTGAGGTTGACGCGTTTGTCGATGAGGGCGCGGAGGTCTTCTATCTTGACGCGCTCCTGGCTCATGGTGTCGCGCTCGCGCACAGTCACGCAGCCGTCCTCGAGGGACTGATGGTCAACGGTGATGCAGAAAGGCGTGCCGATGGCGTCCTGTCGGCGGTAGCGCTTGCCGATGGAATCCTTCTCTTCGTACTGGCAGTTGAAATCGTACTTGAGGTCGTCCATGATCTTCTGGGCGAGCTCGGGGAGGCCGTCCTTCTTGACGAGCGGCAGCACGGCGGCCTTGACCGGAGCGAGCGGCGCGGGAATGGACATGACGACGCGGGTTTCGCCGTTGTCCAGTTTCTCCTCTTTCAGCGAATGGCTGAGCACCGCCAGGACCATACGGTCGACGCCGATGGAGGTCTCCACCACGTACGGAGTGTATGCGGCGCCTTCCTCGGGGTCGAAGTATTCGATCTTGCGGCCGGAGTACTGCTGGTGCCTGCCGAGGTCCCAGTTGGTACGGCTGTGGATACCCTCAAGCTCCTTGAATCCGAAGGGGAACTGGAACTCGATGTCGGTGGCGGCGTTGGCATAATGGGCGAGCTTCTCGTGGTCGTGGAAACGGTAATTCTCCGCTCCCATGCCGATGTTGACGTGCCATTTCATGCGCTGCTCCTTCCATTTGGCGAACCACTCCAGCTCCGTGCCGGGCTTGATGAAGAACTGCATCTCCATCTGCTCGAATTCCCTCATGCGGAAGATGAACTGACGGGCCACGATCTCGTTGCGGAAGGCCTTTCCTATCTGGGCGATTCCGAAGGGGATCTTCATGCGTCCGGTCTTCTGGACGTTGAGGTAGTTCACAAAGATGCCCTGGGCGGTCTCCGGGCGCAGGTAGATGGTGTTTGCACCTTCGGCGGTGCTGCCCATGGAGGTAGAGAACATCAGGTTGAACTGCCTAACGTCGGTCCAGTTGCAGGTGCCGCTGATGGGGCAGACTATGTTGTTGTCGATTATTATCTGGCGGTATTCGGCAAGGTCGTTGGCGTCCTCTGCCTTCTTGTAGCGGGCGTGTACCTCGTCGTACTTGGCCATCTCGCGCAGCACGTTGGGATTGGTGGCACGGAACTGGGCCTCGTCGAATGCGTCGCCGAAGCGCTTGCGTCCTTTCTCCACCTCCTTGTTGACCTTTTCCTCTATCTTGGCCAGGAAGTCCTCGATGAGGACGTCGGCGCGATAGCGTTTCTTGGAGTCCTTGTTATCGATGAGGGGGTCGTTGAAGGCGCCCACATGGCCGGAGGCCTCCCATATGCGGGGGTGCATGAAGATGCAGGAGTCGATGCCCACTATGTTCTCGTTGAGGCGGGTCATCGCGTTCCACCAGTACTGCTTGATGTTGTTCTTGAGCTCGACGCCCATCTGACCGTAGTCGTAAACGGCTGCGAGTCCGTCGTATATTTCACTTGACGGGAAAATGAACCCGTATTCCTTGCAGTGCGCTACAAGCACTTTGAAAAGTTCGTCTTGAGTCATATCAGTTGTTTCCGTTATACCGGCCGGAATCTTTCAGCAGGCCGATTATTTCCGTTTTCAATCCCTTTGCATCCATCAGCACGGAAGCGTCGAAATGCATGCGGTAGCGCCAGTGGTGCGCCGGGTCCGCGGGCTGGTTGATGCGTTCGTTTTCATAGTCCTTGCGGCGGAGTTTTCCGTCCAGCGCCACCCAGTCCTGCAGGGGGAAGATGGCGAGCATGGGCTGGGACGACAGATGGTCCCAAAGCACCCTGCGAACCTCCCAGGGCTCCATGTCGCGGCCGTTTTCCTCGGCGAACTGCATGCGGAGCGTGGCCATATCGTGGGAACTTGTGGCGCATACGGCGAGGGCCGGCCAGGGGCGTCCCTTGTCCATATTGGCCATTTCCAGGGACAGTATGCTCTCGTGCTCCATAACTCCAGGGACGCAGTCGGGAACCATGCCGAGGTCTTCGCCGCAGGCGAGCATCCCGGTGGCGTCAAGCAGTTCGGGGAGCTTGCGCTCGGCGTTGCGGCGCCAGAGCTCGTCGTTGCGGTGGTAGAAGAAATCGTTGAACAGGGCTCCGAAGACCTCCTGCTGCCACTGGGGAAGATTCTGCGATTTCGGAAGGATCCTGGGCTGGACGCAGCCGGCGTTGCGCGGATCGGGGAGGAACAGGCCCTCGAGCGGGAGTCCCATCGCCTCGATTTCCTCGCGCCGGTAGGGGAGTGCCGGGTTGAAGTGGCCCATTGAGCCGCTCTTGTATTCCAGGGGGATTTCCCAGATGCGGAAGAATCCAAGTATGTGGTCGATGCGGAAGGCGTCGAAGTACTCGCTCATCTTGCGCAGGCGGCTCTTCCACCATGCGTAGCCGTCCTTGGCCATCTCGTCCCAGTTGTATGTGGGGAAGCCCCAGTTCTGGCCTTCTTCGCTGAAGAAATCCGGCGGGGCGCCTGCACTGGAGTCGAGGTTGAAGAGCTCCGGGTGGAAGTGGGCGTCGGCGCTGTCGGAACTCACGCCGATAGGAAGGTCGCCCTTGAAGACCACGCCCTTACCGCGGGCGTATTTGACCACTTCGGAGAACTGCTTGTCCAGATGCCACTGTATCCAGCGCCAGTAGTCGGGCTCGTTGCCGTCGCGGAGGGCGCAGAAGTCGGCATACTCGTCGAGCCAGTAGGCGTTTGCCTTGGCGAAACGGCGGAAAGAGGCGCTCTCCACATCCTTCTTGCCGTGGTCTTCCCAGGCCTTGCGTACCAGGGCCATCTTCTTCTTGAACACCTTGGGGTAGTCAAGTTCCGGAAGGGCGTTCAGCTCGTTCTGGGCGCGCTTGAATGCGGCATCCTCCTTGACTCCGAGGTCCTGCAGATGGATGTACAGAGGGTGCAGGGCGAAAGACGATATGGGGCTGTAGGGGTATGAATCCTTCCATTGACCGCGGCGGGTGGTGTCGTTGACGGGAAGAAGCTGGATGATGCACTGGCCGGTCGCAGCGGCCCAGTCGACCAGCGGCTCCAGGTCCTTGAATTCACCGATGCCGAAGTCGTCCTTGCCGCGGAGTGCGAATACCGGAATGGCAGTGCCGGCTCCGCGGAACTGCGGACGGTCGAACAGCTCTGCGGTGTGCTTGCGGACGAACGGGCAGCCCGGGATGGGGCAGTCGTTCCATTTGTCTTCGATGACGGGGGCGGGTGCCGCGCTGTGGTGCTCCCACTCGCTGCGGGCGATGACGCCGTCGCGCATCACGACGTAATAATAATCCTTGAGAGCTGCCGCAGTGGTGTTGACGGAGACGGACCAGATGCCGCCGCCGCACCAGCTCATGGGGTGCTTGCGGTCATTGAGAACGACGCTGAGGCTCTCGCCCCAGATCGTTTCGTAGTGTATTCTGAATGTGGTTTTCACTATAGTTTGTAATAACTTGACAGGATGGAAGCGAACCAGCTGGGAGGCAGGACGGCCTTGAGAAATACGGACAGGCGCTGTTCCAGGGTCGATATTACGTAATGATAGCGGGGGTTGCGGACGCGGACTATGCGGCTTATCCGGTTGGCGAGCACGTAGGGCTTGAGGCCGCCGGTCTCGTCTTTCTCGATGCTCTCCAGGGAGCGTGCATAGGCGGGGTAAGCCTCGTGGACTTCGGGATTCCCGATGGAGTCGCGGCTGGCGGTGAAGGAAGTGGAGAAGTCGCCGGGCTCTATCACCACCACCTTGATTCCGTGGCTTTTGACCTCGAGCCTCAAGGCCTCGCAGTAGCCCTCGATGGCGAATTTGCTTGCGCTGTAGAGACCCTGGAAGGGGAGTCCCATCAGGCCGCCTATGGAGCTGACGCAGATAATCCTGCCGGATTTCTGCCTGCGCATGACGGGAAGGACGTAATGCAGGAATCGCACCATGCCCATCCAGTTGACGTCCATCTGCCTGCGGGCCTGTTCCAGGGAGGAGAACTCCAGCGGGCCGCCTATTCCCATGCCGGCATTGTTGATGAAGACGTCGATGCGGCCCTGTTCGTCCATCACTTTCTGTACGGCGTCGCGGCAGTCGTCGTCGCTTGTGACCTCGGCCTTGATGTATGTAACTCCGGGGATTTGTTCCACGTCCCGGCGGCAGGTTCCATATACCGTATGGCCGTCGGCGCTGAGCCTTTTGGCCATTGCCTCGCCGAAGCCGGAGCTGATACCCGTAATCAGGATAATCATATGATTTCCAGTTCCTTGAAGATCTTGGTAAGTTTCTCTACGGCCTCATCTACCTGCTCGATGCTGTGTGTCGCCATAAGGGCGAAGCGGATGAGGACGTCCTTCTCGGGTACCGCGGGGGCGATGACCGGCGTGATGAACACTCCGGCCTCGTATGCCAGGCGGACTATCTTCATGGCTTTGATGGTGTCGCGCACGAAGAGCGGGATGATGGGGGACTCTGTATGGCCGATGTCGAATCCGGCCTCCCTGAAGGACTTCTGGGCGTGACGGGTAACCTCCCAGAGGTGCTCGCGGCGCTCGGGCTCTTCAATCATGATGTCCAGGGCCTTTGATGCGGCGGCTACGGCGGCGGGCGTCATCGAGGCGCTGAAAATGAGGGTCCTGGAGTTGTGCTTGAGGTAGTTGAGGACCTCGTGGTCTCCGGCGATGAATCCGCCGAGGGAGCCGAAGCTCTTGGAGAAGGTGCCCATAATGAGGTCCACCTTTTTGGTGAGTCCGAAGTGGCTGGCGGTGCCGGAGCCGTTCTCGCCGACCACGCCCAGGCCGTGGGCGTCGTCGATCATGATGGAGGCGTTGTATTTCTTGCAGAGTTCTACAATCTTGGGGATGGGGGCAAGGTCGCCTTCCATGGAGTACACGCCGTCTACGACTATGAGTTTGGGGGCGTTGCGGGGGGTGAGCCAGAGTTTCTTCTCGAGGTCGGACATGTCGTTGTGGCGGAACTTGCGCACCTCGCTGAAACTGAGGCGGCTGCCGTCGATGATGCAGGCATGGTCCAGGGCGTCGAGGAAGATGAATCCTCCGCGGAAGCCGAGGCATCCGACTACGCCGAGGTTGACCTGGAATCCGGTGCTGTAGGTGACCGCTTCATCCTTGCCCACAAACTTTGCGAGCTTGGCTTCAAGCTCTTCGTGGATATCGAGAGTGCCGTTGAGAAAACGGCTTCCGGAGCAACTGGTGCCATATTTCCTGATGGCTGCAATGGCTGCCTCCTTGAGGCGGGGGTCATCCGAAAGGCCAAGGTAGGAGTTGGATCCGAACATGAGGACCTTGGAGCCGTCGGCCATGGTGACCACGGGATCTTGTCCGGATGATATAGGCCTGTAATAAGGATACACTCCCTGTGCTTTCACTTCGTCGGCCAATGTGTACTTGGCGCAAAGTTTATTGAGTAATTTTTCCATCTTAGGTTTCGTACTAATAACTTGCAAATATAGTTATTTTCCGGAAATATACTTCTCCGTGCGCGTTGACGTCGTTTCCGTTTGTACCTGGACCGTACCGGGCTTGGGCTCAGTCTCGGTACGGATGCTCAGTGCCGCTCCGCTTGCTCGACGGCTGACTCCTCCTTTTTACGCAAGCGTAACAGTCGTCAAACAGACGCCGTCGTGCGATGCACCGCCACGCTCCGCAGACTTCGCATACTCCTCCCCTCCAATTCGCCCAAGCCCGGTACGGTCCAGGTACAAACCGGACTGTCGTCGGAGGTGCAGAAACGGGCACCCCGGACGACGAAATAAGCCATTTTTGCTGTCGGGGGTGCCGGTCAAGGCACCTCTGACGACGCCGGGAGGTCAGAGCAGCGAAACCAGCATGTAGAGGAAATGGGCGATGATGCCGGCGCAGAGGCCTGCGACTGCGTGGGCGCCAAGGGCTTTGGAGATGGCCTTGCGGAAGCCGAGGGTGTCGAGCATGGCGGTGTGGGTGGACAGGAAGCCGCTCCAGCACATGCCGATTGCGGTGAAGACCGCGATGGTATTGCCGTCAAGGAGTCCTTCCGCGTTGAAGGTGGGAAGCAGACCGAGGGAGGCGCCCACTGCGCCTAGGGCGGTCATCGGGAACGCAATGAGGCGCATATCCTTGAAGCCGAACAGCCATTCGAACACCCAGTGTATCTTCTCCGCCAGCCAGGGGAGGATGGGGACGCCCTGGTTGGCCGCTCCGGTGTAGCCTTCCGGCCCGGCGCCGAAGGTGATGAGAATCACCATCGTGGTGATGATGAGAACGCCGGGAATGATGGCCAGACCGAGTTCCACGCCGTTCTTGCCGCCGTCCAGAAGGGCGTTGAGGAAACGCATGAAGATACTGTCCTTCTTTGGGGCTTCGTCCGTCTTTTCTTCTATGACGGTGCGGGTTCCCTTCTCCGAGACGGGCGCCTCAAGTTCCGGGAAGGCTTTGAGGCAGCTGTGCTGCATGATGCGGGTGGATATTATCGAACCGCATACCGCTCCGGCAAATCCCACCAGCGCTCCGCCGGCGTATCCGAGGCTGATCATCGTGACTATTACCACGAAGCCCATTCCGAATGCGGTGCCGAAGTTGGTGAGGGACAGCAGCTGATATTTCTTGAAATATGACGAGAACTCCTTGTCCTTGGCGAAGGCGATTATGGCCGGGTTGTCCGACAGGAAGGTCATGACTCCGCCCAGCGCTGCTACTCCCGGGAGATTGAAAATCGGTTTCATGAGGGGGCGCAGGATCCGCTCCAGGGCGCTTACGACGCCGAATTCGGAAAGGAGTTTGGACAGGGCGCCGGTAAGGACTGTGATACCCATCAGGTAGAACACGGTGTTGAGCAGCAGGTTGTGGGCCGTGTTCATGATGGTGTTGATGAGGTTGCTGCCTCCCATCTTGATTCCGAGAGGGATAAAGACCAGCAGCATCAGGGAGAGAAACACGATAGCTTCAATCGTGGATCTGCGGATACGGGAATTCTTACGTGTCATCACTTGTCGCTAGGCGAGCCCAAAGATACACAAAAAACGCGACAGGAGTAAAAAAATTTTGGAGAATAGAAATTTCGTAGTATATTTGCAGTCCCAATCGCGGAAATAGCTCAGTTGGTAGAGCGCAACCTTGCCAAGGTTGAGGTCGCGGGTCCGAATCCCGTTTTCCGCTCAAAACAAACAGCGGCCCTTGTGGTCGCTGCTTTGTTTTGAATGTAGGTCGTATTCAGGACCCGTGACCTCAACAGCCCCCCGAGGGGGAAAGGCAGCGCAGCTGCCAGGGGGGTCTACGTAGAAGAAGAAGGCGCAGCGTGCTGCGCCGCGGGTCCGAATCCCGTTTTCCGCTCAAAACAAGCAGCGGCCCTTGTGGTCGCTGCTTTGTTTTGAATGCAGGTCGTATTTATATTTTGGGCCGGTACAGGACGATGGGGCACTGCCATTCGGCGGTGTGGCCGAGGGAGTCCTCGGCGAGGAAGCGGAACATGTGCCGCAGCGTGTCGGCGGAGATTTGGGGCGTCGTCGTCTCCCAGTAACCTTCCCACCTGTCTTTGTCTATGGAAAGCGCCTCCACCTGCTTGCGGCCGGTCTCTGCGTTGAACGCCGAAATGTCTATTGTGAGCACGCGCCCCTCGACGGAGGCCGTCCAGATTTTGAATTCTACGATGCTGCCGGCCTGAAGGGTGTCTGCCGAGGGCGTGGCGACTACCACGAGAGGGTCGACATCCCGTCCGTTGCAGGAATTAAATGTCATAGCCGTCACTAAAACGGCTATGACAATAAAAGGTATGTAACTGAATCTACGTCTCAAGTGCACTATTTAATCTTGTAGGCTTTGACGGTCGCCTTGCTTTCAATCTCTTTGCCCATGATCAGCATCGTTATCTTGGACTCCTGCCGGGTAACGATGAAGTAGTCGGCATTGGGATACTCTTCATAGGCCTTGTACGAAGCGCGCGTCAGCACGGGGCTGATGCCGGTGACGGCAGCGCCGGATGCATTTGACCTGATGCTGGCATAACGGATTACGGAAGGGTCGAAATCGTTGCCGTTGATGGTCCGGATCCTGGTGAAAAGGCCGAGATAGGTGTCGTATGTGACGGTGAGTTCGCTGTCTCCAAGGTACTGCAAATCTTCCATATGCATATTGAGCATAGTGCCGTTCGGGGCGAAGGATGATTGTACAGTCACACCGCACGACGTGGTTATCGCCACAACTGCGGCTGCAAGTAAAATCTTATACCATTTCATCTCGGACACGGATTAGTTGAAATAGTATGACAGGGTGAGACGAACGGTCTGGTCGATGAATCCGGTATTGCTGGTCAGGGAAGAGAAGCGGAAGTTGCCGTCCTCCATCATGTAGTAGGTGGCGGTGCTGTAGCCGTTGGTCTCTTCTACCTTGTACTGTTTGCCGATGCTTGCGCTGGCTCCTACGCCATATTCAAGACCGACTGCGAGGGGAAGGTTGCCAATGAAAGCCTGAAGGCCCACCAGTAGGTTGGCGCCGATGGAGAAAGGATTCCTGTACTGGGTGTAGACGGTGGTGTCGTAAGAATAAGTGGCGCTGTAATTATCTACGCCGAAGGGGATTTCAGCGCCCCAGTAAACATCGAGAATGTTCTTGTTGGAGAAGTGATGCACGAAACCTGGAACGATGCGGAACAGGCCGTCAACGTTGGTGCTGTTGTAATTGCGGGATTTGTTGTCGCCGTCCACGATTACGCCGACGTTCTTTTTGTTGTCGCGGTATGCGTCGATTCCGATGCGCCACTCAAGTTTATCCGAGGAGAAATACTTGAGATTGAGTACCGGGAGCATGTAGGCGTTGCCGCTGTGTACATATACGCCGCCGCCAAGGAAGAGGCCGAAGTCTCCGGCTTCCGGACGGTTTCCGGTTTTGATGGTTGTGGCTGAGGGGTCTCCCTTGGAAATCTGGCCGAATGCCGTGGTTGCGCACGCCGCTATGAGCAGCACTGCGAGAAACAGTTTTTTCTTCATTATTGGTTATGGTTGTTTTAACGGACACAAATATATTGTTTTTTGTTTTTATTTCCAATTGTGTACCTTTGCCGGACAAACTTACGGAATATGAAAAAGATTATCTACGCACTCGCAGCACTGTTCATGGTGGCGGCCCTGTCGTCTTGCGACATGGAAATCAAGAATGTCAAGATCAACAACCTCGTAGGCACCTGGGACCTCGTGTCGGAAACGATCGTCCACTACGACGGCACCAACTCGATCGAGAAGTTTGCCAAAGGAGAGAATTACCTTGTCATCAAGAAAGACGAAATCGAATCCCACACCGGAAAGCTGGCGGTCACCAATCCCTTCAGTTTCGGGGATCCGTATTTTATCATCGACGGCACTTCCCGCTACGAGCTCAAGTCCCTGTCATACAAGACAATGGTCCTGAGAGACCCGGTGACGCTCCTCTACAAGGAGAAGATCCTCACTTACGAAAGGCGGTAGAGTGATATTCGACCAGCCCGGAAACGGGCTCGGGGAGGAAACGCCCGAGGCGTATACCGGCGGCGGCACAAAGGGGCGTGAATATATCCTTACATGCGTTGCCCCAGCCGCCGACGACTCCCACCGGGTAGCGGGAGACGTCGTACCGGAGCAGCGACCTCTGAATGAACGAACGGAAATTCCCGTCGATTAAATCTTTAATATAGGAACTGGAGGAATACCTCTCCAGCAGCCAGGGCGCGAGGCTTCCGAGCGCACCTGCCGGGGCCTCGCTGCGGTACACCAGGGCTACGATTCCCTCGTACGAGGCGTCATGCGACGACGCGAAGTCGGATGCTATGTCGGCGGGCACGAGCCCCTTTATGAAGTCCGCCAGGAACAGTTTCCCCAGCGAGGCCCCGCCGCCCTCGTCGCCTATTATGTACCCCCCGGAACGGACCTTGAAGCTCACGGAGCGTCCGTCCCAGAAGCAGGCGTTGGACCCCGTCCCGAGAATGGCTACGATACCCTCGGACTTTCCGCAGACGGCACGCGCTGCTGCGACCAGGTCGTCCTGGACGTCAATTGCGTCCGCGCTGACCCGGGAGCGCACGAAAGCGGAAATCTCTTCCCGTACCTGAGGCGTCACTATCCCGGCCACGTAGAGATAAACCCCGTCCAGCCTGGATGCGCCCGCCTCCGACAGCCCGCGGGCTATGACCTGCAGGTTGTGTTCCATGGGAATGGTGGAAACGTTGATGCCGTCCAGCAGCAAGCGACGCCCCGACGCTCCGTCCAGATAGCGCCAGTCGCTCTTGGTGGCTCCGGCCTCGACGACTATCGTCATACCTCGGGAGCGGCCTCGAATTCGTGGAGGAAGCGCATGTCGTTCTCGAAGTAGTGGCGCAGGTCGTTGACCCTCCACTTGAGCATCGCGATGCGCTCAAGCCCCATTCCGAAGGCGAATCCGCTGTAGCGCTTGGAGTCGATTCCGCTGGCCTCGAGGACATTGGGGTCGACCATGCCGCAGCCGAGAATCTCCAGCCAGCCGGTGCCTTTGCAGATGTTGCATCCCTTTCCGTGGCATATGTTGCAGCTTACGTCGACCTCGGCGGAAGGCTCCGTGAAGGGGAAGTAGCTGGGACGCATGCGGATCTGGGTGTCGGGGCCGAACATCTCCCGGGCGAAAAGCAGGATGGCCTGCTTGAGGTCCGCGAAGGTGACGCCCTCGTCGATGTAGAGGCCTTCCACCTGGTGGAAGATGCAGTGCGCGCGGGCGCTGATGGCCTCGTTGCGGAACACCCGCCCGGGGCAGATGACCCTGATGGGAACGGGCATGCGCTCCATCGTACGGACCTGCACGCTGGAAGTATGGGTGCGGAGAAGAAGCGGATTGAGGTGCCCGGCGGAGACGAAGAAGGTGTCCTGCATGTCGCGGGCCGGGTGGTTGGGAGGGAAGTTGAGGGCCTCGAAGACGTGGTAGTCGTCCTCGATTTCCGGACCCTCGGCGACGTCGTATCCGAATTTACGGAAGATGTCCACAATCTGCTGGCGCACGATGCTGACGGGGTGACGTGAGCCGAGAGGGAGGGGGTCGCCGGGCATGGAAAGGTCGACTCCGCCGGCGTCGGCGGGACCTTCGGAGCACACGCCGGCCTTGAGTTCTTCGATCTTGGCCTGTGCCTTCTGCTTGAGTTCGTTGAGGACTTTGCCGAATTCGGCCTTCTGGGCCTTGTCGATGGTGCGGAACTCGTCGAACAGGGCGGTGATTTCGCCCTTCTTGCCGAGCAGGCGGATACGGATTTCTTCGGCTTCCTTTTCTGTTTTCGCCTTGAGCTCTTCAAGCGACGCGGCGATGCGTTCTATGTCTTCCCTTTTCATTTCTTAAGCTTTTTTTCGGCCCTTTTGTCGCGGGCTTTCTTGTCGCGGGCGGCGCCGGACTTGAGGTACTTTTGCCACTGGTCTTCGTCGAGTATCCTGTGGAAGGAGTTGTAAATCTGTTCCATCCATTTGTCCTGGACGTCATAGTAGATGTCGGCATTGGACACTTTCGCCTGCGAGAGGGATACGTATTCCTCCTGCATCGCGGTGTAGTCGTGGGTCAGGATGCTGTCGGCGTAGAATATCTGGCTGTCGTCCAGGTCGAGCAGAGCGGTGAGGCGGTCGATCTGCTGCTGCACGGCCTCGTAGAATTCCTTTTCCCGCTGCTCCGGGGTCTTTTGTTCCTGTGCGGACAGCACGAAAGGCAGCAGGCATATGGAAAGAAGTGCGACAATCTTTTTCATACAGTCTGCAAATTTAACATTTTTTGCGTAAGTTTGTACGTATGAAAACTCTCCGACTCTTTATCGCGCTTGCGGCGGCCGCCCTTGCGCTCTCGCCCAGGGCGGACGCCTGCACCAACATCATAGTATCCCCCGGCGCCAGCCTGGACGGCTCCGCAATGGTATCATACGCCGCAGACTCCCACTGGCTCTTCGGCGAACTTTACTTCCGTCCCGGCGGCAAATGGAAGGCCGGCTCATGGCTCGATATCACCGAATGGGACAGCGCCAGGCCACTCGGACGCATCCCGCAGGCGGCCCGCACATGGCAGACCGTAGGCAACATGAACGCCCGTCAGCTCATAATAGGAGAGACCACCTGGGGCGGACGCGAGGAGCAGGTAGATACCGCCGGAATAATGGATTACGGTTCCCTGATATACGTAACGCTCCAGAGGGCGCGCACGGCCCGCGAGGCCATCGAAACCATAGTTTCCCTGGCCAATGAATTCGGCTACCCGTCAGAGGGTGAGACCTTCAGCATCGCCGATCCCAAAGAGGCCTGGGTAATGGATCTCGTAGGCAAGGGCAGCGACAACAAGGGCATCGTATGGGTCGCCCGCCGTCTTCCCGAGGGCTACATCTGCGCCCACGCCAACCAGGCCCGCATCACCCGCTTCCCCTGGAACGACCCCGAGAACTGCCTCTACGCCCCCGACGTTGCCGAATTCGCCCGCAGCAAGGGCTGGTACAGCGGGTCCGACGAGGACTTCAGCTTCCGCGACGCCTACAATCCGCTCGATTTCGGCGCGGCCCGCGGCTGCGACGCCCGTGCCTGGGCGGCCTTCAACATCCTCTGCGACGGCCAGTTTACCTATATGGACGGCGCCTCCGAGGTCACCCGTCCCGCCTCCGACTGGCTCGATTACGCCATGGGCTACGACCTCGCCGGCGAGATGCCCCTCTTCGTCAAACCGTCCCGCAAACTAAGCGTCAAGGACGTCGCCGACGCCATGCGCGACCACTTCGAGGGCACCCCGATGGACATGAGGGTCGATATTGGCGCCGGAGGCAATGCCTGCCCCTACCGCTGGCGTCCGATGGGCTTCAAGTGGGAAGGCAAGTCATACGTCAACGAAAGGGCCATCGCCACCCAGCAGACCGGATTCTGGTTCGTAGGACAGGCCCGCGGATGGCTCCCCGACGAGATAGGCGCCCTGCTGTGGTTCGGCTGCGACGATGCCGCAACGTCATACCTCACGCCCATATACGTCAACACCAAGAAGGTTCCCGAGTGCCTTCGGGAGGGCAACGGAGACCTCCTTCACTATAGCCCCACCTCCCAGTTCTGGATCAACAACCGCATCACAAACGCCTGCTACCGCATGTACAACGCAATGGAACCCATGGTTCGCGCCGAGGTCAACGATTACGAGAACCGCATGATGACGGCGGTAGGGGAGTTCGACTCCCGGATGCTCAAGGCCTACGGCAAGGGCTCCCGCCTGGCCGTCCGCAAGGTGCTCCGCAAGCTTACACGCTTCTCCGTCGACAATGCGCAGAAGCAGTTCGCCAAATGGGTCGACCTGGAAGAAACCCTCACCGTGAAATTCATCGACGGCAACGTCAAGGCGCAGGCCTCCGACGGCTCCTTCCTCCATACAGAGTACTCCGGGGGCATTCCCAAGGGCCTCACCCAGCCCGGTTATACGGACCGCTGGAAGGCCGCGGTAGTCGCCGATCACGGCAGCGTCCTGGAGGTCCGCTAAACGTGGCGCAGTATTTGTAAAAACGACACCCCGGAAACAACACTAAAAACCAACAATAGAATGAAAAAAATTCTTGTAACAGTCGCCCTCCTTGCGCTTGCCTGCGCCGGCGCTTTTGCACAGGAGGCAGTGACCGCTTTTGCCAAGTCCGACTTCGTCCCCGGTGACGAAATATTCTTTGACGACCCGGTTGAGAACGAAAAACTGGGAGAGTTCCCCCACTTCTGGGATTTCCTCGGAGGAGAGGAATGCGAGATAATCACCCTGAACGGTGAGCAGGCCATAAAGCTCTCCGGCTGGTTCACGGACATTGCTCCGTTGATGAAGGAGGCGGAATATCTGCCAGAGGAATTCACAATCGAGTTTGATGTCTGGTCTCCCGCTACCGGCGGCTCCAGCCTCAACGACCATATCGACCTTGTGCTGCAATCGGAAGAATGCGGCGACTACTGCGTCTTTGTGGCCCTCAATCCGGCCTGGAACGAGGAAAAAGAGGTTAATGGCACGCCGGACCTCAATTATGCCTTCTATTCTCCGTCCCTCGACTACAGGGACGGTGTAGCCAAGGGATCGCTTGTGGAGCCCCTGATCAAGGCGAACGCCTGGCTGCACGTGGCCGCGTCCTTCAACAAGCGCGCTTTCAAATACTATGTGAACGGCGTCAGGCTGGTCAATCTGCCCAATGTGGCACGTCCTACGCGCATGCTCCTCCGTTCCGTGTCCAATTGCGACGAGAAAGACCGCTTCTACATCAAGAATATCCGCATCGCCAAGGGTGCCGTTCCCCTGTACGACCGCCTGTTGAACGACGGCAAGATTACTTCTTACGGCATCACCTTCGCCACCGGCAAGGCCGACCTCAAGCCCGAGTCGATGACGGAAATCGCCCGTATCGCCAAGCTCATGGCAGAGCATCCCGAGCTCAACTTCGAGGTCCAGGGCCACTGTGATAACACCGGCTCGGACAAGGTCAACGACCCTCTCAGCCAGAAGCGCGCAGAGGCCGTTGTTGCAGCCCTGGTAGCACAGGGCGTCGCTGCCGAGCGCCTCAGCGCCGCAGGCAAAGGCTCGCATGAGCCCATCGCCGACAACAGCACCGACGAAGGCCGCGCAAAGAACCGCAGAGTAGATTTCGTCAAGAAGTAATCCGGCTCCTGATAAACAAAAGCGCGATCCTCTGCGGGACCGCGCTTTTGTTATTTCTGGCGGATGACTATGCCACCGCCGTCGGCGTCCACCCGGATGGCGGAGCCTTTGTGGACGCGTCCCTCCAGGATCTCGCGGGCGAGGCGGTTGACCAGCTCGCGCTGGATGAGCCTCTTGACGGGACGGGCGCCGAAGTCGGGGTCATAGCCGTTTTCCACTGCGTAATCCTCAAAGGCGGGAGTGTATTCGAGCATCACGGAATCGTCTTCCAGCTTCTTCTGGAGCAGGCTCATCTGGATGCGGACAATCTCCCGGATGTCGTCCTTGGTGAGGGCGTCGAACTTCACTATTTCATCTATACGGTTGATGAATTCCGGCCTCATGCGCAGGCGCAGCTCCTCCTCCTTGAGGTTGGAAGTCATAATCAATATGGTGTTCTTGAAGTCCACCGTGCGGCCCTTGTTGTCGGTCAGACGACCGTCGTCGAGCACCTGAAGAAGGGTGTTGAACACGTCGGAATGGGCCTTCTCTATCTCGTCGAGCAATACCACGGAATAGGGCTTGCGGCGTACCGCCTCCGTGAGCTGTCCGCCCTCGTCGTACCCCACATATCCCGGGGGCGCGCCGACCAGACGGCTCACGGTGTGCGCCTCCTGGTATTCGCTCATATCGATACGCGTCATCATCGACTCATCGTTGAACAGGAACTCGGCGAGCGCCTTGGCGAGCTCGGTCTTGCCC
>JAFZZW010000075.1 GCA_017615615.1 Bacteroidales bacterium
CTCAGGTCTTCTCGGAGTACGAGTAGACCAGGCTACACGTTACCCCTACCCCAAACTACTCCCCTCGGGGGAGTGGCTTAGTCGCTTCGCTCCGGAATCATTTGTAGCGGAGGCTTCGCCTATTATCCCCCTGCGCCCCCAGGGGACGGGGAAAGGATTTCCCCGCGCGCTGCGCGCTCCCCTTTCTATCGCCGGCAGTGCTCATTCGAGCGGCCTGCTCGCCACGGGCGGCTGCGAAACGTTAACTAGTTGCTAACCAGCAATATTCGTATCGACCTTCGGGAAAATCTCGCAGAAGAGGTGTAAAGCTAAGTGGTTGATTGTCAGGAAGAACATCATTCTGCCTGCGGTAAAAAAGCTGCAGGCAGATTGCATATCTGGCTGAAGACCAATCAGTTGGTTTTGCGTTAGATCTTTTTAATTATTTCCGCCGAAGGTGACCTTCTGGTCACGGATCAAGAAGGGCACTGGCTTGCCGTCTTTCATCGCAGGGGTCCAGCGGGGGCAGCGTTTGAGGACGCGCTCGAGTTCTTTGGAAAAGGCTTCGTCTGTCGATGACAGTATCTTGATGTCTCTCAGCTTGCCGTCTTCTCCAACAACGAACTCATAACGTACGGTGGCCATTCTGCCCTCCATAGATTCGGAGTATCTGAAGTTTGGAGCGATGTAGGCTTCAAAGAATGATGTGCCTGTGCCGAAGACGGCCGGCGAGTCATAATAACCGTAACCTATGCTCTCAAGAAATGCAATATCCTCGTCGCTCAACTGGATATCGGGGCGTGCAGGCTTCTCCGCTTTTGCCGCCTTTTCGCTTTTGTAGGTTTTTCCCTGCTCCGTGGCGCCGTTGTTCATCAATATGCCGATAAACACTTTTCCGTCAGGATAATAGAGAGTGTCTCTGCCGTTAGCATATCCACTTCTGAATTCGCCGCAAATCACGGCTCCGGTTGCCATGAACAACCGACCGTACCCCTGGTATACCCCATTGACGAAGTTGCCGCTGTACATGCCGCCGTCAGCTTTGATATGAATGCCTCTGCCGGAAGGAACGGTTTTGTTGAACGTCCCGATGAACAATCCTTGTTCTTTATGGTACAGCGTTCCCCGACCCGCAGGGACTTCGCCTATATAGGTCCGGTTATCAAGGATAACGGTATCCCTGCTCTGCATAGGAGCATACAGCGATGCGAAAACCAGCAATGAGGTAAGCAATGGCATATTCTTTACGGTAGTATGGCCCAAAGATAATAAAAATAATTTGCCTGCTTGGATTGTTATGAAATATTGGTAACTTTGTGGTGTAAACACATCGTTGCTTATGAAAACAACATCAGTTGCGTTGGGCACGCACTTCGAAGAATTTATTCAAGCCAGCATACTGAGCGGGCGCTACAATAACGCCAGCGAGGTAGTCCGTTCCGGTCTTCGCCTTCTGGAAGATCAGGAGCAGAAAATGGCTGCGCTTCGTTCTGCTATTGAAGATGGGTTGAACAGTGGCATTGTTGAGGATTTTGATTCGCAGGAGTTCCTGCAGCAGATGAAGGAGCGCAAGCATGGCAAAATATGATATCACAAAAGAGGCATCTGATGACCTCTACAGGATTTGGGAGTACACTTTTGACACATGGTCTGAGAATCAGGCTGATAAGTATTACGCTATCCTCGAATCAGCTTTTGCCGAAATCGCAACGGCTCCTGAAAATACAGGTAAACCATACGATGAAATAATGCCCGGCTTGCGGGCTTATCACGTGAAACGGCATCTGGTCTTTTATTCAATCCAGGATAATGGGCGTGCACTGATTATACGTATCCTCCACGAGCAGATGGATTACGCACGCCACTTTCATCTCTAGAGCGTATTCAATTCAATCTCAACGCTTTGCGCAAACCTGTCGAGCTTCGCAAGATCTTCCAAATAGTTCGAGGATTTAGCTGTTTGGTCTACTAAACGATAATAAGAAAGTCCATCGCCCAAAACGATGGACTTTCGTTTTTTATTGAATATCAGCCGTTTAGTGGTCGCATTTTTTATGCTAAGGACTACTGCAAGCCGACAGCCTGGCTTTCCTGGATATTGCCCGGAAGCTGGCCGAAGCGGTTTAAGCTAATCTTCGTGGAATACGGGCGGCGGAAGCATCGGGACCGGCCGCGGCGGCAGGGCGTTGGAAACACCATAGACGCCTGATGGAACCATGTCCCGCACGGGATCTTCCATTACGTCATTATTAAAGAAATCGTTAATGCGTTTGTATTCATCGTCATAATATACGTCGGCCAGATTATAGATGCGCTGCACAATCAGATAGCGCTGGTAGATGGAGAAGTAGAATCGGTTGTCAACCATGCAGCTGACCTTTTCGCAGCGCCAGCGGTTGAATGGCGAAACATCTCCGCCCTGGAAAACGCCGATGCGCAGGGCGCAAGGCTCATTCTTGGCAATTAATTCGCTCCTCGCATTCCCACTATCGTCCAGCAGAACGTTTTTCCAGAGAGGATTGGCGGGGTCGTCGGAAAGGTTCAGGTTAAAGGGAACTTGGTCATCTCCGTTCCAGTCCTGATAGGGGACCGTGCAGTCGCTGGCAAAAGAATCATCGCACCAGTATTCATCGCCCAGGCGGCCGAAACTGTGCCCGCCGAACTCGTGTACGACGGTATTAAGCCAGGTGCCGGAATGGGTCCCCACTTCTTCCAATTCCTCCTCAGGCGTGTCTATGAGGTCGGCTTCCAGCGAGGGGTTCTCGATGATTTCGTCGGTGCGGGCTTTGCGGCTGGGATAGCGCCAGGTTAACTCGCGGTCGGTGGTGGGAACCATGCAACAGGATTTTCCGTCGCTCCACGTGTGCGTGATGCCGCCGTAGCGTGTATCGTTGATGATAATCAGTACAGGAATATTTAGCTCGGTATGGGTGCCATTAATGACATCCGGGCAATTCATATTGAGGAAAGAGTAGATTCGGTCAAAATCGGCCGACATGTCGCCGTAAGAACTGGCCCCCCATTTAGACTTGAAATAACAGTCAACTCTCTGGGTGATGTTGCCTTGCCCGTCCGTAATATTGGCCCCTGACTCGTTGGAGGCCACTTTCATGATCCAGACATTGAAGTAGTCCTTGTAAGTCTTGAAGGGTTCGGTGTTGAACAGGGCGTTCATGGCCGCCTTGGCCTGCATCTCGTAGTCGTCCAACTCCGACGCTGTATAGCCGTCGGGGAGCACCACTATCGACACGGCCTTTTGTGCCCCCGGGGCCGATGCGCTCATGTACTTGATGGGATCCATGCTGTGGACATCGGTGAAATCGTCAATGGTAATGGTGCCGAAATCGTTGATTTCCGAACGGTTGAATGTCATGCCCGACGTTGCGGTGAGGGTGGTTGACTGCCCTTCCGCGTTAGCGAAAACCATGGAGAAGGCGTCCTGCTGGCTGGGTGCTAAGGCGATATAGTACTCATTGCCGGCGGCGAAAGTCCCCTGTAGCGTCACGTTCCGGGTTCTGGGGTGGCCTTCCACTTCCATGTTGGTAAGCAAGCGGGGGAGGCCGTCCCGATAATATATGGCGAGCCCGCCGGCAACGGCGTTGAGGCCGCGGAAGGTTACCGATGTCACCTCTGAAGCCTTGGCGCCTTCCAGCCGGAATTTCACGATAGAAACCAGATTGGTAAAGCTAAGTGCGTTGTCCAGGCTTGCCGGATGGGCATAGGACAGGTTGGCTTCTTCCGCCACCGAGCCTGGCGTGGCTGTTTGTACGTTGGGATAATTGACTGACAGGATCCAGCGTTCGACACCGCTGATGGTGGCTTTCCCGGCATACATGAACTGGGATTCGGGGTAGAAAGCGTGCAGTTCTGTGTAATTGCCAAGGCTCTCCCCGCTTGTAAACTCGGCATTGGTTCCGCCTTCCTCGGTGATGTAAGAGGCAGCGTAGACAGGGACTTCTGCCCCTTCTTCCTGTATGCCGAGCACGATAAACTGGTCATGGGCCGACCACGCTACGTCGTAATTGTCCTGGCCGTCCTGCACTAGCTGCGACTTGGTTTCACAGCCCGCCGTGATGGTGTGAACGGGGCCCGGAACCCGGATGTAGTTTTCCGGATACAGGGTCCAGGGATCCCGCACTTCGGGCTGTTGATCATGAACTTCGGGGACAAACGGGGCTTCCTTCCCGCAGGAAAGGGCCAGTAGGCAAGCCGACAGGGCCAGCAGATTAAAAGTCTTAATTCTCTTCATAGTCGTTGGAGGAAGAAGAGCCAGCCCCAAAGGGGTTGCTGTGATTCACATCGTACCCTTCGTTGCTGGCCTGAACCAACACCGGTTTCTGGCAGACCAGCCCAAAGTCTTTGCTTGCGGGTTTGACGTATAGTTTATGGTTCATATCCCAGTCATTTGTACAAATATATGAAAAAACCAGTGAATTTGTTTTTTTCCCGGGACTTATCACTATACTTTTCCTGAAATACTTTTCAGTTACTATTTACAGTTTACATCATCTTTAGTAAGTCGCTGATTGTCAGCAGTAGTACCAAACTTGAAAGGATTCTCCATACTACGAAAATATTCGTTACGACTATTTTCGTAATGCAAATATTGAACTTTTTCTTGATGCCAAAATCATTTCTCAACACTTTGCGCAAACCTGTCAAGTTTTACAAGATCTTCAAAATGGTTAGAGGATTTAGCTGTTCGGTCTACTAAACCGGAAAAATCGAGAGATTTTCCGGTTTTTTGTTTTTATAAGTGCTTGATAATGAGTGTAATATAGTAAGTGTAGGTATCGTTTATGGCATTTTCTGCTAAACCTATTCAAATTTCTGGATTTAGCAGAAAATGTTTATTTTGCGCCATTAAAATGATATGGCTATGCTCATAGGGTGTAGAATATAATAAGGAGGACATAATGTATGGCTTGCAACGCTGATTTCGTTCAATTCATTGTGGACCAGTGCTCCGGTGCGGGTGAGATTACCGTGAAGAAGATGATGGGAGACTTTTGCATTTACTGTGATGGTATCCTGTTTGGGCTGATTTGCGACAATAACCTGTATATCAAGATGACAGATGCTGGAGAGGCTATCCTGGATGAGGTCGTGCTCCGGCCGCCATATCCCAGCGCCCGTGACCATTTCTATATCACAAATGTGGATGACCGGGACTATCTGGAGGATATCATCCGGGCAACGTTGCCGGAACTGATGACTGGCAAGTCAAAGGCAAAAAGAAGTGCGGTCAACCGCCAGGTGCCCATATCCCTGGATGATGTCATTGCCCCCAACATCGTTTGCTCCCAGGACCTGCGGGCTTTCTTTGAGCAGTACCTGGGCAATGGATTCCGTTTCAAGGTGGAGTTTCAAAGTTGGCTACGAGAAAACGCTGGCCTTACATTCCGCGATGCCGTTGAGGCATATCCCACACTGGTTAAGTCAAATTATCGATAAAGAATTGTATTTGAACCATTTAAACGTGCTGGTTATCAACCACATAGGCGTTGACCTCTGGGAGAATTTCCCGGAGGTGCAAAGCTAAACGGTTGATTGTCAGGGAGAACGGCCTTCCGCCTGTGCTCCACCTTTGTCTTCACGGGGGCGATGAGAGATTGCTACTTCTGCAGAAGTTTATTACCTTTGCAGAATATGAAACTGAGAACCATGACCTTCCTTTACGTAGCCGTCGCCCTGCTGGCGGGCATTTCCTGCTCCAAGGAACAGCCTGCAGCAGTACAGGGTGATTTCGTCACCAAAACGCTCGACCTCGGGTTCGAAGCAAGCGAACCTGCATCCAAGACCTATCTGGTCAACAATGCCCATGTCAACTGGAGCACCAACGGAGTCGACAAGATCGTATATGTGTTCGACACCGAAGGGAATCGCTATGACTTCACGAGCACGGCAACGACGTCATCTGCCACTCGTTCCTTCTCCTGCGATACATGGCCGGCCAGCGCCGAGGTCAAGATGGTACTCTGGTCCGGCAAGACTTCCGCGAACGAAAAGTCGGTTCTCAACGGATGGACGCTTTCGGGAGAAAGCCTTGCAGTCAAGACCGCCCAGGGGCCTAACATGAGCAATTCCTTCGATGCCACAGTCGGCATCGCGGTGATGAAGCCCGGCGACGCCATGATGCGTTCGGTTCTCGGATACCTCCGCTACCGGATCAATACTTTCCCGGGAGGCTCGTCGGCGGCCATCAAGTCGGTAACCGTTTCCGCCGACGAAGACATGGCGGGCAAGATAAGCATCGATTATTCCGGTGCAGAGCCCGTCGCAAGCATCGTTTCCGACGGGGTCAAGAGCATCACCGCGAACACGCGCTTTGCAAACAAAAACGGTTATACGTATGAGCCAGGTTATGTCTACGTCGGTATGCTGCCAGGCACTTACCATAATGTAAAACTGACGATTACCGCCTTCGCTGCGGATCCCGACAGCAAGGACGCGGCAACCATCGAGCCCTTCACGATCGGCTTGAACAAGGATCTGACCATCGTGCGCGGACAGTATACGGACGTGGCGTCAGCCCTGCCCAACGTCAAGCCGGAAACGGGCTCGGCGGATACATGGCCCAGCGATGCCAGCACCCTGGACTATGGCCTTCAGCCGGGCGAGGCCCGCACCGCTTTGTACGACACGGAGGAACTCGCAGATTATGGTGTAACCAGCGCCGCGGAGAACAGGACCATCAACAAGCCCGTAATCTCCAACTGCGTCACCTATGGGGGCCCCGGCCTCGGTTTCTACGGTAACCGGATGGTGTGTGAGAAAGTGTCTTCCTGGAGCACGGATTATCCCAACGTGATTCCTGCGAACTGTTACATGTCGTTCAGAATCAACAGGCCCGGCAGCGTCAAGTTCTACGGAGCTCCCTGGGGCGGTATGGTTCCCACTTTTTATCTTGCCGTCGTCAAAACCGTCAACGGGGGCACCTCTGCCAGCATTGTGCAGACCGTAACGCCCTCCGAGGTCGCGGACGCATCCGTCAAGGACAACCGCACCGACTCCAATGTATATTCCGACGGCTGGGCCAAATACTGGAACACGCTTACGGTATCGGCAGAAGACATTGCGGGTATCGACGAACCTGCCACGGTGTACCTGTATCACTCCAATGCGACCGTCCATTATTGGCCTCTTGTCTGGATCTCATCCGAATCCAATCCCGTCAATCCGGCGAGCAGGATGAAATTTCTCCTCGCAAGCGACTCGACCTGCCGTACCAACTCGCAGTCCGAGTACCCGAGGGCCGGCTGGGGCCAGTATCTGGCGCAGGAACTCGGCAACAACGCCGACGTAATGAACCTCGCCGTCGGCGGCAGGAGCACCAAGTCTTTCATAACCAACGGGCATTGGGCCGGGCTTCTCAGCAGTTGCAATTCCGGCGATGTAGTGGTTATACAGTTCGGGCACAATGACGCCGTCAGCAGTACAGAAAAGCATACCGCCCTTGACGGAAGCTCCACCGAGGAGTACCAGGGCGTGGTCGTCGGCAATTTCCAGCCCAACCTGAGAAGGATGGTGAACGATGTCCTGGCCAAGGGCGGAATCCCCATCCTCAGCACCAGTACAAGTACCCGCAATTTCGACTCCAGCGGCCATGTGGTGCGGAATATCCCCGGTTACATACAGGCGACAAGGGATGTTGCCTCAGAAATGAACATACCACTTATCGACATCAACGAACTCACCTGCCAGTGGCTTGAAAGCCTTGGCAAAGAAGGTTCCGAGCCCTATTTTGTAACCAACAAGCTTGATCCCTCGGTCACCGACAACAGTCATCTTACCCACGAAGGCGCGCAGGTTGTCGCCCGCATGGTGGCCGACGGCATCAAAGCCCTCGGACTCTGGCAATAGCATCGCTACATCAGTGTCGGCATCTGTGCCGGCGTCTCAATGACGGCGAGCCGTTTTCACCAGCCCGCTACTCATTCTCATAATCGCTGATCTGGAATGCTTTCGGGCGAACCATCTCCTCCATGAAGAGATTGCCGTAGCGGTCCGTGACTTTTACGGTAATGGTGGAATTGGCGCTCGACGCAGTAGCTTTGAAGAAGTGGTTCCAATCGCGGGTCTGGAAGGACGGAGACGTGCCTTGTGCGTCGCTGCGCCTGAGGCGCGGTCCGGTGAAGGCCGCGAGGTGAAGCGGGTCGTAGGCCCCGCCCACGCGGGTCACATCCAACTGAGTGTCGCCCTCAAGGATTTCAACCCTCCAGTCCTCGTCCCAGTCCCAGACATTGACGAAGATGACATTGTCGCCGAAGCCCTGGATATAGTCGTAGTACTTCGTCCAGTCCGGATGGCCGCCGGCGTAATCGTCGGTCAGGAACTCCTTGACCTTGTTCATATCATACGCCCGGAACTGGTAGTTCCTGTTATGACATGCCGCCAGGTAGTACTGGTTGCTAACGGTATTTCCGTCAAAGTCAAACACGCCGATGCCGCCCGGAGAGCCATCCTGACCGATATGGATGCCCGGGGTAAGATATCCTGACCACCACCAGGTGCCGCATACGGCACCGAAATTATGCTCATGGAAGGTCGGAGCGTATTCCCTGTTGAAAACACAGTGCGTATGCCCCGTGAGCAAATGAACCTCGTAGCCGTCGAATATTGACTGGAACATAGTCATGTCGGCATCGGGACCGTTGAGTTCCTCCTTCCAGCGCAGCCCGTCCGGGATGGCCATGGGCTCGTGGGCGCTGACGACGACAAGGGTGGACTTGTCCACGTGGGAAAGGTCCTTCCGGAGCCACTCGAGCTGGTCGGTGCAGAAATTCTTCCGGTATTCGCCGATGTGGCTCCGTCCTTCCGGAACCCCTGTGAAATCCAAGTCGTCGAGAACGATGAAATGGACGCCGCCGATATTGAATGAATAGTAGGTCGGTGCGACGGTATGGACGTAACGCCGGGACTTGTCGATGTCGCCGGCGCTTTCCATATCGTTGTCTGCGTTGCCCATCGTGTGGAACACGGGGAAGTCATAGGTCCCGAAACAGGTATTCATCGTGCTCACATACTCCGGAAGGCCGAAGCTGTTGCTGACCCAGTACATATCCCAGGCATGGTCGCCGAGGGTGAGGCCGTAGACCTTTCCGAAAGCGGTCTCTATGCATTCCTGAATCGTGCCGGAGACATTGGCGAACTGGTCGAGGTCTCCGGTGAGGCCTGCAAGGTGCATGTCGCCGAGCACCAGCAGCCGGAAGTCATTGTTGTCCACCGCCACCAGTTCGAAGTCTGCCTGCTCGGGAACGGAGAAATCCTGAGTAAGCGGCTTGTAATGACGCGGCATCACGCCGTCCTTCGGAACCTCATAGCCGGACGGGATGATGACGAAGACATTCTCCCACTTCTTCTCCGACTGAATGGCGTAATGGCCATGGGAATCTGTCTCCACGATATCGATTCCGTCGGAAACGAGCACGCCTTCAACGGGGCTGCCATTGCATGTGACCGTCCCGTAAATGTTGCCGTAAAAATCGGGAGTGTAAGGGATTTGTGCGGTGTACATCTTCCCGGCCTCATAAGCTTTGGAGGGCTTGGTCTTACGCTTCATTACACCACCGTCGCCGTCTGTGACGATTACCTCCAGGCCATCCTGAGTGAGGTCGGCGGCGGCAATGGCGATGATCCATGGCGTTCCGAGCGGGACGCCATCCGGATACGTCATCTGTACAGTCGGGGAAGACTCCTGGCCGGCGGTCAGGCCGCTCCAGTCTGTGCTGAATGCTCCGGAAAGAGGGACTCCGCCGATTGAGGTCAGGCGGATGGAAGTTATAGAAGCCGAATTGCTGCCAACCGGAGTGATCGAGAAAAGGGCGACCTCGGAAGAAAACTCCAGGTTCTCATCGTCGGAGGAAGCGAGCAGCACATAAGCGGCAGGATCGAACGAGCCGTCGACGAATGTCTGCTCCGAAGGGATGGATACCGAAGCTCTGCCGTTGGAGTAGCCTGATACTGCCGATGCAGGGCTCGCCGCATAGTATGGAGCGCTTACACCGTCGACAGAAAATGATGCGGAAGACAAGCCTGCTTTAGAAGAGTTCAGGGTGGAGGAAGTCACGCCGTTTACCGAGATTGCATCGCCGGCCGACCAAAGAAGCGGCCATGAACTTCCGTCTTTCTCCCCAAGTACCGTTTTTGTCTGCGGGATGCTCGCAACGAAAACAACCTTGTCGGACTGATTTCCCGGATGCATATCCGTTTCCTTGTCACACGAATACAGCAAGGCAAGCAAAGGAAGTATAATAAACAGCTTTTTCATACTCAAATCTCCCATCCATCAATACCTGCATCCTCTTCCTGGACTTGGGGAAGCTTATTGGAATTGGAACTGATACATATAACGCCGGACACACTGGCCGGAATGATACGGCAGACAGGAACCATATACATCCGTCCTTCTATAACTGACTTACTTGTCATTTTTATCATTAGCACATTTAGACACGTAAAATTATGGATAATTTCACAAACAAGCAACGGCACTTAGCTTTTCACCTCCGGGAAAATCTCCCGGAGGTCGATTCGTATGTCGTTGGATATAAGCACACTGCAGAAGAGGGGTTACTCAAAATCGGCTTTCCTCCAGCGTTTGAGCATAGGGAAGAAACCTCGCATCATATCTTTGTACTGCTCCTGCGTCATGGGCTCCGGCATCATCTTGTTCACTTCGTCCACGAACTGGGCGCAGTGGTCGATCATTTCCTCCATGGTGCATTCCTGCAGGAACTTGCCATCCTGGAAGCAGTACCGGCAGTAGTCGAAGTTGATGCTGCCGTCGGCATTGCGGCCGCAGTCTTCATCCTTAGTTAGCGGCATGCCGCAGCTCTGGCAGAACTGGGGCAACTGACCTGGTGCAAGGTGTTTTTCCTTGTGCGGGAAACCGGCATCGTAGGCGGCAAAGGCCTCCGGCCGGGCATCGGCAACAAAATAGCCCTCTGGCGGGCAGTACGTTCCCTCGCGCCCGCCCCAATAGCCGGGAATCAGTTCCTGGGCCAGGAAGTACGGCACCTCACTTTCGGCCTGTTCGCCATGATAGTGAATCCGGAGTTTGCTGGCCAAATCAAATCCCGCATGTTTGTAGAAGTCGATATTGCCTTCCATCTGCAGCAGGCCGATGCCCATCTCCCGGGCCCTCTCCAACGCATATTGCAGCAGCTTGAGTCCGTATCCCTTTCGCTTGTAGTCCGGATGGATGCTGATGGGGCCGAAGGTCCAGGAGGGGAAAACCGTGCCGTCGGCAAGCGTAATTGACGCCTTGGAGAACATGACGTGGCCGATAATGAGCCCGTCCTCCTCCATTACATAGTCCAGCTCCGGGATGAAAGCCGGATTGTTTCTGTACTGATTGAGCACAAAGTGCTCCTGGCATCCGGGCCGGTAAACGTTCCAGAATGCTTCCCGCGTAAGGTTCTCAACCTCCCGCCAGTCTTGGGGTCGTTCAAGTCTGATATTCATATTTCCAATCTTAATACGCGTATGGGGGTATCTCTGCCCTGATCCAGGTCTACGACCTTCTCTCCGGTGGGGATGAAACCGCACTTTTCCATCACGCGTCCCGATGCAGGGTTGTCCACAAAATGGCCGCTGATGAGCGATTGAATCTCTGTCGCCTGGCGGATATGGTCGATCATCAGCCGTAGCGCTTCCGTGCAGATACCTTGGTTCCAGTACGGGCGGGCCACCCAATAGCCGATGAGAGGCTCGCCTTCCCGCGCGGGTAGTTTGCACTGGCAAGACGGGCCATACCCCATAGCACCGATGGGCTCTCCGGTTTCTTTCAACACGATGGCCCAGGTGCAGGTGGCGTCGTTAAATACGGTTCGGATTATCTCCAGACTCTCCTCCACGCTCTTGTGCGGCGGCCAGCCGGCCCGGGGGCCAACCTCCGGATCTGAGGCATATTTGAACAGCGCCTCGGCGTCGCTCTCCAACCAGGGTCGCAACAGTATTCTATCAGTTTCCATATGCGAAGATAACAAAAAAAGACACTCCGGATCTCGGACCTCCCGTTCATCGAAGGGTTGCTTCAAATCCAAACCTTCATCGATGGATTCACTGATTATTGCAAAACGAGTGAAGCCTAAAGGAGAAATAACCCTTTCCGTCCAGGTAGGCAAGCGCATCGGCGAGCAGGGCCTGCTTCCTGTCCTCGTCCAGATCTGAATGGAAGATGATGTCTATCATTGTCTCCAGCCCGTAGTCGGACAGTTCCTTCTCTTCAACAAGATACCTGACGGGGTTCTCCTGTTGCAGAAGCTTGTCCAGGTCAATCGGGCAGCCTGCTTTGCCGAACTCATCCTTCGCGTCAGCAATGGAGTAGTCGGGCGTGCCTCCACCCAGCAGACCCAGCCTGCGGGCAATAAGCTGCAGCATCTCGCCGATGCGGTCAATTTCCCTAATGATGTAATCTTCCATATATCATTCAATCAATGATTCCTATAACCGAGCCGGGTCTCGGCTCTTCAACGATATTTCCGTGATCGTCGTGCTCCCTTGAGTCGCTGATTTCAATGAAGCACAGGTTTTCGCGGTCATAATCCCAGTGGGGCACTTCGTACCAATAGTTCATCAATGCCACGTATTCCTTGACTTTCTTCTCCCAGCGGTCGGATGGAAAGCCAAAATGCATGAGCCGCAAACTGCATTCAAAACCCGGAAGCCTTGAATCTTCTATGGCATTGTAATCATAATGCCTGCGTTCTATGTATGTCCAGTGGCCGTCTTCAACATGGTCCCTATACCAGCGCCAAACCTTTGAATGATCAGGAGTCCCGATGAAGGAGCAGATTTGCTCAAGCTGCCACCACCGCAGGTCTTCTTCATCTTTCGCCTTATATACTACCCGATCCGGACCGCCACGTTCCCCAAAGGACATCACGGTTAGACCGTCCAAATACTCTTCGTTAAAAAAATCTAGTGATTCCTTTTCGAACTTTCGGGGCAAATGTGCCCTGAGCCATCCTTCATCAAGTGTCATTTTCTTTGGTTATTCTAATCGGAAAACCATAGCAAGCCTTTATTTGCAAAGATAACCAATATTTAAATAATGATAAGGGCTATTTCACGCCCGTAACGAGCCGGCCTCCCGAATCAGCACTGCCGGAGATAGAACGGTGGAGCGCAGGCGAAAGACTGTTCTCCCTGATAATCAACCGTTTAGCTTTGCACCTCCGGGAAAAACTCCCAGAGGTCGATGCTTATGTAGTTGGTAACCAGCACGTTGTAAATTCAGCAATGCGGCAAGATCTCTGAGAGGATAAAAAAGGCATCTCACTCGGAATGGGAGGCCTGACGGTTTCTCTTTGGGACGTGCGCCGAGGGACCGTTTTTTGCTTTTTTAAGGGCAAATAGCTAACTTAGCCGTGATAAACCGTTTATCGTATGGCTGGAAAGGTTTCGTCTTTTTTCAAGTCCCTCTTGAACATGTCCGATTATATGGACCTGGAGGGGGCGGGGATATCGATCCGTAAGAACATTTATTTCCGCGGGCCGAATGTTTTCATTCTGGCTTGCGCCATCATCATAGCGTCCGTCGGACTCAACGTCAATTCCATTCCGGTGATTATCGGCGCCATGCTCATTTCGCCGGTGATGGGCCCTATCCTGGGGTTCGGATTCAGCCTCGGCGTCTTCGACAGCCAGCTCCTCAAGGATTCGCTCCGCAACTTCGGCGTGATGGTGGCAATCAGCATACTTGCATCCACTCTCTATTTCCTCCTGAGCCCGCTCAACATGGAGCATCCCACGGAACTGCTGGCCAGGACGCGTCCCACGGTTTACGACGTCCTCATTGCCTTGTTCGGCGGCTTTGCCGGCATTCTGGAGAACTCCCGCAAGGAGAAGGGGATGGTGCTTTCCGGCGTGGCCATCGCCACCGCTCTCATGCCGCCGCTCTGCACGATAGGTTACGGCATTTCCATACTCAACTGGGGCTACATCCTCGGCGCGACCTACCTCTTCCTGATTAACAGCGTATTCATCGCCCTGGCAACTTTCATCGGGGTCAAGTATCTGGGCTATCCTTCCGTAAGTTCCGTCTCCGACTCCCGCAGCAGCATGACCGGCAGGGCGGTGGCCGTGGTGCTGCTCATCATGATCGTCCCCAGCGTCATATCGGCCATAGACATCATCAAGGACAGCAATTTCAAGATCCACGCATCCCGCTTCGTGGAGCAGAACAAGTCCATCGGAAAGGGATTCATATATGATTATGAAGTCAATTCCTCGTCCGACCCTTCTACGGTTACGGTGTATCTTGCCGGAGAGCAGCTAACCGGCGAGGAACGCGAGCGCCTGTACACCTCCGCCGCCGAGCACGGCCTTCTCCGCCAGCAGCTCATAATCCGTGACGACGCCACCACCCAGCGGGAGAAGATTTCCGACTCCGAGATTATCCGCGGCGTCCTTCAGTACTCGGACGAACAAATACAGGCGTTGAAGGATTCCATTGCAATCCTCAACGCCCGTCTGGAGGCTCAAAGCCGTATGCGCGCCGATACTGTACGGGCGCAGTAGGCCGTTATTTCTTCTTGTAATCCGCGGGGATCTCGAACAGCGAAGGGTCGATGGATGCCGGCTGCTCGAACCCGCTCAGCATGGTCTCCGACTTGGGGTTGTCCGTGGTGTACTTGACGGGGATGCCTTTCCATACCCAGGAAACCACCTTTACGGTGCCGAGAATCTGCTTCACATTCTCTTCCCAGATGTCGCACTCCAGGCCGTCGATGGTCTCTTTGCCGACTATCTTTGCCTTGCGGGCGGCCTTTGCCTCATCGGACATGTTGAGGTAGTTGATGTCGGGGCGGGGAATCACCGTGCTGGTCTTCCTGGTGGCGTCAAGCAGGTAAGACTTGCCGTCAGGAAGGGAGATGGTTACCCATTCGGCCTCTCCCATACCGTTGCCCAGGTCTTTCTTTACTGAAGACCTTTCCCTGGCTCCGTATTCGTCAAACCAGAGAGTGGTGGTTGTTTTCTGTCCGCCGGCGTCGGTGACGGTCTTGACAATTCCATATTTGATGCCATATTTGTGGGGCGCCTGGGCAAGAGCGCCTGCTGCGACAAGCACGAGGGCGGCAGCGATGAGCAACTTTTTCATATCTGATTCAAAATATTATTTCTGACGGCAGTAAATCTGTAAGGGACAGCCCGTGAGGTTGAAGTTTTTCCGCAGCTGGTTCTCCAGGAAACGCTTGTACGGATCCTTTATGTACTGCGGGAGGTTGCAGAAGAAAGCGAACGCCGGGAATGCGGTGGGCAGCTGGGTTATGTACTTGATCTTTACGTATTTGCCCTTCCATGCAGGTGGAGGCGTTTCTTCTATTATGGGCAGCAGGGCCTCGTTGAGCCGTGCCGTGGGAATCTTGCAGGAATAGTTGGCGTAGACCTGCGCGGCGGCGTCCAGAACGTCCTGGATGCGCTGCATCTTGACCACCGAGGTGAAGATGATGGGGACGTCGTCGAACGGTGCGATACGCGAACGGAGGCCCTCGGTGTACTCTTTCATGGTGTTGGAGTCCTTGATGAACAGGTCCCATTTGTTGACCACCAGGACGACGCCTTTGCGGTTGCGCTGGATAAGCGAGAAGATGTTCATGTCCTGCGCCTCCATGCCGGTGGTGGCGTCTATCATCATGATGCAGACGTCGGAGTGCTCGATTGCCTTGATGGAACGCATGACGGAGTAGAACTCGAGGTCTTCATGGACCTTGGCCTTGCGGCGGATGCCGGCGGTGTCGACCAGCATGAATTCGTGGCCGAACTTGTTGTAATGCGTCTCGATGCTGTCGCGGGTGGTGCCGGCGAGGGGCGTGACTATGTTGCGGTCTTCTCCAAGCAGGGCGTTGGTGAGGGACGACTTGCCTACGTTGGGCTTTCCGACTATAGTGATACGGGGGAGACCGGCGTGGGGATCTTCAGTGACGGTTTCCTCCGGGAGGACCTTGACGACGGCGTCCAGCAGGTCGCCGGTGCCTGAGCCGTTGGCGGCCGAGATACTGTAAATCTCCCCGAGGCCCATTCCATAGAACTCGTAGGCGTCGTACATCTTGGCGCCGGTGTCGACCTTGTTGACGCAGAGTATCACCGGTTTGCGGCTGCGGCGCAGGATATCGGCAATGGCCGAATCGTAATCGGTGATGCCGGTGGCGGCCTCCACCATGAACAGCACGACGTCTGCCTCCTCGATGGCGATCTGGACCTGCTCGCGGATCGCGGCCTCGAAGATATCGTCCGAGCCGGAGGTGTATCCGCCGGTGTCAACTACCGAGAACTCCCGTCCGCACCATTCGCAGCGGCCGTAATGGCGGTCGCGGGTGACGCCGGAAGTGTCGTCCACTATGGCCTTGCGGAAGCCGACAAGGCGGTTGAAGAGGGTCGATTTGCCGACGTTAGGCCGGCCGACTATCGCTACGAGACTCATACAGTTTACAATCTTTGCAGGCCTCGGACGAACCGGGGCCGGTGCAGGTTAATCCTTGCTCCGCGGCATCTACGTCCTTATAGCAGACTATGCCGCGGCGGCGCATTTCTTCGTTGGAGCCCACGTCGAACTGCGGGAACTCCTTCTTGCGGAAGACGATGTTGAAGCAAAGCCCCAGGACTCCGAGCCCCAGGACGGCAATCGCTGCTATCAACGTCGGTCCCATACGTTCAGCCTAATATACAAAATCCGTGCTTATCGGTTCGTAGTTGTACACTTTGTCGATGATGCGGGCGAAAACGGGGGCCATGGAGACGATGCGGATCTTGGGGTCCGATGCGAGCTCGGGGTGGGGGATGGTGTCCGTGATAAAGACCTCCCGCAGGCTGGAAGCGTGGATGCGCGAAATGGCCTCGCCGGACAGGATGCCGTGGGAGGCGCAGGCGCGGACGCTGCAGGCTCCGTTGCTCATGAGGACGTCGGCGGCCTTGCAGAGGGTGCCGGCGGTGTCGATCATGTCGTCTATGATAATTATGTTTTTGCCCTCGACGTCGCCGATGGCGCGGATTTCCGATACGACGTTGGCCTTCTCGCGGGTTTTGTGGCAGATGATGACCCCGCAGTCATAGCCCTCGCTGCTGAGATTCTTGGCATACGAGTTGGCCCTTTTTGCTCCGCCCATGTCCGGCGCAGCCACCGCGAGGTTGGGAAGGCCGAGCGCGCGGATTGCCGGAAGGAAGACCTTGCTGGCGTACACATGGTCGACGGGGATGTCGAAGAAGCCCTGGATCTGGTCGGCGTGGAGGTCGCAGGTCATGACGCGGTCGGCTCCGGCGGCGGTGAGGAGGTTGGCCACGAGTTTGGCCCCGATTGCCACGCGGGGGCGGTCCTTGCGGTCCTGGCGGGCCCAGCCGAAGTAGGGGATGACGGCAATCACCTTGTCTGCGGAGGCGCGCTTGGCGGCGTCGATGCAGAGCAGGAGTTCCATGAGGTTGTTTGCCGGCGGGAAGGTGGACTGGATGATAAACACAGTTGCACCGCGGACGCTTTCCGCGTACAGCGGCTGGAATTCTCCGTCGCTGAACTGGCTGATCTGAAGGTCTCCGAGGTGGTAGGGGAGCTCGTCGGGACGGAGGTTGGCGTTGACGGAGTCGATGACCTTGCAGGCGAAATCCTTGGACTCCCTGCAGGCAAAAATCTCCATTCGGTGTGTGTGAATCATATCAGAGTTGTTTTAGGATTGAATCGATGTAATCCAGGACTTCGTCCCTGCCGGTGCGGGCGGCGGAACTGCTCGCGAGCATGGGCGGAAGCTCCTCCCAGGTCTGTGAAAGGATGGCGCAGTCGCGGTCGATCTGTGCCTGGAGGGCAACAGGGCCGAGTTTGTCGGTCTTGGTGAAGATGATGGCGAAGGGGATGCCGTGCTCGCCGAGCTCCGAGAGGAAGTCGAGGTCTATGCGTCCGATGTCGTGGCGGGAATCGATCAGGACGAAGAGCATGACGAGTTCCTGCGACTCCATGATGTACTCCCGGATGACCTCGGCGAGCTCCCGGCGCATCTTGTCCGGAAGCTTGGCGTAGCCGTAGCCAGGAAGGTCCACCAGGTACCAGCTGTCGTTGATGAGGAAGTGGTTGACGACCTTTGTCTTGCCGGGAGTGGAGGATGTCATGGCCAGCTTGCTGCGGCCGGTGAGCATGTTGATGAGGGAGGATTTGCCGACGTTGCTGCGGCCGATGAAGGCGAACTCCGGCAGGCGGCGTGCGGGCTTCTGTGCGACCCGCGTGCTGCTGCCTGCGAATATGGCCTGGGAAATCTTCATCGCCTAGCAAATACGAGCACAAATATACATAAAAAAACATTATATTTGGAAGTCGATTGAGAGAATGGAACAGGATTATTTGGAACTGCTTGAATTGCAGACTCTGATACGCGAGGGCATAGAAGACGCGATGCCCGGTCCTGTGCGCGTTCGCGCCGAGATTGCCAGCCTCCAGCGCCGCAGCAACGGCCACTGCTACCTCGAGCTCTGCGAGAGCGGCCCCCGAGGTCCCGTGGCAAAAGTGCGGGCCGTAATATGGCGTTCCGCCTGGGACCCGGTGGCCGGCAAGTTCGCCCGGGAGACCGGCGAGCCTCTCCGCGAAGGCCTGGCCCTCGTTTTCGAGGTCACGGTCAACTACAGCGAGCTCTACGGCCTCACCCTGATCATCGAAGACATCGACGTCAGCCATACCCTAGGAGAGGCCGAACTGGCCCGCCGCCGCACCATCGAGAAACTTACGGAAGAGGGCCTTATGGACCTCCAGAAAGAGCTCGCCCTGCCGGACCTGCCGTACGAGATCGCCGTCATCTCGGCACCTGACGCCGCCGGCTACGGCGACTTCCGCCGCCACCTTCTTGAGAACGAATACGGCTTCGCCTTCAACGTAACCCTCTTCGAGGCCGCCATGCAGGGCGAGACCGCCCCCGCGTCTATTATGGACGCCATGCAGCGAGCGCTGGACGCCGGCGGCTTCGACGCCGTGCTTGTCATGCGCGGCGGCGGGAGCACGCTGGACCTCGCCTGCTTCGACGATTACGCCCTCTGCGCCGCCATCGCACGCTATCCGGTACCCGTTTATACGGCCATCGGCCACGACCGGGATGTACATGTCGCGGACATGGTCGCCTGCGGTTCGGTCAAGACGCCCACCGCCCTTGCGGACCTCCTGGTCGACGCCGTCGCCGCGGAGGACGAGCGCATCAGCGC
>JAFZZW010000076.1 GCA_017615615.1 Bacteroidales bacterium
CCCCAAAGGCCATCGTCTTAGCGCACTGGAGCGGAATTGGCTGGGACTCCGAGGTATAATTGGCTCGGAAGCCCAGTTAATATGCCTTCTGCGAACCGTAGAGCATATTATTGGGGCTTCCGAATTTCGGGTTGGAACTAATCTATTTTATACCCAATAAGCAGGGTAATAAAGCTTACTCAATTACAAAACTGCGTGGATAAAAAACGCTATAGAAACGGCCATCGGCGGCGGTGAACTTCAGAACGCAGAAATAGATGCTGGCCTTGGGATTCGCCTTGTAGTGAGCCACGCGTTCTGGAAAACTGGGGCGCATCCCCAGACCCCTCGGCCTTATTGCCACTGCTCCTTCCGGTCCCCGGTTTAGCTCCCGACAGATCAATTCAGTCCGGCGCATTTATGGGTAAATGAATAGTTGCCGGCGACTCGGTACCAGTACCAGCCGTAGAATGTTTGAAACAGGTCGGCCTGGAAGTCTTTTCCATCGAAGTCCCGGATAATCGTATTGATTCCTTGCGAAACCACTATGTATTTCCCTTCAAAGACGCCAAAATAATCTTTCCCCCAAGTAGGGTCGGCCGGAATCCAGCCATAGGCGGGAACATAAAACTCGGCCCTGACATGATACTCGTCCAATGAACCATGAACCATGACCACATGACGGGCGGGAATGCCTTTTGCCCGTAGAAGGGAAATGAAGACAGAGGCGTAATTGCCGCAGTCGCCGGTCATGCTTTGCATGAGGTCGTCAATCGTATGCAGTCCGGTATTCGTGTTGCCATAATGCATGTTGGCATAGGTCCATTCCAGACACTTCCGGGCATAGGCGACAATATCTCCGCCGGAGACACTCCATAAAGAATTAGCCGTGGATACAATTTTGCTGTGAGTGGGATCGATAAGACAGTTGGCTTCTTTCCCCAGATACTTCTTGCATTCTTCCGACTGGGCATCATATTCGGGAATGTCTTTCATGACCGAGAAATCGGTAGTGACGTGGTATACATTGGCGTCAAAACGCTCCGATATTACATACTGCCCCGACGCAGGGATATGATCTTCAGGGGTATCTTTCCAAATGTAGGAATTGATTCCATCCTCGCAGGCCGCTTCGGTGCATTCCGGCGCTTCCCAAGAAGTGATATCTTGGTATTGGTTGGAGATGGGACGGGGTAGAACCATGTAGATACGTGTGAACTGGGATCCGGAATAAGTGAGTTGAACACCGTTCGTTACTTTTCCCGAGGCAGCCTTGGTGCGGGTAAACACATTGGCTCGCTGCAGAATATCGAAGGTTCGGGAGAAGCTGCCCAAAGCGATGGAAACATGGGCGGTGCGGCTCGCGAAATGGAAAGCCAGGAAGCATCAGAGGATATCGTCCAGTTCCCGGAAGCCGAGACTATGGCCGGAGATTCGCCACCTGCCGCTTTCAAAATGGCGGCGTCCGTTGACGACAGCGTCAGTTGAAGGTTGCCATCTATTACGGTTACCTGACAGGAAGCGTTCTTTTCTCCGGCCTTGACCGTGATGGAGGCTGTTCCTTCTTTTATGGCTGTGACCAAACCGTCTGCAACCGAAGCCACTTCAGCGTTTGATGAACTCCAGGTGACAGTTCTGTCGATGGCATCCTCCGGTAAAACCGTTGCCGTCAGCGTCGCGGACATGCCTTTTAGCATCTCCAAACTGACTTTGTCAAGGGAAACAGAGGTTACATGTATTTCCTGCTCATCCTCGGAACAAGCCCAGAATAGCGGAAAGGATAAGATCGTTATGAAGAAGAGTGCTGCCAAAAATTCCCCTTCATTTCCCCCTTAACGCAAGTCGCAGCAACCTTGGGGTCGCTGCGACTGCATGTAACATTATAAATGTTTAGTACAATGTCCTATTGTTAAGGAACAATATAGCCGTAGAATACTGCACTATTGAATATCTCGTACCCGTTTTTGTTACCAAATGTGATATTGTATTCAAACGTATAGTATTTATTATACCATATAGTCTCAGGACTCGTCGGTATCGTCGCGGTATATGTACCGGGGATAGAACCGGTATGATCTGAAATAGCGTTGCCAGAGCCAGCAGTATCTCCAACTTTAATATTAAGGGAAATAGAGCTTACCTTATTTCCATTTGTACTTGTATGTTCAATAGTAGTAACTCTAAACGGAATACCAGATTGGCAATAAATGGTCTTTGTTTCAGTGTTAGAAGTACCGCGATGAAGTCTCCAGGTAATGCCATTATCGGTATTTATTTCAAAATCACCATCCCAAGTAATTCCATCACCATTGATATCATTTTGCGTTTTAGAATTGATGGTTCCGCTGAGGGTGTAAACCTTACCTTCCTGAGATACGTAGAACGATACGGGGTTGGCGTTCGGGTAGTTCAGAGTTATGATACCATAGCGGGCATTGTCGCCATGAGTCTGATTCGAAACAGTGAAGGTTACCTCGTCGTCTCCAACGATAGGAGTGGTTACCCAATCCAGACTTTCAGCTGCGGTAAGCTCTGAGCCGGCGGTCGGATAGCTGATGGTATAAGATATGGTATAAGATACTGGCTGTGAGTCTTCGCCAGTTTCCTTAACATAAAGAGGAGTTGTGGTGCTAAGGTTGATCACCGGGGCGGGATCCTGATTGACGGTAACGACTACATCGTCGGCACCGCTATAGCGGAGGGTGATTTCACCGCTGCGGGCTGCGCCACCCTGGGGCTGCTGGGCAACGTCGAATGTAACGGTGGTTCCGTCAACGACGGTGACATTGCTGATCCATAAGGTAGTAGTAGAGGCTGAAACCACTTCAGTTGCGGCCACATTGGCGATGGCGTAAGTGATGGTCTGGCTAGAGGCTGTGCTGGCAACTGTCATAGGATTGGCTGTTGAAACCTTAATCACCGGGGTAAGGTCCACATCCGGGAACTTGGTGATCTTGTTGGCGGTGATTGTCCTGTTTGTAGCAGTCTTGCTGGTGCCGGGAACGACATTGTCGCCATCTTTAAGAGCGGCGGTGAAGGTGTAACCCGTGCCTGCGAGAACGGGAACCACAAAGGATACAGCGGTTTCTGTGCCGGGGACGTTAGTGATGGTCACGGTGTTACCTCCCGTCGTCAAGCTGGCAGACGGAGTTGCATCAAGGCCAGAAACAGTGACAGTTCCAGTGATGTTCACATTGCTGGTAAGAACAAATGTCTTGGCATTGGTGGTTGCAGGAACATTGCTGTATGATACCAGAACGGCGCCGCCGATATTATTGAAAACATATTCGCCAGTGCCATCATTTTCGCCCCACATGGGAACTTCGGTCGTGCCGTAAGCCCAGGATGCGAGATAATCGACAGTAACAGTGGTGCCGGAAACAGATGCATTGGCAGTGTAAGGATACACGGCATAGGTGCCTAGGCGTTTCCCGTTGAGTTCGCCTTCGAAGGTACCCTCATCTGAACCGCCATCGCCTTCCAGCGTGAATTCGACAACCGTATCATCTTCATCAGCAACGGCAAGCTTGTCGCCGGTGTTCCAGTTAACATCGAAATCCTTGAGAACGGTCTTGGTCATGTTGGCGCCGGTAATGGCGTGAATCGTAGTAACACCGTCAGCGGGATCCTCGACCACCTGAATATTTTCGCATGCTCCCAGCATAAGGGCAGCAAGCGCGATCATTGCGAAATACTTTTTCATAACTCTACTGCTTTTAGTCCCAGGACTGATCATCATATTCGTTGTCAAAGGAAGCAGCACGGTTGCCCGTTTCGCTGCCGCAAACAATACCCCCGTAATGTAATACGAGAACCTCCGTTACCGGAGCCAGATACGCTGTTTTTTTCTTCATAACTAACTTGTACTTTTTATGTTTATTATTTCTTTTCCGCAAAAAAACGTGCGAAGCTAGAACGAATAATCAAAATAAAAAGTATATTTGTAAAATTTGTGCCCTAAAAAGCTGAAAATCAACATATTACTGTCAAATTTTGCCGAAATTTGACAATTGGGGGGGCAAGGTGTAAATGGCAACATACGATAAACAGGTAAAGTACAGCGGACTACCCATGCTTCCACCATGGGCGGAGTTGACCATCGATGTCTCTGTCGCCGCAAAGATGCTGGAGGCATCCCGCCACCTGGCTCGCCTTGACGGCCTTGTATCCATGTTCTCGGACAGGAACCTGTTTGTCGAAGCGATTGTCTACAAGGAAGCGGTTGCCAGTTGCGCCATTGACGGCTTGCAGGGAACAGACCCTGTCGTCGACAAATACCGGGAGGTGCTCTTGCGGGAGAGCCAAGAGGTCAAGGGCGGAAAGCGTTTTACAGAAGAGTCGATATTCAGTATTTACTCCGAACTGGGGGAGGATCATCTCGAAGAAGCTCATACCAAATATAAAGAGGTATTGGCCCGCACCATATCCAACCTGACAAAGCTCATGAGCAGGGATTTCGGGTTTCCCAATGATCCCCTTTTCAGGATGGCCCTGGTTCAGTACCAGTTCGAGGCGACCCGGCCGTTCCCGAGCAAGGACGGCAGTGCGGGACGGCTCATCAGCATTCTCTACCTGGTTCAGGAGGGTCTGCTGTGCCAGCCCTGCCTCTGCTTAAGCGCATACCATCTCCAGCAACTCAACGCTTATTCCGAAGCGATAAAGAGCGTAAGTACCTTGAGGAACTGGAAGCAGTGGGTGCTGCATATGCTGGACGGCATCTCGAACGCATCAGAATATACCATCGGCCTCATACTCCGCATCCGGGCGCTGAAGGAAAAGTTCGAAACCGTTATCCGTGAAAATGACCTTCAGGTTGAACGCATGGACATCTCCAAGTTTTTCGGCGTACCCTTCATCAGCCCCAGATCTCTTTTGTCAGGCTCGATCAAAAGCGTGAATACGGCCAAGAAATACCTGGGTCAGTTGGAGGAGCTGGGCCTTCTTGCAAAGACCCGGGTCGGGAAGGAATACGTCTGGGTCAATACCGGCCTGATGCAGATCCTGTCGGAATAAGCTCCGTGCCGGGCTTTTCTTTTTTTTTGGTTTTTGATTGACAATCATTAACTTTGAGAAGCAATCATTTATTGACAATCAAGAGGCGGTGTTATGAGACAGGCTATTTCTTCATGGATCCTGCGGGCGCTGATGGTGGTGGCGCTGGCGGCAGGAGTGCCGGTAACGGCGGGGGCTGCGGACTACATCAAGGATGTGATGGTGATCGGCGGCAACAGCACCGAAGTGAATAACCTGAAAAACAACCTTACGCCACAAGGCTGGACGGTTATTGAACAGGACTTGAATGCGGGAGCCAGCGGTGACTATATCTTCCTGCTCTACAAGTCCGAGACCAGCGCTCACAACATCGACTGGCATTACATCACCGACTTCTACATCAGCGACGCCACCGGCACCATTCCCGACGAAATAACGGACAGCAACGGGCGTACGTATCACCTCGTCACTTTCCAGGGCGGGAACGATTTCATTACCAGCAAAGGCGACCTGAACCGGGGTGCCGGCGGCAGCACCATCCACCTTTATTATACCAGGGATGCCTTCCCTGACAACCGTACGGTCAGCGCCATTGAAATCAAAACCGGGAAAGACAACAAAACCGGCGCGGTAGTATGGAACGGAAACGGTGAGCCTGCCGACCTGAACAAAGGTTGCGGCAGTGGCAGCGCCTATATCTACCTGCATCGCACCACCGGCACCTCTTTACCGTTGTTATCGGGCGAGGGCACCGCGGAGACACCCTATCTCATCGGCAGCGATTCCGACTGGGTGAGATTCACCCAGATGATTCAGGACGTTCAGTGCACCGCCCAGAACTTCAAGTTGACCGCCAATATCAATGTCACGACGATGGCCGGCACCGAGTCGATGCCCTTCCTCGGCACCTTCGACGGCGGCGGCAAGACCCTCAACGTCAGTATCACCAGCACGGACCTGTATGCGGCTCCGTTCCATTATATAAAAGGAGCGACAATCCGGGACCTCGTCGTGACGGGTGCCGTTACGTCCAACAACAAGCACGCCGCCGGCCTGGTCGGTTTGACGCTTGAAACCTGTACCGTCTCGGGATGTGCCGTGAGCACCAACGTCAGCGCACCGACCTATGCCGGCGGCATCGTGGGCCACGGAGGGACCAGCACCCTCGGTATCACCGACAGCTATTACGGAGGTACCATCAGGGACTTCGTCAACCACGCAGGCGGCCTCCTCGGCTGGTGCGACGACATGACGCTCCACTTGAACAACTGCCTGTTCAAGGGCTCGTTCCTGCCCGCCACCTCCGGCAGCGCCACCGGCCTGTACCACCCGGTCGCCTGCAAATGGCAGAACCGGACGGTGGCGTGTACGGCTTCCTACGTTTTCTACGTCAAGGATATCACACCTACGGCCACCGGCAACTTTGTCATTCCCAAGGCCGAGGGCATCCCCGTGAGTACATCCAGGGTCACGGACACCTGGGATTTGCCCGTGACGGCCGTCGACGGGAATACCTATTATATGTACATTTCCGGGTTAAGGCTGCAGGAGCCTTACCGATACGGTTTCGAGAACCAGGACCTGTACGCGGAAGGCTGGTCAACCCTGGATTGTGTAAGTTCGAATATCGGGATTTATCCACGCCCCAACCAATGGTCTTACCAACATGAAGGTGACTATGCTTTCCGTCTCTGTACATTGAACACCTACAAGGACCAGATACTGGTGTCACCTGAATTTGACGGTCGGAATACCATAACCATGAGTTTCTGGAAGAGATCCTATCCGCATATCGGCGAGTATTATTCATTAGGCTATTCTACCACGACCAATGACATAGATGCTTTCGAATGGGATAACAAACAAGCTATCCAGACCGTTGCCTGGTCACAGAGGGAAGCGCAATTTCCCAAGGGTACGAAATACATCGCCATCAAGTGTTATTACCATGAGGTATACAGGGACGATACGGTTTGGTTGGACGACTTCGTATTCTCTGCTTGTCATGCGCCCCAGCCTGTCAACCTCGCCGTAAGCAACATAACTTATCAGAGTGCTACCCTGAGCTGGGACAAGCCTGAATCGGAGAATCCTATTACGGGCTATGTTTACCAGTACAGGCCGTACTGGCTCGACCCCAATGGACCTGGCCCTGCGTGGTCAAGCGAAGTCAGCCTGAACGGCGGGACCAACACTTCCGTAACCCTCGACGGGCTGGACGCCGGTGCTCGATACGAATTCCGGGTAAAAGCCCTAACCGGTGAAGGTCAGGAGAGTATTTATACCTCTTGCCAGTTTACGACGAATCCGACGCCCAAGCAGCTCCCCTATGAGCAGGGATTCGAGAACGGCATGGACGAGTGGACAGTGGCGGAAAACAACTATGGCCATACGGAAATCAAAGCGGAGGCCGCACACGAAGGTGAGTATGGATACGCGTTCTGGACCAGGGTGGGAGGCGGTGTCCAATATCTGATCTCTCCCCAATTCTATGGTACCGAAGCCATGACGGTTTCGTTCTATTACAAGAATATTTCGACGGGATATGAAGAGAAGTTCCGGGTGGGGTACTCCACAACGACCAACAATGTCAGCGCGTTTACCTGGGGTGATGAGATTTCTATCGTCAACCCGGTGTGGACGCAGTATGAGGAAACCTTCCCGGTGGGCACCCAATATATTGCCATCCAATACACCTCCAATACGCACAAGTTGTACCTGGACGATTTCGTGTTCGTGCCGTATAGCCCTTACGCAAAGCCCACCGGCCTCTCCGCAAGCAATCTGACCGACCATAGCGCGAAGGTCTCATGGACAAAGCCCGACAACTCGGTATCGGGGTATGCCTATCAGTACAAGGAAACAACCGCTGCGTCATGGTCGGGAATTGCCACGGTGAGCGACGAGTCGGTCACCCTCGGTAATCTTTCCGCCAATACCTATTATGATTTCCGCGTCCAGGCGCTTTACGGCGAAGGGAACGCCAGCAGTTTTGTGTCCTTCCGCTTGTTGACCGAGGGCCCCGAGGAAAGCGTGCCCCACTATCAGGGATTCGAAGACGGCATGGGCGGCTGGCGGGTGATAACTGAGATTCCGGACACGGGTATCTACTCATCTAATTCGGATAACATACACGACGGAAGCCATTCCTTCGTATTCTCCGTAAATGGTTCTTCCCAGGTCCAGTACCTGATTTCCCCCCTGCTTGCCCTTCCTCATCCCGAATTGAGGCTTTCGCTCTATTACAATAATTTCAAGGATGAAACCAACAGCTATCTTGCCAAGTTCCAGGTGGGATACACTACCAATGCCACAAAAGACATCAACAACTTTTTATCCTGGAGCAGCGAGTTCACGAGCAGCTCTCAATGGAAGGCGTGTACGTTCCGTATCCCGGCGAATGCCCGATACGTGGCCATCAAATGGACGAGAAGTTTTAATCTATATGTAGACGACATCAGCCTGGTGCCCTGGGAGGACCAGATTGTCGCTACGAAAGCCTCTTTCTACGGGGCCGACAAGTATCTGGCCACCTTCTACAGCAAGCCTGTCTGCTATGAGCTGCCGAAGGGGGCCGTAGCCTATACGGTGATCGATGACGGTGGCGAGCTGGTGTTTGTACGCATCGGCGACGGAGAGAGCCGGCAGATTCCGGCCGATACGCCGGTCATCATCGTAGCCGACAAGGAAACCTCGGATGGCGACACGAAATCGCTCTCCCTGGGTATGCTGATCAGCGCCGAGGCGGCTGCCCGGTCCGGAAACATCCTGCAGGCCTCTGACAACCCGGTTACCGTCACGGAAGGAAAGATCGGCGACAAGACGGTGTACGTGCTGGGCGTCAAGAGCGGCGTGCCGGGGTTCTATCTGTTTGAAGGAAGTGAAATTCCCGCGGGGAAGGTGTATATATTGAAATAGCTATGAAAAAGAGTCTTTGGTTACTGATCTCGCTGGCGGGCGCCCTGGCATGGATGGGGTGCGAACATCCGGAAGAACTGCTGACGGAACGGCCGCAGGAAAAGGTCGACTCTGTATGGACCCTGAAACTGCGGGCGTACCGGAGCGACGGAGCGGAAACAAAGGGCCTTTCCCTCGATAACGGGGAAGTCGAAGCCACGGCCACCCATCTCCGGTCCATATGGAAAGAGGGGGAGTCTGTTTATGTGTATCAAGGGCTTACCCAGATAGGTGTGCTCAATGTGTCGCCTGACGGAGATGATGCCCATTACGCCACCCTTTCGGGCAATGTGGTCACGACGAACCTCACGGCCGGGAGTACGACGCTGACCCTCATCGGCCCGGTTTCCCTCGATGAATGGACGTACGCCGGCCAGGCCGGCAGGCTGCTCGCGCAGGCAAACGATGACGGAAAATCCATCGAAAGCCGGTACCATGTCGTGCAGGCCCAGAATGTGCTGGTGACGGATATTTCCGGAAATAACATCACAACGGGAACGGCTGCGTTCCAGAACCAGCAGAGCATCTACCGGCTCAGTTTCCGCTACCAGGGCGCGAATATCCCTGCGGAGCGCGTGACCATCCAGGCCGCGAACAACGGCTTGTGGTTGAGTGCTGATGCGGGCAACGGCCCTGTCTCCGTGGTGCTGGACGGGCCGAGCGCCGATCCTTTCTTCGTGGCTCTCCGCAACGAGAATACCGCGGCGGAGGATCTGACCTTCCAGGTGGTGGGCAGCGATGGCGTCACCTATATCGGCAGTAAGACCATCCCCGCCGAGGCGAAGCCCAACGGTAAGTTCGTGAGCATGAAAAATACCGCCCTCACCGAACGGATGAGGATGGAAACCAAAAACGAAAAGGTGTCCGAGGCGCTCTAGCGCTGAAGCCTACGCCTGTTTGTCTTTCTTTTCCTTGAGGGCGTCGATCTTGTCCTTGGCCTTGTCCATCATTTCGACGGCGTTCTCCTTCATTTCGCCGAGCACTTCCTTGGCTTTCGGAGCGGCCTTGGCGTAGAGGTCCTTGGCATTTTCCTTCATCTCGCCGGCCACCTCGTTCAGTTTTTCACCTGCCTTGCCGGCCGCATATTTGATTTTTTCTTCCAGCGTGACTTTGCCGTCGCCGTTGAGGTCGCGGGGATCTTTGATTTCTTCGCTCATCGTGATAGTTTTTTTAAGGAGTTAATACAACAAATTTACGTAAATCCTGATGCTTTTGTGTAATTTTGTAGAAGAAAAAGTTCGACAATCATGAAAAAAGCCCTAACCCTTCTGCTGCTGGCCGCCCTGGCCGGCGCTTTCGCTTTCAACGCATCTGCACAGGACAAGGTTGTCCGCAAAATCATCGAAACCGGACAGACCGACAACCGGACCATGCAGCACGACGATTTCCTCTGCAACATGATCGGCGGCCGGCTCATCGGCTCAGCGGCGCTGACCGAGGCGGAAGCCTGGGTAAAGGAGCAGTTCGAGTCGTGGGGCCTTGAAGTGATGGTGCAGGAGGCCGGCGAGATTGCCGTGGGCTTCAACCGCGGTCCCTGGTCCGGCCGGATGCTCAGCGAAGACGGCATGGTGCTGCATTTCGGCACGCCCGCCTACACGGCCGGCACACACGGCAAGCAGTCCGGCCCCGTGTTCCTGGAGCCGAAGACCCGCCGCGACTTCGACCGCATGAAGGGTGTGCTCAAGGGCGCCTGGGTGCTGCTGGACGCCGAGTCGAACGGCATGGCCCTCGACGGGTCTGATAAGGCCAACGAGAAGCGGGCGGAGACCATCGCCCGCAACGAGGAGATCGACCGCCAGAACAACGAGATCCGTCGCTGGAATTTCGAGCATCGCGACGAACCGAAGGAAATGGCTCCGTATGAAGCGGGGACGGCGCTCTTCTACAAGGAGATGGTCGAGGCCGGCGTGGCGGGTTTCATCCGGTCGGCGAAGGTGCCGCTCCAGGTGCTGTACGACCGCGCCAACTGCTACGACATCACGATGGAAAACCTGCCGCGCGTATGCGACATCCTGCTTGACGAGGCCCAGTTCGCCGTCATAAAGGAGAAGGTGCAGCGCAAGGATATCTTCCAGCTTGAATTCGATATCCGCAACCACTTCTACCGCGGTCCCGTGAAATACCACAACATCATCGGCATCTTGCGCGGCAGCAAGTATCCGAAAGAATATGTGATGGCGGGCGGGCACCTCGACGCCTACGATATCGGCACCGGCGCGGTGGACGACGGCAACGGCACTTCCGTGACGATGGAGGCGGCGCGCCTGCTCTGCGCAGCCGGCGCGAAGCCCAAGCGCACCATCCTCTTCTGCATCTGGACGGGCGAGGAGTTCGGCCTGCTCGGTTCCAAGTTTTTCGTTGAGAATAAGACTGTTCCGCTCGAGAAGATCTCCAACTATTTCAACCGCGACGGCGGCCCGCTCTGCGCGACCGGCGTGTCCGTTCCGCCGGCCATGTACGACGACTTTGTCGCCGTCTGCAAGCCGCTTGAGGACCTGAATCCCGCCTTTCCGTTCACCGTAGAGAAGCGCCAGGGCCCGCCGCAGCCGCGCCCGACCCGCGCCGGCGGCAGCGACCACGCCTACTTCGCCATGAACGGCGTGCCCACCATCTCGTTCCGCGAGAACGACCCGAAGGGCTACAACTTCGACTACCGCGAGATCTGGCACACCGAGCGCGACATCTACAACAAGCTCATCCCTGAGTATATGGAGCATTCGGCCGTCGTCACTGCCGTGGCCCTCTACGGCCTGGCCAACCTCGACCACCTGCTCTCCCGCGACGGGCTGTACAAGGAATAGACGGGCTGTCCCCGCCCTCAAAACACAAATCCGCGTAACACAAGGTTGTGTTACGCGGATTTGCGCATGGATAACCAGCCGGGAACCGCTTAGTTGCCGATGTAAATGGGACGGACAGCCGAGGCGTTCGAAATATCGCTTTGACTGGATCTTCCCAAACTTGAGGAGTACACAAAATATCTGGGAGCGGCCTTCGAATTCGCAGCGGTGCTTGTCCAAAGAGAACCGTTTGAACCATCATACGTCGGGAAGAAAATGGAGTTCTTGGGTTCTGTCTTGCTCTCACACTTGACGCCCTTTACTGAAAAAGCGCCCCCGGTAACGGTGCCGGAAGAAGGACCCGTCTGTGTGCTGCCGTCTTTCATGGCAGTCACTTCAGCATCCGTGGGCATTCTCCAGTCTGATCCGAGATAGGCGCGGGCCACATCATAGATGGCATAATTGCCCGTCAGGCTATGCGTGGCGTACCGGTCATCGCAAGTCCCGGAATAGGGCACGATCTCTCCCCAGCGGAAAGCGGTCCCATATTCATCGATATTTTCTGCACCCAGGTTATAAAGTCCCCACTTGAGGCCACCGGCTCCCATTTCAATCTTCCTGCGAGGAGCCTCCATCGCCGGTCCCCAGCCATTGGTGGAAGCAAGGGGATTGGCGAGCTTGACGCTGTAGCGGTTCGGAAGCGTCACATTCTTCATCGTCTTGGACAGGGCGGGATCGCCGTCGGAGAAAAGAATGAACTTATGATCGGCAGGCGACGTCCAGCTGTCATCCAGCATGCCGGCAAAAGCAATACCATCGCCATACTTGTATCCCCACATCGGCTTGCCTGCGCCCAATTCTTTCGTGGTAAAAACGCCATTGCTCCAGGATTTGACAGTAGCGGGCTTGACCCCTTCCACAGAGAGCCTGTATTTCTCGCTTTCGTTAAATTTATCGCCCTGCTTGTCGATGTAGAAGTAAACAAATTTCTCCGGAAGAGCGATATGCAGCGTTCCGCTCAGGGTCGCCACGTCGCCCAGCGTCATGGTGTACGGGCTTCCCGCCTCATCGATCAGATAATAGGAATAGACATCCCCGTTCAATACAGGGTTCGTGTGGCCCGTACTCACCAGGCTTCCACTGGAATATACCACATTTCCGAACGGATAATACACGGCATACATGATGCCTTCCGTTCCCAGCCGTTTATAGTCTTCCGTATTGGAGCTGCTGAATGCACCGTCCCAATCAGTACCGTTGTAGGTAAGCGTAACATACCTGTATGCATCCAGATAACCGGTACTATACATACTGCTGGGTTGCTTCGTAACATTGAAGAACACGAAAATTTTGTCTCCAACTTGCCACCCGGTCTTGACCACCTTGGTCTCGATGTTCGATTCGTTGACCACCTTGATATTGAAACGCAACGCTTTGATCTCCTCCTGCGGCGTATTATCGACGGGATCGACCTCCCCATTGACGCAAGAGGACAGCGACAGGGCCATCAGCCCTCCGA
>JAFZZW010000077.1 GCA_017615615.1 Bacteroidales bacterium
GGCAGTTCCGCCGTTGCGGACGGCCAGTACGGCTCCATCCGCCTCCAGACTGGCAACCGCCAGCACGGCGCCGGCGGCATGCTCACCATGCAGCGCGGCAAATTCAGCTTCTCGTTGAATGCCAACGGCGGCTACATGCTCCAGAATGGCCAGGAATACGAGTCCACCATCACCGGCACCGGCTTCAACAGCCGCACCACCTCTGCGATGGACATGAAGGCCCCGATGTTCATGGGCGACGCCTCCCTCAGCTATGAGATCGACTCGCTCAACCTCATCTCCGCGACGGCCGGCGGCATGTTCTTCGGCATGGACCAGAAGGGCACTGGCGCCGCATGGACCCTCCTCCCGGGCGAGAAGGACTATACCCGGCTCTACCAGGGCACCCTCGGCATGAAGCAGCCTTTCAACAATTTCCATGTCGATGTCGACTGGCAGCACAACTTCGCCAGCTATCCCGGCCGCATGCTGACGCTGTCCTACAGGCTCAACGGCAGCCCGGCGACGGTATCCTCCTATAATACGTATGATCCCGCCGACGCCATGCCGTCCCGCAAGATGGACGGCCGGACGAATTCTTCCGACCATACCTTCCAGGGCGACCTTACCTTCCCCATCAGCGAGAAAGCCGGCACCCTCTCTACGGGCGTGAAGTTCATCTACCGCAACAATATCTCCAGCCAGGACGTCTCTCTGATGACTTACCCCAGCACGGAGTATCAGTACGACCTCGGCGCCAGTACCAACTACAAGTACACCAACAGCATCGGCGCGGCCTATGCCGAGTACAGCGGCACCTTCGGAAAGTGGGGCATCAAGGCCGGCGGCCGCTATGAGCACACCTGGCAGGACATTTATTATAACTACAGCAAGGGCACGGATCCGGACGTCTCCATCAACTATGGCAGCTTCGTCCCTTCCGCCAGTCTCCAGTATACCATCGGCGCGACGCAGAATATCGGCATGAGCTACAACATGCGCATTTCCCGTCCGGGCATCACCTACCTCAACCCCTATGTTGAGCAGAGTGATCCGAACCACTGGAACCTGGGCAATCCCGATCTCGATGTCGAGAAGACCCACAACTTCTCGCTCGTCTACAATCTCTATTCCCAGAAGTTCATGCTCAACGCGACCCTTTTCCACAACCGCAACGGAAACGGCATCGCCCAGTACAACTACACGGAGAACGATGTGCTGAAAACGACCTATCGCAACATCCTCCAGAGCCAGAACACCGGCCTCAACCTCTTCTTCAACGTCAACATCGGCAAGAAGGCCCGTCTCTATTCCAACGCGGAAATCCAGTATACCGACATGCGGAACGATCAGCTGGGCCTGAAGAACTACGGCTGGCACGGAGAGATCTTCGCCGGCAGTCAGCAGACCATCTGGTGGGACCTCCAGCTCTCCGAAGGGATCTTCTCCCACACCCGCGACTATGAACTCCAGGGATGGAACAGCGGCTTCACGGGCTGCTTCGCGGCCATCACCAAGTCCTTCCTGGACGACCGGCTCAGCCTCTCCCTCCAGGGCTTCACGCACCTGATGGGCGGCAAGAAGGTCAAGTTCGAGATGTACTCCGCCGACGCTGACTTCGAGACCCGCACCATCATCCGCGTCCCCGTCAACCAGATCAACCTGTCCCTTAGCTGGACATTCGGCAAGGCCGGCGTCTCCGTCAAGAAGACCACCCGCACCATTACGAACGACGACGTCATCGAGCACTCCTCCGGCACCTCCTCCGCCTCCGGCATGGGTTCCGGCTCCGGTATGGGAATGTAGCGCTTTGTCATTTCGAGCTTGTCGAGAAATCTCCTTCGTCATCCCACGGCTTGTCCGTGGGATCTTTTTTCGTCATGCCCGGCTCCGACCGGGCATCTTATTCACCGCCAAGCACGAAAACGCCCATAATCGTGCTTCGCGGTGTTCGTTTAATCATGGCCAAGCATGAAAATGGCCGAAAACATGCTTTGCGGTGATGGGCGTCGGTGTGATGGTGCTGCCTTCCAGTTGAGTCGAAAGTTCTTATAAAATCGACAAGAAACAGACAAAACACTTAAGAAAGATAAAATAGTGTAGGGGAGAGCGGCCAATACGGGCACTTTCCTTCCTTATTATATGTATGTTTGCCACAATGAATAATGTGAGAAGCTATGAGTGATTTCCGAAAAAGAGTTGGCATGTACAAAGGGATGCCGTTCGGCTATTACCATTTGTGTACGGATGGATGGCAGGATGGGAAACTGTTCCATACAGAGAAACAGTTTGCACAGGGGATGGCCACATTGGCCCTGTCGACCTTGAAGAATGAGATACGCATTATTGGGGCGGAACTGATGAAGAACCATTACCATGAAGTCTTGGCAGGAACGGGTGCGGCATGTGTGGCTTCATTCTTCTTTTGCGTCAGGCGAATCAACAAACAGCTGGTTGAGGATGGTTATCCTCCATTGCCGGATGATTATGGTTTCAAGTTGATTCCGATCGAGTCTGTCGAGTCGATGCGGGCGCATCTTGTATACCTGGCACGCAATGCTTTTGAGAAGGGTTTGTGCGTCCCGAACGGACACAAATGGGGAACAGCCTATCTATGTTATAATGAATTGGCCACTTTGATTCATGGCAGAAAGGTAAAAGAGATGTCTCAAAATGAGGTATGGCGATTGACAAAAAGCAGAATGATTTTGCCGCCGGACTGGGAAATTCATCCGGATTTGGGAATCCTGCCTTCCGGCTATGTCCAAATGAACAAGGTTCGGGAGTTTTTCCCTTCCGTCAAGGATTTCATGACATCGCTGGTGAAAGATTACGAGGCTTTCGTACGCGTTTCGGACAGCGTAGGGGAGACGGTCGAATGGAGCCTGGAGGAGGCTCGTGATATTGTGCGCCAGGAGGCGGAAAAGGAAGGGAGCTCGTTAAATGGCATGTCCAATGAGCAGAAGTGTCGTTTGGCTGTCCGCCTGGCGGAGCACTATCGTATGTCGTCAAGAACGCTTGCTCAATCGCTCTATATCTCAGAGAGGATCGTTGTACAAGCCCTGAATTCGAAGGAATATGGTCTTAGAAAGCGATTATGTAAACGAGGTTGTTGTATTGGATAACAATATAATTCGCAGAATAATTTTGAGATTTGGAATAATTGACCTATTTTTGTCAAGATTGTACGTATGAGAGTAGTATCGCACAGAAGATTGAAGGAGTTCTACGAGAGGCCGGGGATGGAGGATGCCATGGTCCCATTGGAACGATGGTATGAGATTGCGGAAGCAGCC
>JAFZZW010000078.1 GCA_017615615.1 Bacteroidales bacterium
CAAGGCATATCTGGTGAATACCGGCTGGAACGGCACAGGCAAGCGCATCTCCATCAAGGACACCCGCGGCATCATCGACGCCATCCTGAACGGCAGCATCGACAAGGCCCCCACCAAGAAGATCCCTTACTTCAACTTCGAGGTTCCCACCAAGCTTGCAGGAGTCGACACCGGCATCCTCGACCCTCGCGACACCTACGCCGATCCCGCCGTCTGGGAGGAGAAAGCCAAGGATCTCGCCGGCCGCTTCATCAAGAACTTCCACAAATACGAAAGCAACGCCGCCGGCAAGAAACTCGTCGCCGCCGGACCGAAGCTTTAAAAAGGTATTGTCAGAAAAAAGCCGGAGCGTAATGCCCCGGCTTTTTTATTGTGCTATCGAGCCTCCGGTGAAGAGCTCCCAATACTTGCCGCGGCGCTCGAGGAGCTCGAAGTGCTTGCCGGCCTCGATGATGCGGCCTTTCTCCAGGACTATTATGTAGTCGGCGTCGCGCACGGTAGAGAGGCGGTGGGCGATGACAAAACTGGTGCGGCCTTTCATAATGCCGTCCATGCCCTTCTGGATAAGTTTTTCGGTGCGGGTATCTATGGATGACGTGGCCTCGTCGAGGATGAGCACCGGAGGATCGGCCACGGCGGTGCGGGCGATGCTCAGCAGCTGGCGCTCGCCGGCGCTGAGGGAGCCGCCGTCGCCGTCGATGAGAGTGGCGTAACCCTCCGGGAGGCGGCGGATGAAGCTGTCGGCATGTACAAGGCGCGCGGCGGCTATGCATTCCTCGTCGGTGGCGTCCAGGCGGCCGAAGCGGATGTTGTCCATGACGGTGCCGGTGAAGAGGCTGGTTTCCTGAAGCACGATGCCGAGCGAGCGGCGGAGCGAAGCCTTGCGGATGCGGCGGACGTTGATGCCGTCGATGGTGATCTCGCCGTCGGAAGTGTCGTAGAAGCGGTTGATAAGGTTGGTGATGGTGGTCTTCCCCGCCCCGGTGCCGCCTACGAAGGCAATCTTCTGTCCGGGGTACGCCGTAAGCGTAATGTCGAACAGCACCTGCACGCCGGGAACGTAACCGAAATCGACGTCCTTAAGGCTCACAAGGCCCTCCTGCTCCACGGATCTGTCGCCGTCTTTCCAGCACCAGCCTCCGGATATAACGGACTTTTCCAGCTCGACCGTGCCCTCGTCGGGCTCGGGAATCTCGTCCAGCAGGCCATATACGCGGTCGGCGCCGGCGGAGGCCATGGCGATGTTGTTGACCTCCTGGCTGATCTGGGCGATGGGGCGCGAGAAGTTCTTGTGCAGGGTGAGGAACGACACCAGGGTGCCCACCGTGAGCACGTCGGCACCGGCGCTGAGGGATATATACGCCCCCACGATGGCAATCAGCACGTAACCCAGATTGGCGATTCCGGCATTGATGGGCATGACGGTATTGGCCACGCGGTTGGCCTTGAACACGCTGCGGAACAGGTCCTCATTGAGGCCGGAGAAGCCCACGACGGCCTCCTTTTCGTGGTTGAACACCTTGACCACCTTCTGGCCGGAGACCATTTCCTCTATGTATCCGTTGACGCGGGCCATGTTCTCCTGGCGCCCCTTGAAGTACTTGCGGGAAAACTTCGACATTACAGCGGCGACCGCCATGGCACCGCCGGCGCAGAGCAGCGAGAGGCCAGTCAGCGGTATGCTCAGTACAATCATTCCGGCGAGGGTGGACACCAGCGTTATGGCTGCGCTGAACAGGTGCGGAAGGGTGCGTCCCACCATCTGGCGGAAGGTGTCCATGTCGTTGGTGAACACCGACATGACGTCGCCGTGCGGGCGGGAGTCGAAGAATCGCAGCGGCAGGCTCATCAGGTGCCCGAACGCCCGGGTGCGCAGCTGCCGGATGATTCCCTGTTCCACCTTTATCATCAGGAAGTTGAAGAGGAAGGACGCGACGACGCCCACCAGCAGCACGGCGGCAAGCTTGGCCAGGGCAACCGCCAGCGGCGAGAAATCGGGATCCGCAGCCTCACAGAGCGGGAGGATGTAGCCGTCGATGAGCGTACGGGTGAACAGGGTCATCGCCAGCGTGCACAGGGTGGAGACCACGATGAGCAGCGCCACCGCCAGCAGCGTCCACTTCCAGTCCCGGAACATGTGTTTCAGAAGGCGTCTCATGGCTGGTCGAAGTCGGCCTCCCCACCGGTGGAAGATTGCATCTGGAAAATGTCCTGATAGATGTCGCAGGTCTGCAGCAGCTCCTCGTGCGTGCCCACGCCGCAGATGCGGCCGTCGTCCATCACCACTATGCGGTCGGCGTCGCGTATGCTGAGGATGCGCTGGGATATGATGATGAGAGTGGTGTCCGGGATGCGGAGCGAGAAGGTCTCGCGGATGCGGGCGTCGGTGGCGGTGTCCACTGCGCTGGTGGAATCGTCGAGCACGAGAACCCTCGGGTGCTTGAGAAGGGCGCGGGCGATGCAGAGGCGCTGGCGCTGGCCGCCGGAGAAATTGGTGCCGCCCTGGTCCACCCTGGTGTCGAGCCCCTGCGGGAGATCCTGTACGAAGTCGGCCGCAGCCAGCCTGCAGGCGTCAAGGCACTGCTCCGGGGTGGCGCCGGGATTGCCCCAGCGGAGGTTTTCCAACAGCGTACCGCTGAACAGGGTGTTCTTCTGCAGCACGACGGAGACGGCGCCGCGGATGGCCTCGAAGGAGTAGTCGCGGACGTCGTGCCCGCCTACCTTGACTGTGCCGCTGCCGGCGTCGTACAGGCGGCTGATGAGGCTTACGAGAGTGGTTTTGCCGCAGCCGGTGCCGCCGATTATGCCTATGCGCTCGCCGGAGCGTATGCTGAGGTTGATGTCGGAAAGAGCCGGATTGCCGCCGGCGGCATAGGAAAAGCTTACGCCGCTGAGCTCTATGCTTCCGTCCGGTACGGCAGTAACAGGATCGGCAGGTTCCTTCATGGAGGGCTCCCTTTCGAGCACCTCCGCTATGCGCTTGCCGCTCGCGACGCTCTGGGTCAGCATGACGAATATCATCGACAGCATCATCAGCGAGCTGAGGATCTGCATCTGATAGGTGAAGAGGGACGTCAGCTGGCCGGTGGTGAGCCCGCCCGCCACGATGTACCTGGCGCCGAACCACGATAGGGCTATCATGGACGCATAGGTGACTATGTTCATCACCGGCTGGTTGAAGGTGACGACGGTCTCCGCGGCCACGTTGAGTCGGTAAATCACGTCCACGGCGGCGCGGAAACGCAGGCTCTCGTGCTTCTCGCGGACGAAGGACTTGATGACGCGGATGCCGCTCACGCCCTCGCGGACGACGGCGTTGAGGTCGTCGTACTTGCGCATCAGCTCGGCGAAAAGGGCCATGGCGCGGGTGACTATAAGGTACAGCGACACCGCCAGGAAAACCATGGCCACCAGGAAGATGAGGCTCATCCTGGCGTTGATGAAGAAGCTCATGAACATGCCTGCCAGCACGTTGAGCGGCGCGCGTACGCTGATGCGCAGGAGCATCTGGAAGGCGCTCTGGATGTTGGCGACGTCGGTGGTCATGCGGGTGACGAGTCCGGAGGTGCTGAAGGTGTCGATGTCGGCGAACGAGAAGGTCTGGATCTTGTCGTACATGGCGCCGCGCAGGTTCATGGCGAAACCCGCGGAGCTGCGCGCACCCTCCCTGCCGGACATGATGCCGAAAAACAGGCTGACGGCGGCCATGGCGACCATCGCGGCGCCGTATTTCCAGACGGAAGAAATGTCCCCCGCCATGATGCCCTTGTCGATGAGCGAGGCGGTGACATACGGGATGAGTACGCCCATCACCACCTCCAGCGCAGTCCACACCGGAGTCATTATGGCGGAGAATCTGAACTGTCCGACGTGTTTCAGCAGAGTTCTGAGCATACGTGGCAAATTTAAAAAAATATGTGTAATTTTGGGCTCCCGAATTAACAGTTGATCAATGAAAAAGATTCTCATTTTCGTTGCGGCCGCAGTTCTCGCCGCAGCCTGCACCCAGGAGACGACTCCCAAGGTGGCAGGCATCAATTATGACTATATGGACACCACCGTGCGTCCCGGCGACGATTTCGCCGCATACGCCTCGGGCCATTGGAAAGACTTCAACCCACAACCCCTGGAATATCCCCGCTGGAGCACGATAGACAAGGTGTACGACGACAACATCAAGACTCTTGACGCCCTCATCAAGGATATCGCGTCCAAGCCCGCAAAGAAGGGTTCGGTAGCCCAGAAGATCGGAGACCTTTACAATATGGCGATGGACTCCACCCGTCTCAACGCGGAAGGCGCCGCCCCGCTCAAGGCCCATCTGGCCGAGCTTGAGGCCATCGGCACTCGCGAGGAGCTGCTTGATTACTGCGCCCGCGAGCACGACAACCTCCTGTTCGGCATGTACGTTTCCGCCGACGAGAAAGACGTGGACAACAACATAGTCTGCATCGGCCAGGGCGGCTTGAGCCTGCGCAACCGCGACTACTACTTCTCCGAGGAGCCCGGCAACGTCGCAGTCCGCGAGGCCATGAAGGAGCATATCCGGAACCTGTTCGTCCTTACCGGATACTCCGAGGAAGTGGCCGCCGCCAAGATGGCCCGCATCTGGGAAATCGAGACCGAACTCGCCGAGGCCCACTATTCGATGGAGAAGACCCGCATCCCCGAGGACAACTATCACAAGGTGAGCGTCGATTCCCTCATCGCCATATGCGGGGACTTCCCCTGGAAGAGCTACCTCAAGACCTACCGCTACGACAAGACCACCGAGGTCGACCTGGGCCAGCCTGAGCCTGTAGCCAAGGGCTGCGAGCTTATGATGGACCTTCCCGTCGAGGACCTCAAGACCATTTATGAATGGCGCATCATCAACGGCGCTTCATCCATGCTGAGCGACGATTTCATCCAGGAGAATTTCGAATACAGCCGCAAGGTCACCGGCGCACAGGAGCTCACCCCCCGCTGGAAGAGGGCCGAGCAATTCGTGGACGGCCTGATGTCCGACGCCGTCGGCCAGATGTTCGTCGAGCGCTATTTCTCCAAGGCCGCCAAGGCCGAGATGCTCGAGCTCGTGGGCAATCTCCAGAAATCCCTCGGCGAGCGCATCAAGGCCCAGGAATGGATGTGTGAGCAGACCAAGGCCATCGCCCTGGAGAAGCTCGCCGCATACACGGTCAAGATCGGCTATCCCGACAAGTGGGACGACATCAGCGGCCTGGTCATCGACCCTTCCAAGAGCCTCTACGAGAATGCCCGCAAGGCTTCCGAATTCTACTGGAACCTCGAATACAAGAAGAGCTACAACAAGCCCGTGGACAAGTCCCGCTGGTATATGCCCGCGCAGATGGTCAACGCATACTACAATCCTACCACCAACGAAATCTGCTTTCCCGCAGGCTTCCTTCAGCCGCCTCTCTTCGACCTCAATTCCGACGCGGCTGCCAATTACGGCTCCATCGGCGTAGTGATCGGCCATGAGATGACTCACGGATTCGACGACCAGGGACGCCTCTATTCCAAGGAAGGCAATCTCGGCGACTGGTGGACTCCCGCCGACGCCGAGGGCTTCAAGGTCCCCTGCGATAAGATGGCAGAATACTTCAGCTCGCTGTGGGTGATTCCCGGAGAGCTCAAGGCCAACGGCACCCTGTGCCTCGGCGAGAACATCGCCGACCACGGCGGCATCAACGTAGCCTACGACGCCCTCAGGATGTGGCAGGACAAGCACGGACGCCTTCCCGACGACAACGGCTTCACGCCCGAGCAGCGCTTCTTCCTCTCATACGCCAACGTATGGGCCGGAGTCTCCTCCGATGAAATCCTGCGCTTCTACACCATGATGGACGTCCACTCCCCCATGCACCTGCGCGTCAACGGCGCCCTGCCGCAGATCGACAGCTGGTACGACGCCTTCAATATCCAGCCCGGCGACGCCATGTACGTCGCCCCCGAGGACAGGGTGAAGGTCTGGTAGGGGCTCAGGGGCCCTGACATAGGGCCCGGGACTCTGTTATATGGTTCCGTGTGCAAAATCACCTGTATTTGCACACGGAACCGTCATTTTGTAGTGGTTGGTGTGCAAAACAGGGCGGTTTTGCACACGGAGAGAGAAGAATAATATGGGCCCCTGCTTATTTCAGTGTATCTTCCCAGTTGCCGGTGATGGGAGGGGCGGCGAGGTAGAAGTTGGCGCAGCCGTGGACGAGGACGTCGCCGTCGTAGAGTCTGATGACGGAGGCTTTGTAGTCCTTGTTGCCGCCGCGGGTGGTAACCCAGTGGTACACGTGCCCGCCGAAGGTGTAGGATTCTTCTCCCTGGTTGGGGGTATTGGTGCTGTATGTGAAACTCAACTTGTAGGGATACTCCGGCTGGTATTTGTTCTCCTGGGTGGCGCCGGCGAGGAAGGAGGCGACCAGGTAGGGCTGCCAGTAGGAGTCGCCGGTGTCGCCCCTGCGCTCGGGGAATTTCTGCTCGAGGTTGCTTATGACCTGCTTGGCGTAGGCGCTTACGGTGCACATCTCGACGCATTTCTTGCCTTTGGCGCGGTCGCGGCGGAAGACCTCGAAGGCCATGAGCTCGAGCGCAAGCGTGCCGGGCTGGGACTGGCCCAGGAGCTCGCTCTGGAGGAACTGGAACTCCCTTTTGGTGGCGGGGAAATGGGTGAATGTCACCGTGCCCTCGGTAGCGGTCTCGTCCAGGGTGTATTGATGGTCTCCGTAGGTAAGGGTATTGCCGTCGAGGATGGGGACGGTGGTGTCATTCTCCAATTCGGGCTCGTCGATCCGGAAATACTCGCAAGATGCCAGGACTGCCATGGCTGCAAGAGCCGTTGCGATGCGTCTCAACGTTTTCATAAGCATTTTCTTTAACGGACGCAAGTTACGAAAAATCTTCAACGAGACAAATTTTTGAGTATCTTTGCCATGCTATGACTGTATCCGACATCTGCCGCGCCATAGAGACAACGGCGCCCCTGCACCTGCAGGACGACTTCGACAATTCCGGCCTCCAGGTGGGCCGTCCGGACGCCCCGGTACACAAGGTTCTCACATGCCTGGACGTAACGGAACAGATTGTCGCTGAGGCCAAGGCCCTCGGTTGCGACATGATAGTCTCCCATCATCCCCTGCTGTTCCATCCCCTGCGCCAGGTAAGCTGCGCATCTTATCAGCAGCGTTGCGTCGTGGAGGCAATATTAAACGGCATCGCCGTCTATTCGGCCCATACCAGTCTTGACAACGCCCCCGGCGGAGTCAATTACCGCTTCGCCACCATCGTTGGCCTGACGGATCTTTCGTGGATCCAGCCGCGGGAAGGAGGAGGTTCCGGGGTAATCGGCACACTGTCTTCTCCGATGTCCGACAGCGAGTTCCTTTCCGTGCTGAAAGAGCGCTTCGGGGTTGAATGCCTGCGTCATACTGCGCCTTGCGGCAGAAGCATCCGGAAGGTCGCCCTCTGCGGAGGTTCCGGCGCATTCCTGATGAATAACGCCCGCCGCCTCGGTGCGGACGCTTTCGTCACCGGGGAGTTCCATTATCACGATTACTTCGAGTCGAAGGGCATGCTTCTCGCGGAGCTCGGGCACTACCAGAGCGAATGCTGCACAGTGGAGCTTCTGCGGGACATTCTGACCCGGGAGCTTCCGGAGCTGGAAGTCGTATGTACCTCCCTGAATACCAACGCCACCCGTTATGATTCCTTCCAGGTGTGAGCAGGAGCTGTCGCTTCCCTGCTATTTCTTCGACATAAACAGGAACCTCCGCCCCGCCTCGTTTTTCGACCTGGCGCAGGAGATTGCCGTTCATGGATCGGCCCAGGTCGGAGCGCCGGACTGGACGCTCAAGACACGGGACCTGGTATGGGTACTCGTCCGCATGCATGTCCATTACGACAGTCTGCCGAAGCTCTACCAGAAGGTTCGTCTCCAGACCTGGCATTCCGGCGTATATGGCCCACTCTATCTCCGTGATTATATGATGCTTGACGAGGATGGCAACGCTCTTGTCCGCTCCACTTCATCATGGGCACTGATGGAAATCAGCACGCGCACCATAGCAAGATGCGACCGCATATTCGACCTGCTGCCCCCCGAGCCGCAGTGCCTGGAACGCGCCATCGACGCCAACGCCCCCAAGGTTATGTGGCCGCGAGACCTGCAGTCTGAACTGACAGTCAATCACCCGGTTACGTATTCCGACACAGATTACAACGGACACGCCAACAACGCCCGCTACCCCGTATGGGCCTTAGACGCCCTGCCGCTGGAGTACGTCACTTCACACGTTCTGAAGGATTTCTACATCAACTACAACAGGGAACTCCACCCGGGAGAGACTGCTACGCTCGCCGTAGCCCGCCGCGCCCCCGGTTCCTGGCTCGTCGAAGGTTCCCGCGACGGCTCCCAGAACTTCATCTGCCGGATGGATTTCGAAGGGTAAGGTCCTTGCCCCGTAATCAGAAAAGCGTAGGGTGATTCTCTTCCAGGCCGCGCAGGACGCGTTCCATGACGGACTGGCGGATGAGGGCGGAGCGGGAACCGACCTTGAAGCGGCGGCAATACTCCTGGATTGCGGCAAGTTCCTTGTCGTTGAAGAATACGGTTTTGCGATGGCTGCGGCGAAGGGCTTCGCGCTGCTTGTCGAAGTAGGCGGGATCCACTCCGGCTACTTTAGTGCTTTTCCTTTTGGCCATAGTATGCGTTGATGTATTGAATTATTTCTGCAAGGGATTCGGGCTCCAGGCGCCTGCCGAGAATCTCTCCGTCGGTGTCCGTGAAATACAGGCGCGGAGTCGATATCACGCCGTACAGGCGCAGCATGTCGGTCTCCATCTCCGGGTCCCAGGCGTGAATCACGCCGACGTTGCGGTTGCGCACCTTGAACTTGCGGCGGAACTTGCGCCACTGGGCTTTGTCGTGACCGCAGAAGACGGCATAGACCTTCGTGGGGAACTGGACCTTTTCTATTATTCCGGGCAGGACCTTTGACTCCAGCTGGCACTTGGCGCAACTGGTGTCGAAGAAGAACAGCACCGAGTGGCTTCCGTCCTGTGGGATGCGTATCTTGCGCCCGCAGGGAGTCCTGAGGTCCACCACCGGGGCCGTCATGCCCAGGAGGGTGGAACGGTTGAATGTGGTGAATATGTCGGCGTCGAGCTTGTCGAACTCACTGCGCATGGCTATGGTCCCGTCCTTGAACCAGCTGTCATATACGTGGATGGCAACGGCCTCGTCGCCCATCAGCTCCGACTCCTTGTAATGGTCGTACAGCCACAGGGCGATGTGCTGCATGGTCAGGGAGTCTTTGACCGAGCTGATGAGAAAGTCGCACTCTGCGCTCTTGACGTCGGTCGATTCGGCATTGACGGCCGCTGTGTAATTGGCCAGCATCGTGTCCAGTCTGGCGAAGGCAAGGCTGTCGGGCGCGCTCGCTGCGGGCGCGCTGAAAAGCAACGTCAGGAGTATCAGGAGCGTTCTCATTCTACGGGAGGAAGGATGACGCCGTCGGGAACGAACAGGGAGGTGTCGCCGTTGTGGCGGAGGATGTCGCGTACGGCGCTGGAGGAGATGTGGGCGTATTCCTGTGCCGTAGGGATGATGATGGTCTCAATCTCCGGGGCGAGGCGGCGGTTGGCGTCGGCGATGGCCCTTTCGTTTTCGAAATCGAGCATGTTGCGGACGCCGCGGACTATGTGATGAATGCCGAGATTGCGGCAGACGTCTATGGTAAGGCCGTCGTATTCAATTATTTCTACGTTGTCCAGACCGGCGGTGGCCTGGCGGATGATGTCTTTCTTGACATCTCCGGGATAGAAACCGCGTTTGTCCTGGTTGATACCTATGGCTACAACAACTTTGTCGAACATGGTAAGGGCGCGCCGCAGTATGTTGAGATGGCCTGCGGTGAACGGGTCGAACGATCCGGGGAACAATGCTGTATTGCTCATATACCGCAAATATAGGTATTTTTGTGTATATTTGTGGTATGTTGAACGTTAAGATTGAGCAGAGCTGGCGCGAGGCCCTTGCGCCCGAGTTTGAGAAGCCGTATTTTGAGAAGCTCGTCGCAGAGCTTCACGCAGAGAAAGCCGCCGGCCGGCTGATTTATCCTCCGGGCGGCCAGATTTTCAGGGCCTTCGACCTTTGCCCCCTTCCGGAAGTCAAGGTCGTCATCCTCGGCCAGGACCCGTACCACGGCCCCGGGCAGGCCATGGGCCTGTCGTTCTCGGTGCCGGACGGAGTCCCCGCCCCTCCGTCGCTCCGCAACATCTTCAAGGAAATCGAGGACGACCTGGGCATCCGCATGTCCGGGCGTCCCAACCTCGAGTCCTGGGCGCGTCAGGGCGTTCTGCTGCTCAACGCCGTGCTCACGGTGCGCGCAGGCGAGCCCACATCGCACAGCAATATCGGCTGGCAAGAGTTTACGGATGCGGTAATACGCTGTATTTCAGACAAGTGCGAGGGCGTAGTCTTTATGCTCTGGGGCAATTACGCCCGCTCCAAGGCTCCGCTCATCGACACCCGCCGCCACGTAGTCCTGCAGGCGGCGCACCCCTCGCCCCTCGCCCGCGGCGCGTTCTTCGGCTGCCGCCACTTCTCCCAGGCCAACGCCATCCTCTCCGCCGAGGGCCGCACGCCCATCGACTGGAGGCTCTGAGCTTTGTAGTTTTTTACGGCTTGCCCATCGTCCCTTTCGCGAAGACGATGTGGGAAGCCTCACGTTGTCCTCGCATGCAGAAAACTGGCGAAACGGCAGGAAAAGCGTTCGCGAAGACGATGAGGGAGGGCCCACGTTGTCCTCGCGTGCAGAAAACTGGCGTAACGGCAGGAAAACCGTTCGCGAAGACGATGTGGGAGGGCCCACGTTGTCCTCGCGTGCAGAAAACTGGCGAAACGGCAGGAAAAGCGTTCGCGAAGACGATGTGGGAGGGCCCACGTTGTCTTCGCACGCAGAAAAACGGTTGAAGCGGCGGCAAAACCTTTCACGAAGACGATGTGGGAAGCCTCACGTCGTCTTCGCGAACAAGAAGCGGACAGAACGTCACCTGACCGCAACGGAAAGGCGTCAGAAGATGAAGCTGATGACGTCGTCGATAGTCTTGACGTAGTGGAAGTCGAGGCCGCGGACGTAGATTTCCTTGATGTCTTCGACGTCTTTGCGGTTCTCCTCGGAAATAACGATGGTGTGGACGCCGGCGCGCTTGGCGGCGAGGATCTTCTCCTTGATGCCGCCGACGGGCAGGACGCGGCCGCGGAGGGTCATCTCCCCTGTCATCGCGATTCCTTTCTTGACAGCTTCGCCGCGGAGGGCGGAGACCATCGAGCTTACCATGGTGATACCTGCTGAAGGGCCGTCCTTGGGGGTTGCGCCCTCGGGGACGTGTACATGGATGTCCTTCTCGCCGAAGGTCTTGGAGTCCACGCGGGCCATTTCCGGATGTGCTTTGATATACTGGTAGGCAATCGTGGCCGATTCCTTCATGACGTCGCCGAGGTTGCCGGTCATGGTCATAACGCCCTTGCCGTTGCTGACGGAGCTTTCCACGAAGAGAATCTCCCCTCCCATCTGCGTCCAGGCCAGGCCTGTAACGACGCCGGGAGCCTCGTTGCCCTTCTGCAGATCGTGGAAGTTGGTGGGCAGGCCGAGGTACTCCTTGAGATGCTCCGGCTTGATGGTGGTAGGATACTCCTGCCCGAGCGCTATCTTCTTGGCGGTGACGCGGGCGATCTTGGCAATCTGCTTCTCGAGGCCGCGGACGCCGCTTTCGTGGGTGTACTCGTCGATGATGGCCTTGAGACCTGCGGAGCTTATCTTCAGCGTCTTGGAATCGATGCCGTGCTCGCGCAGCTGCTTGGGAAGGAGGAAGGTCTTGGCGATCTCTGCCTTTTCTTCCGCCAGATATCCGGAGACGTTGATCAGTTCCATGCGGTCGAGCAGGGCCGGCTGGACCGGCGAGATGCTGTTGGCCGTGGTGATGAACATGACGTTGCTGAGGTCGTAATCCAGGTCCAGATAATTGTCGTGGAAGGTGGAGTTCTGCTCGGGGTCCAGGGCCTCCAGGAGAGCGGATGACGGATCGCCCTTGAAGTCGGCGCCGAGCTTGTCTATTTCGTCGAGCACGATGACGGGATTGGAGGTGCCGGCGCGGGCGATGCCGTTCAGGATACGGCCGGGAAGGGCTCCTACGTAGGTTTTGCGGTGGCCGCGGATCTCGGCCTCGTCGTGCATGCCGCCGAGGGATATGCGGACGTACTTGCGCCCAAGCGAGCGTGCGATGGACTTTCCGAGGGAGGTCTTGCCGACACCCGGAGGCCCGTAGAGGCAGAGGATCGGGGATTTCATGTTGCCCTTGAGCTTGAGCACCGCGAGGTATTCTATGATACGGTCCTTGACGGTATCGAGCCCGTAATGGTCTTCGTCGAGAACGGCCTGGGCGTGGGCAAGGTCGAGGTTGTCCTCGCTCATCTCGTTCCAGGGCAGCTGCAGCATGAAGTCCAGGTAATTGTACTGGACGCTGTAGTCCGGGGAATTGGGGTTGTGCTTCTGGAGTTTGGCAAGCTCCTTTTCGAACGCCTGGCCGATGGCCTCGGGCCACTTCTTGGCGGCGGCGCGTTCGCGGAACTTGTCCACGTCTTCAGCATCGTCCATGCCGAGTTCCTCCTGTATCGTACGCAGCTGGCTGTTGAGGTAGTATTCCCTCTGCTGCTGGTCGATCTCGCTCTTGACCTTCTGGTTGATGTCCTGCTTGAGCTTCATCAGCTGGACCTGCATGTCGAGGATGGCGAGGAGCTTCATCGCGCGGGTCTTGATGTCGTCGTACTGGAGGAGCTCCATCTTGTCCTTGAAGTTCTCCACGTCGATGGTGGTGGCGACGAAATTAACCAGGAACTCGAAGTTGTCGATGGCCTTGAGGGCGCCGATGGATTCGCGGGAGCCCAGGTTGGACGAACGGAGCACCTGCATGGCCTTTTCCTTGATTGCCTCGGACATGGCCTTGATGTCGGCGGTATCGGGCACGTAGGAACGGTCGCGGAGGTAGAACACGCGTGCGGTGATATACGGATCCATTCCGGTGATGGAGTCGATCTGTATGCGCTTGAAGGCCTGAAGGATGGCGGTAAGGGTGCCGTCGGGCATCTCGAGCGTCTTGAGGATGTGGCAGACGGTGCCGAACTGGTAAATGTCTTCTGCAGACGGCTCCTCAACGGTGACGTCCTTCTGGGGGACGGCGCCGATGAAGAAGTCGTGCTCTTCGGCATCCTGGATGAGACGGATGGACTTGTCACGGCCGATGGTAATCGGGAAAACGGTGCCCGGGAAAATGGCGGCGTTGCGGAGCGCGAGGATGGGCAGCACGTCGGGGAGCTGGGATTCGTCGAGCTTGGAAGACACTTCTCCCTGCACTACGGGGATGATATTTATATCTTGCTTCATATTGTCAGTGTCAAAATGTCAGTAAAAAGGGCAAAAATTGCCCGTGGCCTATCTAGGTCAATCTCCGTGCCAAAGAAAGATGCAGAAATATTTTGATAGTTAAAAATTTAGTCCTATTTTTGCGTTCCCAATTGATTACTAGGTTGAAATAACCATCAAACATACACTTAAAGATATGACAAAAGCAGAAATCGTCAGTGAAGTTGCAAAGGCAACAGGCATTGAAAAGGTAACAGTGCAGACTGTATTCGAGGCTTCCATGGAAGCGATCAAGGGATCCGTAATCAAGGGAGAGCCCGTTTATCTCCGTGGATTCGGCAGCTTCATCATCAAGCACAGGGCTACCAAGGCCGCCCGCAACATCACCAAGAAGACTACGATTACCATCCCCGAGCACGACATACCCGCTTTCAAGCCTTCCAAGGCCTTTGTCGCAGAGCTCCAGAAATAATTTAACATCATCCCCATATGCCCAACGGAAAGAAGCATAAGAGGCATAAGATGGCGACGCACAAGCGCAAGAAGCGTCTCCGCCTCAACAGACACAAGAAGAAATAAAAAGTCGCTTTAGGCCCGGCGGGGGATCCGGCGGGCCTTTTGTTTTACCCAACCCCGTCCCTAATGGAGTCCGAAAACCAAGAAAAAGACCTTGTGGTCGATGTAGGCTCTGCCGAGGTGCGCCTGGCTCTCCTTGAGAACCACCGCCTCATAGAGTACAGCAGAGAATCGAGTCAGGGTCACAGCTTCTCGGTGGGAGACGTATATCTTGGCAAAGTCAAGAAGATACTTCCCGCCCTGAACGCCGCTTTCGTGGACATCGGTGACAGCAAGGAAGCTTTCATCCATTATCTGGACCTGGGACTGCACTTCGACGCGTCCGACACTTTCGTCCGCGACAGCAACCCCAACCGCAATCTCCCCGAGCTCTATTCCGGCATCAAGCTGGGCGCCCCCCTTGCGAAGGAGGGCCGCATCGAGGAATTCCTCAAGCCCGGGCAGATGATAATCGGCCAGATAATAAAGGAACCGATCTCCACCAAAGGATCCCGACTGACAGCCGAGATTTCATTGGCAGGACGCAACATCGTACTGCTCCCCTTCGCCGAGAAGGTGAGCGTCTCCCAGAAAATTTCCTCGAAAGAGGAAAAACGCAGGCTCGAAACACTTGTAGGCAACATTCTCCCCCGCAACTACGGCGCCATCATCCGCACGGCTGCAGAGGGCAGTTCAGCCGCCGTTCTGGTGGCGGAGCTCAAATCCCTCATTGAGAAATGGGAGAGTTCCTGGAAGAAGATTTCGAGAAACAAGAGCATCGGACTGCTTTTCACCGAGTATTCCAAAACCACCACCGTCCTGCGGGACCTGCTGAACGACAGTTTCAGCAACGTTTACGTAAACGATTCCAAGATTTACGAGGAAACCCGCCGCTACATCTCCCTCATCTCCCCCGAGCAGGAGAAGATAGTCAAGTTCTACGACGGCAAGGAACCGATCTTCGACCATTTCGAGGTCACCCGCCAGATCAAGAGTTCCTTCGGCAAGGTGGTGCCCATCAAGGGCGGCGTCTATCTGGTGATCGAGACCACGGAGGCCCTCGGCGTCATCGACGTCAACAGCGGCACCCGGGCAAAATCCACGGATCAGGAAGAGAATACGTTCGAGGTGAACAAGCTCGCAGCCGAAGAAATCGCACGCCAGCTGAGGCTCCGCGACATGGGTGGAATCGTAATAGTCGATTTCATCGACATGGAGTCGGCAGAGCACCGGAACGAACTGTACAAGTACATGACCGAGCTCATGGCCGGCGACAGGGCCAAGCACAACGTGCTGCCCCTCACCAAATTCGGCCTGATGCAGATTACCCGCCAGCGCATCCGTCCCGTTACGGAAATCAACACCACCGAGAAGTGCCCCCTCTGTCACGGCACGGGCAAGATAGCCTCGACCGTGGTGATTGACGAACAGGTGGAGCGCAAGCTCGCAGACATCATCGAGCAGACAGGCAAAAGAACCCTCACGCTGAAGACCGGTCCCATCCTGGGTGCATATCTCACCCGGGGCCTTTGGAACTCCTTCGCGGCAAAGTGGAGACGCAAGTACAATTGCAAGCTCAAGGTCCGGGAACAATCGGACCACAGCGTCCTGCAATATGAATTCTATGATGAGAATGGAAAGGTGCTCGAGTAATCAGGCACCTTTCTTTGTTTGTATTAGGGATTTAATTGTTATCTTTGTACGTTATGGCAAAGAAAGACAGTTTGAAGAAGGGCGGCTGGATAATCCGCAACCTCATACTCGGAGTCGTTTTCGTGCTGGCAATCATTGCCGCGGCAAGCATTTTCCTTTCGATACGCACCCGCCACGGCAAGGAAGTTACCGTTCCCGATTTCACCAACCTCTCCCTCAGGGATGCCCGCGCCACGGCTTTCGCGGCCGACCTGCGCGTCCAGATTCTCGATTCCGTCTATATGCGCCGCGTCCCCAGGGGCGCCGTCGTCAGCCAGATTCCCAAGCCAGGCAGCAGCGTCAAGCCCGGCCGCAAGATAGCCCTGACCGTCAACTCCATCGTCCCCAAGAAGGTCTCGATGCCCAACCTTATCCATACCTCCCTGCGCCAGGCCCAGGCAGAGCTGTCGTCCCGCGGACTGGTACTCGGTAGACTTAATTACGTCTCGGACATCGCCACCAACAACGTCCTCCGTCAGACATATCGCGGAGTGGACGTTCCTCCGGGGAAAGACCTGTACAGCGGTTCCACCATCGACCTTACCCTCGGCCTCAACGGATCGGACGCCATGACCTACGTCCCCAATCTTCACGGATACAAGTACCTCAACGCCGTAAATGCGTTGCACGACCATTCGCTGAACGTCACGGCCCTGGTCTTCGACAAGTCTGTCCGCACATACAGCGATTCGCTCGCCGCGTCGGTGTATTCCCAGCGTCCCGCCGCCACCGGTTATCCAACCGTCATGGGTACCGGAGTCACTCTTTACCTCAAGCTTGATGCTGAAAAGCCTGCCGAATAGCGACGATCCGGACCTGCTCGACTCCGATTTTCCGGAGGCCGGTCAGTCCGACGAGGGGCAGGAGCTCTTCGAGCATTTCCGTCTGGAGGTCGATCCCGGCCAGGCGCCGCTGCGCATCGACAAATACATGACGTCCCACCTGGAGCGTACCTCGCGCCACCGCATCCAGTGCGCCATCAAAGAGGGCTTCGTGCAGGTGGGAGAGAAGACCGTCAAGGCCAATTACATTGTCCGCCCCGGGGATATCATCCGCTTCGTGATGCCGTACAGGCGTCGCGGGGTGGAGATTATTCCGCAGGATATCCCATTGAACATAGTGTACGAAGATGACGACGTGCTGGTGGTGGACAAGCCTGCCGGCATGGTGGTCCATCCGGGACACGGCAATTACGAGGGCACGCTTGTCAACGCCCTGGCCTTCCATCTGGGTATCTCCCAGTCGGCGGATGAGGAGGGCGACGACCGCATGGGAGTGCTGGTGCATCGCATCGACAAAGACACCAGCGGACTCCTTGTCGTCGCCAAAAATGACGAGAGTCAGCTGAGGCTCGCACGCCAGTTCTTCGAGCACACTATCGAACGCCGTTATATGGCCATTGTGTGGGGCGATATGCCTGCCGACGAGGGTACGGTGGATGCCAACCTGATGCGGGATCCGTCGGACCGCCTGCGGTTCTGTACGACTCCTGACCCGGAGAAGGGCAAGCATGCGGTCACCCATTGGAAGGTGCTCGAGCGGCTGGGATTCGTTACGCTGGTGGAATGCAAGCTGGAGACTGGCCGGACGCATCAGATACGCGTCCATCTTTCAAGCATCGGGCATCCCATCTTCGGCGACGAGCGCTACGGCGGCACGGAAATCCGCCAGGGAACCATATACGCCAAGTACAAGCAGTTCATCCACAACTGTTTCGAGGTCTGCCCCCGCCAGGCACTTCACGCCCGCACCCTGGGATTCGTCCATCCCGGCACCCGCAAGTTCATCTGCTTCGAAAGCCCTATGCCCGCCGACATGGCCGCCCTGCTGGACAAATGGCGGAAGTACGTCGCCAATTAACAGACATCGCATCCATTTCCATTGCGCGAGTAGAGCCTGGCAGAACTTCCGCTTCGCTCCATCCCTCCCACTGTCCCTCCGGGCCAGCGGGCCCCTCCCGTTCACGCGGCCACGGGCGGCCACGGTTCTGCCAGACTCCACCCGCATCCATTCCAACGGATGCTGCTATTAAAAAAGCCGAGGGCGGCACGTCAGCGTAGAAAGCTCTTGCTTCCCGTCACTGGCATCCCCCTAGCGGCCACGGTTCTGCCAGACTCCACCCGCATCCATTCCAACGGATGCTGCTATTCAAACGTCAGCGCAGCTGTCTCTCTGTGACAGTCGCCACGAGGACGATATGGAAGGCTCTACGTAGTCTTCACGGCAGGAAAAGGGGCGAAACAGCGGCAAAACCATCAGCGAGGACGATGTGGAAGGCTCTACGTAGTCTTCACGGCAGGAAAAGGGACGAAACAGCGGCAAAACCGTCCACGAGGACGATGTAAAAAGCTCTACGTAGTCTTCGCGGCAGTCGGAACGGATGCCGTTATTTCTTTTTGATAAACAGCCGGACGATGAGCAGGGCAAGCAGCAAAAGGAAGGCGAGGGTGCTGACGCGGCCGGTGATGTCGCCGTGGCGGGTGAAGAAAGACTGGCGGGTGTTGACGTTGACGGTGCCGCGGAGCACTGCCTCCTCCCACCAGGGTCCGCGGGAAACTATGTCTCCCCTCTGGTTGATGAAGCAGCTGATGCCGGTGTTGCCGCAGCGGGCGATGTCGCGGCGCGTCTCGATGGCGCGAAGGCTGCTGTAGCTGCAATGCTGACGGTATCCGGGGGTGTTCCCCCACCAGGCGTCGTTGGTTATTACGGCCAAGAATCCGGCGCCGCGCGAGGCGTATCCGGTGCAATACTCTCCGTAAACGGACTCGTAACAGACGGCGCAGCCGAGAGGCGTACCGTCGCTGAGGTGCAGAAGGGATATCTCTTCCTGGCCGGAGTCGCGGGCCATCAGGGCCGTCACGCCCATCTTCCTGGACAGCCAGTTGTCGATAGGGACGAAGAACCCGGGATACGGCGTAAGCTCAGTCCCGACCACAAGTTTGCTCTTGTGAAAGACCTCGGTGCGGCCGTCGGAGGAGAGCATCAGGGCGCTGTTGTGCGGCATGCGCCAGCCGTCACGGAAGGGATAGCTGAGAAGGCTGGGGGCGCTCCTGGTGTTGAAAATCTCGTTGGTCGATGCGCCGAAGAGGAAGTCCGTTCCGGGGTGAGACTGAAGGAAGCCGTGAAACCTCTGCCAGGTGGGGGAGGAAGGAATATCGTTTAGAATGATATCCGAGGTGAACGTTTCCGGAGCCAGCAGCAAATCGGCCGGTTCTTCATTGAGCGGCTCTTCCACAAGCCCGAGGAAAAGGTCGTTCTGGGCGCTCTGGCTCATAGACCTGAACTTCTTGTACGGGTCGAAGTTGGGCTGCCCCACAAGCACGCTGACCTGCTTTTCGCTGCGTTCCTGATAGGAGGCGTACATGATGCCGGAGACAACCGGAAGGCCTACGAAAAGCAGCGCCAGGGACGATATGACCGCCACACGGGCGGCTTTGGTGAATTCCCGCCATCTGCCGCTGGAAAGGGCGGTAAGCAAACCGAAAAGGCCGATATTGGAACACCATACCCAGAGCGAACCTCCGAGCGTGCCGGTGACGCTGTACCACTGGATATCCTTGATGCTGGTTGCGAAGGCGTTGCCCAGAACCAGCCAGGGCCAGGAAATCTCCGCCGATGTAAGATACCAGCGTTCCCAGGCTATCCAGGCTGCGGCCAGAAAGATATACGGGACGATTCCGCCGAGCCTCTTGCGGGCAAGGCGGAACAGACCGAAGACTACCGACATCTGAAGGGCGTTGGCGAGTACGGCGAAGATGCCTCCGCCTACCGTGGCGTTGCATACCCAGAACGTGGTGAGGGCATTCCAGAGCACGAAACTGCTGTAGTACCAGATCCAGAAATGCTTGACCCTGGCTCCGGTAGCAATATACTCTGCCAGCAGGAGCGGCACGAGCCCAACGAGGGCGACAAGCCCGGTATGCGGCACGAGCCACGGGATGCTCATTAGCACGCCCGAGGCTCCCGCCAGCAGCCACAGGGCCGCTTTTGTCGATATCTTTTTCATTGACTAGAACCTTCCGGGAGGCGGGCCTGCAAAGCCGCGGGGGCCGCCTGCGCCGCCGCGCATTCCGCCGGGGCCGCGCATCTTGGAACGGTCGAAGTTGCCGAAGCGCCAGGTAACAGACAGGATGATATAACGGCCGAGGGTATTGTTGACGACCTCGGAGTGGTAGTTATCGCTGTCGGTTACGCTGAGGTTCTTGGCCTGGCCGAGTATGTCATAACCCTTGAGGGCTATCGTCATGGTCCTCTTGAGGAGGGTCTTCTGGATTTCGGCGTTCAGGATGTGCTCGGGGGTGTAGTTGAGCTCGCTGGAATAGCCGTTGTACCAGTTGAAGTTATAATCGCTCTTGAAGGTGATGCCGGGCTCGTCCCAGGTCCAGTTGACGGTGGCGCGGACCTGGTTGTTGAAGGTCATGGTGTTGTCGGCGTTCTCGTTGATGGTATACCACGACTTGTTCATGCGGGTACGGCCGCTCAGGGAAAGCTCAAGGGCGTCGTTGCGGTATATGACGCGCAGGCGCTCCACTGCGGTAACGGTGCGGATGACGTTCTCGTCGAACTTGAAGGCACCGTCGTTGTACGCCGCCATGAATCCGGCGTAGTCCATGTCGCCGGTCGCGGCATCATAGTAATTGCCGATGAGGGAGGTCACGTCGCTGCCGCCTACGTAGGAAGCGCTGGTGCTGTAATTGCCCCTGGCCATGTTGCTGATGGTGAAATTGGAACGGCCGATGGGAATGTTGGCGAAGAGGTTCACGCCGGCGTTGAAGGAGTCGTGGCCGTTGAAAGGCATCGAATAGGCGGCGCCGTTGGAACCGTACCAGGTGGCCGTAGTGATGGGATCCTGTACGTAGGAGCCGTTGAAACGGACGTTGAGCGATGCGAATGTCTTCTTGTTGTTGAACCGGTAGTCGCCGTTGAGACCGTGGTTGAAGTAAGGAGCAAGATACGGGTTACCGAAGCTTATACGGAGAGGATTGGTGTTGTCCGGCACGGGGATCAACTGCGAGACGCTGGGCTGGTTGGACGAGCCGCGGTAGAAGACGCGCATGTTGGCATTCTCCCCCATTTCCCACCAGAGCATGCCGGTAGGGGCGAAACGCCAGCGAGTGTCGTCGTAAGGGTCGAGTTTCTGGCCGGCGCGGTATGTTTCGTTGTGCGTCTTGGTGGGCTGGGCGGAGAATCCCAGCTGGGCGCGGAACTTCTCCGTCTGGTATAGGACATTGGCTCCTATGTCGTGACGCTTGCTGTCGTTGACGACGCTGTTGGAGTAAAACGGGTCGTATTCTTTCTTTGTTTCATCGTCGGGATCGACGTTGTAGGTATTCTTCTCCGAGGATGAGCGGGACCAGTTGAAACCGTAGTTGGCCTCCACGAAAAATCCTTCCCCAAGGGGCTCCGTGTAGGTTACGCGGCCGAAGAGGGAGTGGGAATTGCTGGTCTGGTCGATGGCCTGGTTCGTGACCTGGAGGTTGCCCCAATCGTCGCCGGAGAATGCCGAATAGACGTTGGACAGGTTGCGGGAGTTCAGCTTATTGTCGGAGAAGCTGAATCGTCCCATCACCGTGAGAGTCCGGCCGGGCTTGCCGAGGCGCTGGCGCAGGAGAGCGAATCCGCTGGCGTTGAAGTTGCGGTTGTCGCCCGTATTTGCAGAGTTGCCTTTGTTTATCTTCTCGATAGTGCCGTTGCGGTCGTAGTCGGTGTTGTAGTCGCTCGTCTGGATGTAATTGCCGCCGCCGAAGTTAATCTGGGGCTGGAAGATGATGGAGGTGTTCTCGGAGAACTTGTGCTCCAGGCGGGCTCCTACGCGGTGGCCCCAGCTGCGGGTGTCGTTGACGCCGTCGGAGTTGTAGATCTGGTCGTAATCCTGCAGATAAGTGGTGCGGGAACTCTGCTCTTCGACAAGCTTTTGGGTGTTGTTGTAGAGGTAGTTGCCGCTGAGGTCCATCTTGTTGTCGAAGAGCGTCCATGCACCGTTCACGCCGCCCATCCAGGAGGTGGTGATGCCGTTGTTGCCGCCGCCCCAACCGCCGCCCATGCCACGGCCGCCGCCGAAGCCGCCGCCC
>JAFZZW010000079.1 GCA_017615615.1 Bacteroidales bacterium
ACCGACCTGCAGAAGCTCCGCCGCGCCGGCACCGAAACCATCTACGCGATGGGTACCATTTACAACAGCGCCACCGGCAAGCGCAGCGCCCTGAGCGCGATGCCCATCTCACCGTACATCGACGGCTACGTCCTGAACGAAAGCTTCGACGACGCCTGTATCGACGGCACCCTGGCGGACATCCCCTACATGATCGGCTTCACCCTGAACGACTCCGGCAACATGGCCCCGGGCATCGCGGACTTCTGCCAGAACCGCGCGGAGAACGGCGGCAAGGCCTGGGCCTACCAGTTCGCCCGGCCGTTGCCTACCGACGGCCGCGAGAACGTCCTCCAGGGCGCGTTCCACTCCTCCGACCTGTGGTTCGTCTTCAAGTCCCTCAAGAACTGCTGGCGTCCCTGGACGCAGGGCGACTGGGACCTCTCCGAGAAGATGCTCACCGCCTGGTCCAACTTCGCCAAGTACGGCGACCCGAACGGCCCTGACGGCGGCGCCTGGACTCCCTGCACCGCCGAAAAGCCGGATTTCATGGTCTTTTGCCTGGACGACAACGACGCCGAAGCCTCCTTCCTCGGCGAGCCCAAGAAGGCCCCGAGGCCGGAGTTCAGAAGGCCGTAGGCCATATTCGGGCAAGGTCTGCGAAGAATTTGGGCAAGGTCTGTTTTTAGACGACAGACCTTGCCCACTCTTTATGACCTACAATGCGCCTCGTTGCATATTCGGCGGGCATGGTCTGCGCATCGAAATCAGACCCTGCCCAAAAGCGCTTCAGACCTTGCCCTTCATAACGCCCGCAGCGAGACGGCGAAGCCGCCGGCGCTGAAAAACGCGAAAGATGTGCGGATAATGACTGTTATTATATTTGCGAATGTAATATAAAAACATTACCTTTAGCAAAAAGAGAAACTATGGGGCAACTATACTTTGAAGCTAAGGGAGAAGTACTGTTAGAGCGGAGGGGAATGAGCAAGAGCGAATTTGCCCGGCGAATGGGAATCCGGAAACAGAATGTGAATGCGTTGTTCAAGACCAGGAACCTAGAAACCATCCACAAGGCCTCAGAAGTGCTTGGCGTGCCATTTACATTGTTGGCCGGGTATATGGAAGAGCCAGACGTAAGCGAGATTCCGATAGCGCCCGATGAGGAAGATGTCACTACAAAGGACTTGACTTTTGAATCGTTAGTGGGACGGATCATCATCATCCAGGATGCGCTACAGGCGCAGGCCGCACATGCCGTCAACCTCTCGCTAACCGCCCGCAACTGGTTGGTGGGATACTATATTGTCGAGTTCGAACAGCACGGAGATGACCGTGCCAAGTATGGGGATAAACTGCTCAAGAATCTTGCAAAAAAACTAAACAGAAGGGGATTAGGCGAACGACGCTTGTATGAATACCGACTCACCTATCAAGTATATCCACAGTTGGGCAATGTCATTGCAGATTATCTGTTCAGGAATGGAAATGATGTTTTTTTGCGGTTGCCATCCGCAAAATCTGTTACCGCAACAAATCTAATCGAGAAAGAGGCTGACTCAAAAGTGAGTTGGCCTCTTTTTTTGAGGGGAGTGGTATGGGGTGTCCGGGGGACTCCGCTTCGCTCCGGCCCCTCCCAACGTCTCCTGCGTCCCCGCGGAGCGGGAACTTGTATCCGTCGGGCCCCTCCCCCTATACTTGTCCGGGGGTGGACAAGCCCCCGGACACCCCATACCACTCCTAGATGCCTCAGGCGGCGTTTATTTCGCTCTGTCTCTTGAGTTCAACGACCGCAGGCTCCGACGTGATCGGCTGATTCAACGTCTTTGTTCTGGCATATTTGCGTAGATTATGCGCCAATGCTACCAACCCGAACTCGACGTCGACTTTCGCATTGCCCCTGAGGCGGAACCGCTTGAAGCCGTGGTCGTACTTGATGTCCCCGAACACCGCCTCCGGCTCGATGGGGCGCCGGCTCCGGTGATACAGCCCCTCCTCGCTTGTGAGGCGTTCCTTGGCCTCCGCCCTGTACCTGTTGTTCCTGTGGTTCACCTCGATGACGCGCCTGTCCGCCCTTCCCTTGTAGCACAGACATCTCAACGGGCATCCCGCGCAATTCCGGGCGCGGTATCTGCTGACGGTTGACACGTATCCCAGGTCGGACCTGGACTGCACGTCGCCGACGCGCTCCATGTGCTGGCCCATCGGGCAGACGTAGTAGTCCTCCTCCGCATTGTAATACAGGTTCTGCACCCTGAAGGGGTCGTCCCGATACTTCCGCTTGTCCTCCGCGTGGAACATGTTGTACTTGACGAAGGCCTCGACCCCGTTCTCCTCCATCCAGGCGTAGTTCTGCTCGCTGCCATAGCCGGAGTCGGCGACGGCCTTCGCACTTTGGGAGCCGTAGCGCTCGCTGAAGGTGGTCATGAAGGGGATGAACGTGCCCTGGTCATTGGGCATCCAGTAGATGCCGTAGTTCGTGATGTACTGGTTCTCCGTGGCTATCTGGACATTGTAGCCGGGCTTGGTCTGACCGTTGTTCATCGCGTCCTCTTTCATCCGCATGAACGTGGCGTCCGGATCCGTCTTCGAGTAGCTGTTCCGCTCGCCCAGGATGTCCAGCTTCTGCTCATACTCGCGCATCTTCCCGACGGATTCCTTCGCCACCTTCTCCACGGCCTTCCGCTGCTCCTTGTCCACCGCGCCGTCCTTCTCCTTCATCTTCTCCAGGATGCGCGCCGTCCGCTCCTCCATCTCCTTCGCGGTCAAGGGCTGTTCCGTTTCAGATTCCTTCTGTTCCATCTCCAGCGACCGCTCGGCCTGCTCCAAGACCGCCCTGACATTTTTCTCCAGCTTTGCCTTGTTGGTCTCGGTCGCCCGTTTCCAGACGAAGGTGTACTTGTTGGCGGCGGACTCTATCTTCGTGCCGTCGACGTACTGCACGTCCAGCGTCACGAGCCCCTCTTCGACCAGCAACTTCACCACCTGCGTGAACAGATCCTCGAACGTCCCCACCAGGCGCTTGCTCCGGAAGTTGTTGATGGTGCGGAAGTCCGGGATCAGCGTGCCGCCCAGCCACATGTAGATGATGCTCTCCCGCCACGCCTGCTCGATCTGCCGCCCGGAGTAGATGTTGCTCAGGTATGCGTAGATGACGACCTTCAGCAGGGCCCGCGGCGCATAGGAGCTCGTTCCTCCGCCTTTATAAGTGCGTTCAAGTTCACGGATGTCCAACTTCTCCACCACGGCATCGACCACTCGGGCGGGATGCTCGGCCGGCACCATGTCGGAAAGATACACGGGAAAGAGGCTCCCCTCGTTGCGATTGTAAGATTTATAAACTACCTTTGCCATGCTTGAAGTCGTTGTTCTGGTATTTTTAGGTGCAAGACAAAGATAGTCATAACAATTGACAAAAGCAATAGCTATTCCTTTGATTATCAAAAGAATAGCTATCTTTTTTAACCCGCTTTGGAGGGTGTCCACTCCCTCCACCACAGCACGGCTGAGGGATCATTTTCTTGCCTTTTTGTTCCCTGGCGCGTGCAGGTGAACGGCTGAGGGTACAAAATGTCCCCAAAACGTTCCCGCAGACGTGCCGGCCTGGATGAGAGGGAACTGTAAGAAAGAGGATGACCTCAAGTCATATTGACTTTTTGGTCGCCCTCTTTTCGTTTTTCTGCGAGGTCTGCGGATTGGGTTTCCGACAGCAATTGAATATCAGGAAGTTATGAAATAGCCATCCGCAGACCTGCCCAAAAACAAAGGGGTCTGCGGAAGAGCAATTTGCAATAGTCTCATTATCAAGAACATACA
>JAFZZW010000080.1 GCA_017615615.1 Bacteroidales bacterium
AAGTTTTCGGCAAAGATGAGTCATTCAGAAAAATAAACAATGGACTTGAAAGAATCGTAAATCAGATTTTGCTGATTCTTTCGAGATGCCGACTATCCTTAAAGAAAAGAGCATAGTAAATCTTTCAAAGCAATGTCTCCTTGAGGCTCCCTTCGTCGATCGAGACCGCCCAATTTGTGGCAGTTGTTTTTCTTTGTCATTTCGACCGAGCGGAGCGAGTGGAGAAATCCCCTCAACCGCGAACTGATAAGGTGAGATCTCTCGACTTCGCTCGAGATGACAAAAAAACTGCGGCCTCAGCCCTTCATGGTAGGCGTCGAGTCCGCAGAAAACGTTTGAGATGACAAGCTGGTTGAGAGCCTCTACTTGCTCCTTATCTTCAGAGTTAATCCGCTATGAAGTCGGACACTTTTAAACCAGTGATCTCAGCGGCTTTTTCGGGCGACTGACCGTACTCGTTGACTATTCGCAGAGCGATTTCAATCTGCTTCCCTTTAGCACCTCTGGCTTCTGCCTCTGCCATCCTTGCTTCGGCCTGTTGCTTTTCGTAGAGACGTGCCATACGCATTTCACGTTTTACGGCTGAAAGCATATCCTGATAGTTGTCCATATCTTCCGGCGAGAGAGTGTCGACCCGCGCCGCTTCCAACACGTCTTCAAATCCATGGAGATCCCTGGGCTCATCCCTCTCACTCGCGAATTTAGACATATTTTTGAAAAGGTAGCACCAGCGCTCAGGATTTTTTCGCAGTTTCTCCCAATCCCTCTCTTTCATCCTGCTGAGCTCAAGATAATAGAAGGATGACTTACTGTTTTCCAGCAGTTCGTAAGTCTCGTTTTCCCGGTAGTCGTAGCTGAACAGCATCTTATGCTTCGGAGGCTCAACAGAATGGAATCGTACGTAACTGGTGATGCACAATATGTATACGTGTTTGACCCTGTAAGTTACACTCTTGCGTTTTACCTGTCGCTGAACGAGAGTCGCCTGATAGTATGCCAGCCGGTCATCAATATCGGCGGTGTGCTTGCGCTGCATCTCCACAAGGATCTTGCCTTCGGGGCTGTCGCATATAACATCCAGCGTCGAGCGCTTGTCCTTTTCGCTCATTACCGGTATCTCATTCGGCAAATACTCCAAATTGGTGATTGTCGGCGGAAGAATGTCATTCAGCAGTTTCAGAAGTATTTCCTTCTTGGAGAAAACGTACTTGAAGGCCCAATCGACCCGGAGGTCTAGATACTTGCTGACCTGAGGAATATCATATTGTTCCTGAGGATTATAATCCTGTTGTGTTTCCATAATCTCAAAAGTGTCAGGTTAAACAATAACGTTGCGAAGAAAGCTCTTTTCTTTGAATTCACAATGGAGTTGACAAAAATAGCAATACGATTTTGCGAATGTTTAAAGGCCATGGAATATTGAAAAGATTATCTTTCAAAAGAATCCTTATTCGGTTATACAAGAGTCCTTAAAGCGGTCTATTATTAATACCTGTTATCAGACCATTCGGGATGGTTTGTGGGGCTTTGTGTAACTTTAGAAAATTTTAAACTAACCTCAGATATACAATGGAAAAGAAACTGTTTTACGCCTCTCCACAGGTCGAAATACAACTGGATGAGGTAGAAGGTATTTTATGCGGCAGTCCGGATGTCCCCGGCTCCGGAGATGGTATGAATTGGGAAGATTAAAGGAGATGGCATTATGAAAAAGTATTTTGCATTTTCCGCAGCGCTGCTCCTTGTTGCAGTGGCATGCACCCAGAAGGAAGAAGAGATTCAGGCCCTCGACGAGCCCCAGGATCTGGTTTCCGAAGCTCCTGAGGTGGTTTATATTTCCGCGAATGGCGAAGAAAGGACAAAGGCTGCTATCGATGGCACCAGCGGCGACTTTACCTGGAATACCGGAGATAAAATAGCTGTCTATACCAGCGGCGGCTATAAGATTTCCGATGCCCTGTCAAGCGACTATAACAAGGCTGCAAGCGCCACATTCGCATTCAGCGGCTCCCAGGCCTTTGCTCAGGATGACCGGGCTAATTTCGCGGTTTTCCCTGCAAGCCTGGCATACGACAGCTCTGACAATCTGTATACCGTCGATGTCACCGCTTCGTCATTGAAGATTAACCTTCCCGGGACATACAATCTGTCCGATATCACTGGCGATTTGGCTCCCGTTCCCATGGTTGCCGCCAACGGCCCCGATGATGTCCTGGCATTCAAGACCCTTGGCGCGATGGTCCGTTTCACTCTGGTCAGCGTTCCCAAGCAGACCCAGTACCTAACCTTCGATTTCAATGGCAAGAAGGTTCAGGGAGAGTTTGTTCTTTCAGGCGTCAATCCCGGCACAACTGCCGTTCAGACAGCCCCTACCGACGGAGTCGATGACATTATCACGGTCTATAACGACGGCGTCTTTTCTACGTTCCAGAAGGCCCTTGTCGTGAACATCCTGGTCCCCGCCGGAGTTGCCTCCACCGGCGAATATACAGATGTCACAGTCACTACCTGGGATGGTGAACCCGGTAACGGCGGTCACAAGATCAACGCCCTTACCACGCCTGTCAACCCTTCCGCCAACTGGGTCCCTGCCCGTATGGGCGCCAGGAAGCGCGAAGTCTACCTGCCGGTATTCGGCATTACGGTCAGTAACGGTGTAGATGCGGGAGTCAAGGTAGTTTTCGCACCAGGTAACCTTCGGGCAACCTTAGGATCGAAACCTGCAATCAATAAGCCCGGTTTTGCTACTGAGTGGAGTTTTGCTCCTCATCAGTACGAGGTCGTCGGGACGAAAATGCCTCAGGATGTAAACCCCGAAGATACACGGACAACCCATGCTATCAATACTATCCAGGACCCGAGAATCGGGGATGTCATTGACCTGTTCGCCTGGGTTGGCGGAGACGCCACCGGATATACCGGGGACTATGAAGACGATAAGTACAAATGCGGTATTCTCTATCCCTCCGGATCTGATATTGACTTACTCACAGGCTCGACTGATAACTACAACGGCCTCCTTCGTGACTGGGGACAGAATGTCATCAGCACGCCCGAAGGGGACTATCCCGCAGGCACCTGGCGTACGCTCAGCAAAGACGAATGGTATAAAGTACTTGTTAACCGCGGCGGCTGGCGCTTGAGGGCGACCATTACGGATGGCGGAACCCCGATTGCTTACGGCTACGTGATTGCCCCCGACCAGTATACTCATCCGGCTGGTGTTCCCGCGTTTAACAATGCAACAACGGCTAACAGTGGTTATACAAACACAGCTTGTTCCGATAACGTTTACACCCTGGAACAATGGGAGAAACTGGAGGGTGCGGGATGCGTGTTCTTCCCGATTACAAATGTCCGTACCAAGGCGACTTATACTCAACTGGTAAAGCCTGCCGATGGCTGGTATTGGTCGACATTGGCATCCACCGGCAAAAACGCCTTGTGTTTCGCATTCAACGAGATCGCTTTGGGTGCTAGCCAACTCAATAGTTCTTCCAATACTGTTGCGTTTGGTAACAAATCCTTCTCCCGCAAGTGCGGCGCCGCCGTCAGGCTTGTCCGCGTCGTGAACGACAAGTAGTACGCTCGTTAGAGCGCTTTATACCTATCCCCCGCGTCGCAATCCGATGCGGGGGATAGTTTTTTCCAGGAGTCTAATCCGATATAAAGTCAGACACTTTTAAGCCAGTAATCTCCGCGGCCTTAGCTGGGGATTGACCAAACTCGTTAACCATCCGCAGAGCGATTTCAATCTGCTTCTCTCTCGCCCCTTCAGCCCGTCCTTCTGCATAGCGGTCCTCGCCGTATTCAAGGCGTTCGTTATCGGATACCATAGCTTTGAAATAATCCATCTTGTCGTTCTCCGGAACCTTCTGCAGGCGAGCGGCCTCGACCACCCGGTCGAAACGCTCGTCCATACCTTCCGGTTTTTCCGCAAATGTACTACTTTCCCGGATAATATGCATCCATCCTTCGATATAATTCATCTCAGACATCGCTACTTTCTTCAATCGTGGTAGTTCGCACAGATAGATTGAGAGCCAGTCGCCATATTCCTCATGGCTGTCTTGTTCAATCATTCTGTATCTGTAAACGAGTTGGTTCCCAAGATGTCTCATCCGAAAATCCATAAAACACAGCACATAAACTGGTTTGAGACGCCCGTAATTGCGTCCTCGTTTTAGTTGACTCCGTACCATGGCAGCACCGTAATAGAACAGTCGGGCACGAAGATCTGTCTTTTTGAATCGCTGCATTTCAATTACTATCTCCTGCCCTGTTTCAGTGCGGGCAACCACATCCATCAACACATTCTTTTCAGAACCGTTCAGTCTTTTGGGCTCGTTTGTAATGGAGGAGATAGAAACTATGTTCTCCGGGAGAAAATCATTCAGCAGGATGAGTAACAGCTCCGGATCGGACAAGACATACTTGAATGCCCAGTCGCACCGTAAGTCAAGGAATTCGGTTGAGAGAACCTGTTCAACAATCTGTTCTTTCTTTTCTTCCGAGAGTTTGCGGAAGTTCTTGATTTTGTTGCCTTCGGCGATGTACTGCCGAATTGTGGCTTCTGATAATGGTTTCATAATCTAAGACGGTTTATTGTTTCTATTGCAAGATAGGGCAATAATCCCGAAATAGAGCACCCAGAAGCTTGTTCGGCTGCAGTTTTTTACGATTTTTTAATCAATTTGCGATTATTTAAACGATCGCAAAGAAAAAATTATAAAGAATTCCTGAGAATGAGTTTGCTGGGGTTGCGGACGGTGCGGATGTCCTTGTCTTTGATAAGGTCAACCAGCGTTTTGCCCATCTGGACGAAGTCCGTGGAGATGGTGGTGAGGCCTCCGCAGAGGATTTCGTTGGTCACCTGCTCGTTGAAGGCTACCAGGCCGTAGTCCCGCCCGGCCTTGAGGCCCTGGGCGCGGGCCGCCAGTTCGATATTCACTATTTCCCTGTCCTCGGGGGTGAGATAGACAACGCCAGGTCTTATGGGGAAGCCCTCCATGGACTTGAGGAAGCCGCACTCGAAGCCGTAGTCCTTGCAGAAAAGCTGCACGCCGTCGTAACGCTCCAGCGGTTCCTTGGGGCTGCTCTGCACCAAAACCAGTTCCCTGTACTTGCTGAGCTGGGGCAGTCCGGACACCAGGGCATCATATACATCCATGGCAAAATTCTGTGTCACGGAAGAGAATGAGCCCCGCAGTGAGTCCTGGCAATGGTCGACCAGGATCACCCTTCCGCCCAATTTGCGGAGCTGCTGCTCCAGATTCTCGAATCTTCCGGCCATGATTACGTATATGGAATACTTCCCGGCTTCTTCTTCCAGCAGCATGTCGAATGATTTGCGGTTGAAATTATGAAGGTCCAGATCTACCATTGCGTTGTGGCCCAGGGTATTCAGGAAAGAATTGTACAGATCCTGCTTGAACGAATTGAGCTCGTTGAAAATCAGGAGAATGCGGTGGGCTATCTCTACTCTCGTGCTGCTTACGAAGTAACCTACGGATTGTTCGGATTCCACAAGTCCGCGGCTCTTCAGTTCTTCCATGGCAAGTACGACGGAACTTCTCGAGAGTCCTGTTTTGCTTTTCCAGAAATTGATGGACGGAATCCTGTCGCCCAATTTGTACTTTCCCTCCAGGATATCCCATTCCACACTGTGAACAATGCTTTTGAAACGTTTTTCCCTGAGCATGACCGTATCAAGTGTTCTGATTTCTATCTACAAAATTAACCCATTATTGTTAATTTGCAAAATACTGAATACTTTTATAGGACCAATAATAACGCTTGTTCCATGGAAAAGTTGAATCGCCTTATTGCAGCCGCATTTCTGTCGCTTGTTTCCGTTACCGGATGCATCGAGAACATTGATGACCCGATCAAAGAAGACAAAACGGACGTGGAACGCTTCGGGGAAGACTTTTTCACCAAATACACAGACCCCGTGTCGGGCGTGGTAACCTACATGTTCAAGAATGAAGCGGTCGGGATCGGCCCGTGCAACACCCAGGGCAATTATTTTAACGGAAAGTCCATGACCGACGACGGTCGCTTCTTCTTCTTTTTCTTTTCTTCCAAGGAAAAAAACGGCAATTCCCCTGCACAGAAGGGCGGCTGCGTAATGGACCTGGAGAAGCGCAAGCTGATTACCTTCAACGGTTCCAGCGGCTGCTATCCCTATCTTGACCCCAAGGAAGACAAACTCTATTACTTCATCATGGGAGCCAAGACCAACAGCGGCAAAGTCCGCGACAACGGTTACTTCATGATGAAGGACCTCAAGAAGGGCGAGACCGTCCGCCTTGCCGATTTCCCGTCAGAAATCGCCCCTAAGGGCTGCTACATCCAGAGAGCCCTTTCGCATATCACCCTTACCCAGGACAAAAAGAAAGTATTCATAGACGCAGCGATCAACGATGTCTTCTACCAGGGACTTCTGGACCTGTACACCGGCGAGTGGACCGAGTGGAACCGCACAAGCACCGTGCACCTCACCCACGGGCAGCTCAACCCTACCAGGGACGACGAAGCCCTGCTGGCTATAGACGTCTGGGACAAGAGCGACGGCGAGAAGATTCCCATAGAGTATGACCCGGACGGCACCTATCCGCGTATTCAGCTCATGAAACCGGACGGCACGCGCCGTACCATAAAGCCCAGCGAGAACAATTACGCCACCCACGAAGGCTGGTGTGCCGACGGAAACACCATATACTTCTGCGCCGGAATGCACCTGCCCAACGGCGAGTACTCGGGAGGCTTCCACTTCCGCAATGTCCGTACGAACGATTATACGGTTATTCCGGTGGAGCGCTCCACCCACGGCAATCCCACTAAGGACCTGCAGTATTTCGTGCACGACGACGACCGTCCCTGGGGGGAGTATAAGACAGGTTATTACAGGGGAGGCCCCTGGAGAGTGTGGTTCTACAACCGCAAAACCGGCAAAGACCTGGCGATATTCTCCGGCCTCAAACCCATCACCACTCCGGACAAGCCGTCAACGATACATCCCGACCCTCACCCGCATTTCGTATGCAACGACAAATATGTCATCTGCTCCGCCTCCGACAACGAGGACGGCGGCAACGGGTTCGGTTATCTCCATGTATGCATCACTCCGGTAGATCAGCTTATCAAACTGTCTTCGAAGTAATCCGGCGCCTATAAAGCCAGGCAGTCGAAACTTACAAGCGTAGCTTCGCCCTCCAGAATCAGGATCTTGAGGTCCGAGGCCTTGTAGTCGTCGCGGTCGAATACCGGCTTCTGCAGCCCGCCCTCGGTCTTCATCTCCTTGATGGGGAGGAACTGGCCGCCGCCCTGGTTCACGAGAATCTGGTAACGGCAGTTGGAGTCGAGGCTCCATTCTATCTCGCAATTCCCGAAGAGAACCCCGCTCTGGAGCGGAATGGTAATCTCTTCACCGGCCTTCATGGAAGCAGGGAGCAGGCCCGCGATTGCCGGGGGAGCGGGACGGAAATCCTTTTCCGGATGGGCCGGATCGGCCACGGTAAGCAGTGCGCTCAGGCGGAAGTCCACGGAGGAAGCCCCTATATTGAGCTCCCACAGTCCGGGTTCGATTATGCGGTTCATCTGAAGGTCCAGCATCTCGAAGGCGGAGGCGGGAAGATCCATGGTCACCGTTTTGGTCTCGCCGGGCTCCAGGTGCACGCGGTCGAATCCGCGCAGCAGCTTCTCATATACCGTAATGGAACTCACTTTGTCCGTGAGATACAGCTGCGGCACCTCGTCGCCGGCGTATTTGCCGGTGTTGGTTATGTTGAAACTCACGGTAAGGCCCTCCCCGGGCATAATCCTGCTTGACGAAAGTGCCAGGGAGGAATACTCGAAGCCGGTATAGCTGAGGCCGAATCCGAAGTCGTACAACGCACCGCTTGCCCGCGTCTTCATTCCGTCCGGGCCGACTCCCGCGTTGCCGTCTACCTGCGAGCCGGGCTTGTACGGGAAGTTGAAAGGCACCTGGCCTACGGTGCGGGGGAAGGTCACGGAAAGGCGCCCGCCGGGATTGTATTCTCCCAGAAGTGCCATCGCGACGGCTGTGCCGCCATGTGCGCCGGGATACCAGGCTTCGATGATGGCGTCGGCCATGCGCTCCTCCTTGTTGATGGTAAGGGGGCGGCCGCTTATCAGTACGATTACCAAGGGCTTGCCGGTTTTCTTCACCTCCGACACCAGCAGCTGCTGTATGGGTGGGAGGTCCAGACTGGTGCGGGAGCGGCTTTCGCCGCATGTGCGGAAATTGCCGCCGAGGACCAGCACCGCCACGTCCGATTTGCGGGCGGCTTTCACGGCCTTCTTTATTCCGGAGAGCTCTTCTTTAGTGGGCGTAAAGCCATATATCTCGGAGTCGGGCCACTGGGAATCCACATGCTCGCAGCCTTTTACGTAGCAGACCTTGGCCTTGCCCTCCAGCGCAGTCTTGAGGCCCTGATATACCGTCACCGACTCAGTTGCCTGAGGACCGTAGTGTACGTGTGCGTAACCGTCTTCGTTTGCATTGGGGCCGATTACGGCGACCCTCTTGAGCGAGGAAGCGTCCAGCGGAAGCACGCCGTCGTTCTTGAGAAGCACCAGGCTCTCGAGGGATGCGCGCAGGGCAGTCTTGTTGTGCTCTTCTCCGTTCACGACCTCGTCTGCCCGCTTCATTTCCTCCTCCGTTACGTAGGGGTGGTCGAACAGGCCGGTAAGGAACTTCACCCGGAGGACGTCGCGTACGCGTTCGTCGACGGTTTGCATGGATACCGTGCCTTCACGCACCAGCTCGCGCAGCGGAAGCACATAGCTGTCGGGGCTGCGGAAGGTGCAGCGGACGTTGAGGCCGGCCTCTACGCATTGCCGTACAGACTCCTTCATGTCCACCGTAGTGTGGTGCTTGCTGTGCAGGTATTCCACGGCGTCGCTGTCCGACACCACGTAACCCTTGAATCCGAAGTCTTTGCGCAGGCGGTCGTACAGCCAGTAGTGACTGCCCTGGATAGGCTCTCCGTTGTAGTCGTTGTAGGAGCTCATGACTCCCAGCAGTCCGCCCTCGCGGATAACCCTGCGCCAGGGATAGATATGAATGTTTTCCACCTCAAGGGGGCTCTCGTGAGGGTCGCAGCGGGCCATCCCCTCGCGGGCGCCTTTGCCCGCGGAATATACGGCGTAGTGCTTGGATGTCGCGGCCACCTTATGGTCGGCCTGCATGCCGCGCACCATCTGTATGCCAAGTTCCGCCACCAGGAAGGGGTCTTCGCCGTAAACTTCCTCGTAGCGGCCCCAGCGCTGGTCGCGGCCGACGTCCAGGATCGGAGCGTACACGTTGGTGTAGCCCAGCAGCCTGGCCTCGGTTCCCGTAATGTTGCCCACCTGGTTGATCAGCTCCCGGTCCCAGGTGCTTCCAAGGCCCAGCTGGGTGGGGAAATTGGTGGATTTATAGGCTTCCACTCCCCGTATGCCTTCGTTGGTGAAGTCCGTGGGGATACCCAGGCGCGTTTCCTCGATGAAGAAGCGCTGAACCTCGTTGAGAGCCCAGGCATGCTTGGATGCAGGCCAGATGTAGGGGCTCTCCGTGGCCAGCGGAAGGTTCCATGCGACGAAGGAATTAAGATGCTCGTCAATGGCGCCCACGCCGTCTTTCCAAAGACGTTCCTTCCATTCCGGGGTGGGCAGCTGGTCCTGCAGCACGCGGCGGTAGCCGTAGAGCGTCACCATCTGGCAGGTCTTCTCCTCCAGCGTCATCTGGGAAAGAAGGTCCTCTATGCGGGAGTCGATGGGGGCCGACGGATTCTCATACACATCCATGCGGCCGTTTTTGTTGAAATCGGTCCACCCGTCATGATAGATACTCTGGGCGCGAACCGGGGCGAGCATGGCGACGCATGCAAGCAGAACCAGAAGCTTTTTCATATTTACAACTGAATCTTGACAGACAATTCCTGGAATACGGAGCAGCCGGGAACGGAAACGGAGAGGGTTCCGGCCTGCCCGTCCTTGGACCAGCTCCAGCCTTTCAATGCCTTGCCGTTGACAAGGACCCTGGAAGGCTTGCGGCCCAGGGCCACCTTGAAGGTGTAGTCGCGTGCGCCTGGCATGTTCTCGAAGCTGCCGCTTACGGGGGCCACGCGCAGCTCGACCGCCCTGGCTCCCTGGCTGCAGCTCAAACGGGTGCGCGCCACTTTGCCCTCCTCGTAGCCGTAGCTCTCGGCGTCGCAGTCCAGCAGCTCATAGTCGCTGTCGCCGGAAGGGTACACTTTGACGATATAGGAGCTGATGGGTTCCGTGCCGATGTAATCCCTTACCTCCATTGTGGGGATGATGGCTCCGCCGCGGATGAACAGCAGTCCGGCGCGGTCGTCGGGGTACGGGCGCTTGACCCACTCGCCGCGGCTGGCTATCTTTTCGCCGGTCCAGGCGTCGGTCCACTCTCCGGCGGGCAGGTAAATCTCGTCGGTAAAGATGCCCACGAGCAGTTTGTCTCCGAACATGAACTGTGTCCAGAGGTCGTCCACGGCCCTGTCGTCAGGGAATACCAGCGGCATGCTGCGCACCATGGGCATGCCCGTAAGCGCGCCCTCGATGGCCGCCGAATAGATGTACGGAAGCAGTTCGTAGCGCAGCCTGATGCAGTTGAGGTAAATCTCCCTTTCCTTGCCGACGAAATAGAACGGCTGGTACATGTGGGCGTAGCTGTTGACCTGCGTCCAGGGCAGGAAAGCCCCGAAGTGGAGGCTCTGCATCTCCAGGTTGCGGGCGACATGCATAATGTCGCAGGAGGTGTTCATGTAGCCGCTGTTGCCGAGGTTGAGCTGGTCGAACAGGGCGGTCTTGCCGCCGCCGTTGTCGCCGCTGGTGGAGGCTCCCCAGTGCTGGGTGCCGCTCCAGCCGGCGCAGTAATGGTACCAGCCGCGTTTGCCGGTATGCTCCCTGTACATCAGGTTCATCTGCTTGGGCAGCAGCACCTGGTTGAGGTTGTGCATTTCCTTGTCCGGGCGTCCGTTGTAGTAGTGACGGTAGGTATGCTCGTCCAGGGTACGTGCGGGATCCAGCTTGAAGCCTTCGGCGCCCTGGATGATAAAGGGTTTCAGGTGGTCCATCCAGTGCTCGAGTCCGGAAGGTGCGGCCCCCGGGAGGGCATCCTCCTCGGCGATGGACAGGTCGTACTCCTCGCACACCCAGAGTCCCAGGTGCAGGCCCATGTCGCGCATGCGGCCTATGAACAGCGAGGGATTGTATCGCTTGACGGGGTCGTTCTGCTTCCAGGAATACTCCGGCGAGAACTTGTCGTAGTTCCAGTTCTTGGCCGACGAGAAGTCGTAGTGCTTGCTCATCCATTGCGGCTCCAGCCAGAAGACGTCGCACGGGACGCCCATTTCGCGGAATTCGCGGGCGTCGCCGAGTATCTGCCACTGGTTCTCCTGCATGTTGGGACCGAAGCAGAAACCGTAGGCCCAGCGGGGCAGCAGGTAGTTGCGCCCTGTAAGCAGGGTATATGTGTCCAGCATTGCGGGCAGCCCGTCTCCGGCTATGAAGTAGAAGTCTCCCTGGGGCTCGGTAGTATAGATGGAGAAGGCGTCTTTCTCCAGACGGCCCATATCGAAGTAGCTTTTGCGGGTGGAATTGGAATAGACGGCCCATCCGCCGGTGCTCATCATGAACGGCATCGGTATCTCCGTGTGCTGGTACGTAGCCCACATGCGAAGACGCTCCCCGCGGTGCTGGATGTGCTCGCGGGAGGTGCTGCCGCCGCCGTAGAAACGCTCGTCGGCCTTGATGGGAATGCGCAGGACGCAACTCTTCTCCGGGTCGCCGCCTTCCGTCTTGTCCATCTGCGACAGCGAGCCGTCGTCGTCTCCTATTATGCCACCGTTACGGCGGGTGACCATGTCGCCGTACTGCACCTGGATGGAATCGCGGAGCTCACGGCAGAGTGCGCTGCCGGCCTCATGGAACTTGATGCCGCCTGCCAGCTGCCTGCCGGTGGCGTCCAGGAATGCGAAGGTCTGGGTGGACGGGTCGAATTGCAGGCTGCATCCGGGCTCCTGGAATGGCGCCCAGTTCGTTTTGAGTATGCCGTAACGCTCCATGAGCGACTGAGGGAACTCTCCGGCAGGGGAGATGCGGACCCTTACGATATTGGGCGCAAGGGCCTCCACCTGGACTGCCGCTCCGGAAGAAAGGCGGAATGTGTCTTTGGGTGCGGCTGCAAGCGGCAGGGTAAGCAGCAGCGAGAGCAGGAGTATTCTAGTTTTCATGGCAGAAGCGGTAAATGCAGGTGTGGGTATAGGTTTCGCCGGGCCTCAGGACGGTGTCGGGAAAGCCGGCGTGATGGATGGAGTCCGGCCACTTCTGGGTTTCCAGGGCGAGGGCGCAGCGGTGGCCTATGGGGCGTCCCCCCTTTCCGGAATACGAACCGTCGAAGAAGTTGCCGCTGTAGAACTGAATTCCGCTCTGATCGGTAAGCACGTCCATTCTGCGGCCGCTTTCCGGCTCAAAGAGGGTGGCGGCAAGACGCAGCCCGCTGCCGGACAGGCACCAGTTGTGGTCGTATCCGCCGGCAGCCTGTATATCGCGTCCGATGGCCTTGCGAACGGTAAAATCGAAGGGGGTATTCCCTACGCTGCGGATTTCTCCGGTAGGGATGAGTTTGTCGTCAACCGGAAGATACGCCGGTGCGGCAATCTGCAGCTCGTGATTCAGGATAGGCCGGGACGAATCGCCGGTAAGGTTGAAGAAGCTGTGATGGGTGAGGTTGCACAGGGTAGGGGCGTCGGTCCAGGCCTTGTAGGATACTTTGAATTCATCCTCAGGGGTGAGCTCGTAGCACATGTGCACCTTGAGGTTGCCTGGCCAGCCCTCCTGGCCGTCAGGATCAGTGAGGCTGAAGTGAATGGAATTCTCCGTTGCTTTTTCGACGTTCCACATCACCCTGTCAAAGCCGGTGAAACCGCCGTGCAATGTGTTGCCGTGGTCATTTGCGGCCAGCTTGTAGTCCTTGCCGTCCAGGGAAAAGGCGGCTCCGCCGATGCGGTTTGCCACTCGTCCCACCGCTGCGCCGAAGAAGCGCTCGCCGGGGCAGCTGACGTATTCCTCCAGGGTTTCGTAGCCCACTATGACATCGTCCTTGCGGCCTTTGCGGTCGGGAACGAGCAGACTGAGTACGCGGGCGCCGAAATCGGTGACGCTCATTTCAAGCGATCCGCCTTTGAGGGAAAAAACTGAAGGTCTCATTTCCGGACAAGTTCCTTTTGAATCTGCTCCAGGGACTTGTTCTTGGTCTCAGGCAGCCACAGGGCGAATATGAATGACAGACCGGCCACGACGGCGAACACGGTGAAGATATACTGTCCGCCTATCGACAGGAACATGGGGAAGAACCATGTGAGGAGGGCGCTCCACACCCAGTGCGTGGCGCTGCCGAAAGCCTGTCCCTGGGCTCTTACGCTGTTGGGGAAGACCTCTGCGATAACGACCCAGATGGTCGCTCCCATCGAAATCGCGAAGAACGCTATATAGGCGCAGATGCAGATAAGGAGCATGTATCCCTCGAAGTGGTTGGTGGCGAAGCCCCATGCAACCAGCGCCTGTGCTATGACCATGCCTACGGCACCGATAAGCAGCAGGGTCTTGCGGCCCAGCTTGTCTATCAGGACCATTCCTATCATGGTGAATGTCAAATTGGTAAGACCCACGATGATGCTCTGGAGCATGGCTCCCTCGCGGAAGACGCCGGAAAGCTCGAACAGGCGGGGCGCATAGTAGAGGATGGCGTTGATGCCGCTGAGCTGATTGAACGTGGCGATGAGGAAAGCGATGAGGATGGGGATGGAGTACTTCTTCTGGAACAGTTTCTCCTTGCCGGCGGATGCGGCATCCTCGAGGGATTCCTTGATGGCGCGGAGCTGTCCGGCGACGTCGCTCTCGCCGGTGCGCTCGAACACCTGCTGTGCCGCGGCCTCGTCACCCTGTCCGACCAGCCACCTGGGGCTCTCCGGTACAGTGAGCATAAGCACGGTGAACAGCAGGGCGGGGAAGCTCTCCGCTATGATCATCCACTGCCAGTCGTTGGGCACGCCGGCAATCCAGTAGTTGGAGAAATACGCCAGGACGATGCCGAGCACGATGTTGAACTGGAAGAAGCATACGAACCGTCCGCGCCAGCGGGAAGGGGATATCTCGGCGATGTACATGGGACCGATTACGGAAGAAGCGCCCACGGCAAGGCCTCCCAGGAAACGGAAGAACATGAAGCTGTACCAGTTGACGACGGCGCCGCTGAAGACGGCCGATATAAGGTAAAGGATTCCTATGATGATGAGCGATTTCTTCCTGCCAAGCTTCTCTGCCGGCTTGCCGCAGAAAAGGGCTCCTATTATGGTGCCGATAAGGGCGGTGGCCATGGTGAAACCGTGAGCGAAGTCGCTCAGGCCGTAAACAGACTGAATCTGTTTCTCTGCGCCGGAAATGACAGCGGTGTCAAACCCGAAAAGGAGGCCTCCGAGCGATGCTACGAAGGCAATCCAGAACATGTATCCCTTGAGTTTCATATCTTGTATTTGATTCTTTCGATAATATGGTCCTGATAACACTCGTCCAGCTCGACGAAGTAGCCGCTCCAGCCCCAGACGCGGACGATAAGGTCCCTGTGGAGTTCCGGGTGGGCCTTTGCGTCCAGAAGGGTTTCACGGTTGAGGGTGTTCAGCTGCAGCTGGTGGCCGCCGAGTCGCATGTAATTGCGGATCAGCATGGCCAGCTTCTCTATCGTTTCCTCGTTGCGGAAGATGCTCTCGTCCAGTTCTATGGTGAGCGGGCCGCCGTTGATGGTGTCCTGAAGGTCCTGCTTGGAGAAGGAACGCATCACGGAAACGGGGCCCTGCTGGCGCAGGAACATGCTGGGGGTAAAGTTTGCGGGAATGACTTCTCCCGCGCTGCGGCCGTCCGGAGTGGCGGGCAGGTCCTTGGCGTGGAAAATATAGTACATGGCGGTACCGGTGCCGGCGCGCCAGATTCCTCCGCGCTCGTTGCGCTTGCCCCTGAGGCCTTCGGCAAAGGATTTGAGGAGGGCGCTGCCGATGGAGTCGGGTTCTTCCTGGTCAAGTCCCATCTTGGGGGCCTCGTTGCGCAGACGGTCCTGAAGGGCTTCGTGGCCCTTGAAGTTGTTGTGTACGCAGTCCAGCATTTCCTCCAGGGAGATGGACTTGTCTTCGTAGTAGTACTTCTTGATTACCTCCAGTGAATCGGCCGCGGTGGATAGACCGGTGCCATGCACGCCGTAGTTGTTGGAATTGCCTCCGAGGGATATGTCCTGCGCGCGCTCAATCGTACCGCCCATAAGCATGGACATGAAGGGGGCGGGGACTATGTACAGGTTGTCGTGAGCCTTGGTGATGCGGTCGCACTCGGCCTTGATCCGGCTGTCGATATATGAGTAGAACGCCTCGTAGGTGGGATACTCACCGAGGTGCTCGACGGCGGCGCTCACGATGCCGGCAAAGGAGAGGGCGTCGATGTTGGGAATCTCCATCCCGTTCTTGGGGATGATGAACTCCCAGCAGGCGGCCACTACATAGTTGTATGCGTCCTCAGGGGTGTAGCCGAGTTTGAGCAGGCCGGGGATTACCACGTCGTCGTTGTCGTACTGAGGGAAACCCAGGCCGCGCTTGGTGAGCTGGGCGCCCAGTTTGTAAACCTCCAGAGGGGTTTGTCCGTCGCAGCGGAGATTGATCTTGGGGTCGATGAGATTGAGTTCGTAGCTCGCCCTGAGGCACATCTTCGAGACCTCGTTGAAAAGATACTCGCCCTTCTGGTTGCGGCCTCCGAGCACGATGCTCTGCCCGTTGTCGCCCTGCTGCATGCCGATGTAGAGGTCGCTGTCCTTGTTGCAGGCGAGGAAGAACTCCTCGACGAGGTCGAAGGCCTGCTCGCCGGTGATGCGTCCGGCGTCGATATCGGCCTTGTAGTACGGATAGATGTACTGGTCGAATCGGCCAAGGGTATTATGATAGCAGTCGCTCTCCCATAGTGCGAAGTGCACCATGCGGAGAAGCTGGAGGGCCTGGTGGAGCGTCTCGGCGCCGTTCTCCCTTATGGCTTCAAGGTCTGCCGCCACCTCTTTGAGGCCGGCCCGCTCTGCGCAGTCGCGGTATTTGGCGATGAACGCCTGGACGGCCTCGATGGATTCCTTGGCCGCCTGCAGGAACTGCTTCTGCTCCGCAGTCAGGTCCTTGTCCTGCATACGGGCCTGCACCTGTGCCTTGCGCTTGCCCAGACCGTCACGCAGGATTCCCTCGTAGTCGGCGGAAATGTTGGACACGGTGCCGCGCTCGTGGAGGGTATGGTGTTTCTTGATTTCGGCCCATTCTTCTTCCGTGAAAACGGAAGGGATGCGGGTGATTGTGCGTGTGGCTACGATGGTTTCCCCCTCAAGGATGATGGGTTCTTCGGCCTCCAGCAGGGCTTTGAGCATGCGGGCGCTGCGCTCTACGGGAGCGACATCTCCGGCATGGAATTGTTCGGACAGGCTGTCAAGCCCCAGGGATTCCGGGGTGCGTCTGAAACCGTGGTGTTTCCTGTTCCAGATAAAGGACTTCAGGACCTCGATTCTTTCTATCATAATATCAGTAGTTTAATACCCTTTTTCGTGAACGCGTCATGAATCTTGGGCTCTTGTTTTTCTTGGAATGGCGGGTCGTAGGGGAGTCCCACCATAGGATATTTTGCACCGGCCATCTGGTTGTACCGGAGAAGTTCTACCCGTTGGAGGCCTGAGGCTCCCTCCAGGAGCTCCGCAGTAGCTTCCATGTTCTCGGGGGTGTCGTTGACGCCGGGGATGAGCGGCACCCTGGCCACGAAAGGTTTGCCCGAAGCTATGAGCGTCTGCAGGTTCTGCAGGATGGGGGCGTTGCCGGCGCCGGTAAACTGCCGGTGCAGTTCCGGATCGGCCAGCTTGATGTCAAAGAGGAACAGGTCGGTGCGACTGAGAACCTCCCGGAAGGTCTCGGGGCTTGCATATCCGCTGGTTTCCACCGCCTTGTGTATGCCGGGGAGGAGGTCCATCACTTCCGTGAGGAACGCGGCCTGCATGAGCGGCTCCCCGCCCGTGAAGGTGACGCCGCCTCCGCTGTCGCGGTACAGGGCCTCGTCACGCTTCAGCCTGCCTGCCAGGTCGGCCGCCTCGATGGAATAACCGCACATCTCTTCCCTCCCTTTCTTGACCATTATCTGCGGCTCCCGCTTCCAGCTCTCCGGATTGTGGCACCATGCGCAACGCAGCGGGCAGCCTTTAAGGAAAACCGTCGTGCGGATCCCGGGGCCGTCGTTGATTGCGAATTCTTCTATGCTGAATATGATGCCGGAGCTCATGGTTACGGTCAAGTGCCTCTCTTACAAAGATAATACATCAGCATGTGACTGTTCTGCTCCGGTCCGATTTTCTGTCCGCATTAACATACCTGTTTATTTCATTTCACAGGTACAATTGATTCAACTTGTTCCAGTCGGTGGCGGCTACCAGATCCCGGACGTAACCCTCCCAGGCAATGTCTCCCTTGCGGCTTCCTGCGTACGTTACGTAGGTGCGGGGACCTGTTACGCATCTTGATTCAAAAGTCTATCCCCCGCATCGGGGGTCGCCGTAGCGGGGGATAGAAGTAAAGATTACAGATGAGTACTAAATGTCGGAGTCATTGACAATGCGGACGAGTCTGACAGCAGCACCGCACTTGCGGGCCAGGGACTTACTGGTCTGAATGCTATTGCCGGTAGATTTGAGCTGGCTTGCACCAAGCGCAATATCGTTAAATGCAAAAGCAGCAGCATTTTTGCCGGTATTGGCATCACTGGACCAATACCATCCATCAGCGGGCTTTATCGTTTCGGAATTAGTTCCTTTGGTGCGAATATTGGTAATGGGTAAGAATACGCAGCCTGCGCCTTCCAGCTTTTCCCATTGCTCCAGGGTGAATACGTCGTCCGAGCAACTGCTGTCAAGGTAAGAACTCTTATCTTTTGTTGCTTTGTTGAACTCAGGTACACCGGCGGGGTGTTCATACTGGTCGGGTGTAAGGACATAACCATAGGCAACAGGATTGCCACCATCGGTAATGGTTGCCCTAAGTCGCAAACAGCCTCTGTTTAAAACCACCTTATACCACTCATTCTTGGTAAGGATGCGCCAGGTGTCTGCAGGATAATCTCCCTCCGGAGTGTTGATCACATTGTGACCCCAGTCGCAAAGAAGTCCGCTATAGTTATCTGTAGTGCCGGTAAGAATATCGATATCGGAGCCTGAAGGGTACAAGATTCCACATTTGTACATGTCATCGGCATAATCTCCGGTATAACCTGTAGCATCTCCTCCGACCCATGCGAACAGATCGATGACATCACCCACCATAGGAACCTGAAGTGAATTGATGGAATGTTCTCTTTCGTCACCCGGCATGCTGGCACCGATGGCATCGTACTGATGTGCTGCAAAACGCCATTCAGAAGCAGTACCAGGCACATTGGACTTGGGCTTTGTGGCAAGAACCGCCTGCAGATTTCCGGGCGCAAAGACCACCTTCTTTCCGTAACCAACTCCGTTACTGCCTGAAATTGCGAATACCGGCAGGAAGACCTCGCGTTTGCGGGCGGTCTTGCGTGCGGCAGTCCAGTTGGCGCTGGGATCGATAGGAGCGGTGAGAGCGTTGATCTTGTGGCCGCCGTTGTCGGGCTCGCCGTCCCAGGTCGTGACGGTTACCTCGGAATATGTTCCGGTAGGGACGGGGATGTTGAGAATGAGTCCCTTCTGGAACGTATCGAATACGTCGTCGTTGACGACTGTGATGATATCGTCGTCGTCGGTCGTATCGGAGGTCTGGAGCACGGTGGTGCCGGGAACCACGCCGCTGAGCGTGAATTCGCCCTGAACCTTCTTTCCGTTGAAATCGAAGGTGATGTACTTGGTCTGCTTGGGAACGCTGACCAGCTTGAAGCGGAGAAGGGCGCCCAGCTGCTTGAATGCAAGGCTGCAGCCGGAAGTGTTCTCGGCGATCATGGGGAGGGGTGCCCTGTCATAATAAATCTTGGACAGGTTGTACTCTCCGGGAAGATAGACGTTAAGGGCGGAGGCGGTCACCTCGTCGACGTAAGGGTCGCCGTATGCGTCGCTGGCAATCCTGGCGGGGTAAAGAGCAAAGTTGGCTCTCTGTTCGTCATCGAGGTTGGAGAATGCGAAAGAAGCGGTGGCTTCTCCGCCTTCTGCCAGGCCACTGGACGTTTTATAGCCCGCCTGGGAATAGACGGCGATCTGGTCGCCGGTTTTCCATGTGAAAGCGGCCGTATTGTTATCGATGGCGGCCTTTGCAGCAGCATCTTCATTGCCGTCGGCAATGATATAGGTAATCTCGTTCCGGGCAACAGTGTTGGACTCTTCGGGAACGATCTGCTCGATTTTCTGGTTGCAGGATGCAAGCAAGCATGTTGCCGCAACTGCGAATAAAATAGTAATTCTCTTCATAGCGCGTCAACTTTAAAAAGTATCTCCGGTCCAAGGTTCAAGATCTTCACCGGTGCCGTCAGTGAGGTCGCCGCTGATGCAGAGGACATATTCCAGGTCTACCGGAATCGGAAATGCCTCAGGGGGGTAATACTTGTTTTTTTTCATAAGTGAATAATTGGTTGATATTAAGGTTGTTATTTCTCTACTAAAAGTCCCTGGTATCCGCAGGGCACCACGCATTTCCCTTTCCAGAACATGCCTGGTTCCGGATAGCCCAGAGTTTCTTCTCTGAATATGAGTTCGGGTGATGCAATGTTGCCTGCATTTACCTTTGAGACGTATCGGCTTACAAAGTTGCAGAGCAATACGGTGTTGCCGCTTTCCCAGCGAGGTATTCCGGAGAAGGCCTCGTTGTATTCGCTCACAGCAAGAATGGAGGATCCTCCCGGAGCTATGGTGCGCAACGTATGATCGCGGGTAAGGAGTATCTGGTTGTCCTTGAACAGCGTTGCTCCTTCGGCGAGCGAATTCTTGAGATCCTCGTACACGACCGGCTGGGGGACGGAGGCCGTCGAGGACAGATTGATCCACACCAGGCCGCTTCGGGTTGCGTAGGGGAGAAGGCCTTCCTTGCTGGCCTTTTCCGAAATGTACCGGTTGTAATTGATGTTGAGGCCGTACTGGCGCCTGAAGGTGTACGTGGGCGAATTCTTGTCTCCCTCTACGGCCAGGAACTGGTATCCGCTCGTGCGGTCGCAGTTCACTACGTAATTGTCGTTGGGTACGGAGACCCAGTAGCTGAACTGGCTGTTGACCGAGTTTGGATTCAATTCCCGTTTGAGGAGGGTTATTTCCTGCAGCGACAGGTCAGCGCCGATGCGGTACACGCCGAGCCCCTGATATCCCCGGGCTACGTAAAGCTTGTCTCCCTGAATGGCGACGCCGCCGGCGAAGGGGATGTCAAGCGATGCGACGGTATACAGCTTCCCGGACGAGTTTTTCTTTACGGTGTACAGGCCGGCGTCTCCGCAGGCGACGAAGAGGGCGTCGCCGTAAGCGGCGGCCGACTTGACTGCGCCGCGCCTGTCGGGTACCCACGCCTGGAACCTGCTGTCTGCCGGAGTATCGTATTTATACCTGGCCTGCATGTTGGTCGGCAGGGTGCCGCGCTCGCGGGGGGTCGGTTTTGCCCGTGGAGATTCGAGCGCGTACATACCTTCACTGGTGACCGTCACGTATGCCACGCCGTCCGTCAGCGCCACCGAGGTCACCGCGTGTTTCTTGTTGGTGGGACTGTTCCCCAAGGGCTCCCAGTGATGGATGATCTTGGGATTCCTTTCGTTGGAAATGTCAACTACGTAAAGTCCGTTGAAGACGTCGCCGCAGAAAACGGTCTTGCCGTCGCCGGAAGGTCGCAGCATCCAGCAGTCCGTACCGGAGATGTAGAATATGTCGAATTCTATACGGGAGATGAATACGGGACTCCGTGGATTGGAGATGTCCCAGATTTCCATGCCGTGGCCGTCTCCGTCGACGGTCTTGGGCGCGTCGTTGCGGTGGTGGTGGCCCGTCGATGCGTAAAGCCGGTTGCCGTAAACCCACAAGCCGTCGCCGTAGCCCTTAAGGTATATGGTGGCGACCTGGTTGATGTTGCCCAGGTCCCTGGCGTCGAAGATGCTTACCTGTCCGGCCGCCCATTCCCCGGAATATAGATATCCGTCCTGGTAGAAGACCGTCTGGGATTCCGGAGTTTTGATCGCCCTTATGTGCTGCGGCTTGGTGAGGTCGCGGGCATCCACGAATTCCACTCCGGTCTGCCTTTCTCCCACGAAGATGCAGTCTCCGGCTATATCTATGCCGGTAGAGAGTTCTATACCGTCGTACCGGCTGATGAGTGACATGTTTGCGGGGTTGGATACGTCGAACACCCAGACTCCGGACGGGCGGGCGGATGCCACGAGTGTCCCGTTGTAGACCGTAAGCTGGCGTACGCTTCCGTTGAAGGCCACGCTGCCCAGCAGTACCGGCTCCATGGGATTGGTTATGTCCATTGAGTAGACGAAGCCGCTTGAGCCTACATACAGGATGTTGCCGTCCACATACACGGCCGCAGGTCCTTTCTCCAGAATCTTCTGGACGGATTTGATTACCGGGCCCTGCACGGGGTTGTTGGCTTTGAGCGAGAGCGTAGCGCTTATGACGATTTCCTTTCCGGGAATGAGGTCGAATCCATTGTCCGAAGCCGGAATCTGCCTGCTGGCCGTGTAGACCTTGGAATCGGTGGAAACGTCGATGGTGAGGGTGCGTTCAACGGCACCGGAAAGCGACGCTCCGCTGTTGTTCGGGAAAACGGGAACGAATACGCTAAGCGTACCTCCGGGTGCGAAGTCTCCCAGTTCCATCTCGAAGCTGCTTCTGGCTTCGTTGGTGACCCACTGGCTTTTGCTTCCGTCGAGGGACATGCTGCCCCTGTAGGATGTGAAAGGCGTACCGTCGTCTGTCGACAGGGTTATTCCCTGAACCTTTTCCTCATTGCCCAGCGCCGTGGCGTCCAGGTCAAGCCGGAGCAGCGAGGCCTTGGGTTTAAGGGATATGGCGCCGTCGAAGAGGAGGTTGGCGGAACTGCCCTCCATCAGGAAGCACAGGTCCTGGAGACCGGAGCTGTCGGCGTTGCCCGACTGCAGGATGCGCAGGCCGTCTTTGTTGGCAAACAGGATGTAGCTTGTGCCCTTTACGGCGCGGAAGAAACCGGAACCGTTGCCATACAGGGGCGCGGATTCATAGACGCCGTCTTCTGCGCCTTCAAGAGCGGGGTAGACCACCGCGACGGCGGCCTTGTCGGCTCCCGTGTACTTACCGCTGAAAACGGTCTCCGTGCCGGCATCCTGTGCGGTGAAGGTGTCAACGCTGGCTATGGTTCCGTTGGCTACGGAAACAACGGATACCTTGTCTCCTTTCTGCCAGGCTCCCTTCACGCCGCCTGGCAGCGTGGCGCGGAATGATGATTCCCCGGGCGTCGGGTCTTCCGGCACCGTCGGATTGCAGGCGGCACAAAGGAAACTTAGCAGTATCAAGACAAAGAATCTGGTCATCAGCGTGGCTCGAAAGCTTCGGGGTTATCGGTAACTACGATGCCGTCGAGCATCAATATCTTGGTGTTCTTGTTGGGACCGGGCTGCAGCCTGAGCGTATGCTTCTTGCTTGCATCCAGGTCGTAATATGCGATCCTCAGGTTGAAGTTCCCTCCGGGAGCCAGAATGGTCCAGATCATGAAGTTGGTATTGGTCTGATGCTCGCTCTTCTTGAACTCGGAACCGTCTACGCTGGCCATCACGTCGGGGAAGGGCCTTCCGCTGCCGTGGAGCAGGATGTAGTAGCGTCCGTCCTTGGGTACGGTGAATTCCCATTCCAGGGTGTTCTCGTTGCCTTTGGTCATACGGACCGCCTTGCCGGAAGGAGATGTCTTTTCGTCGACCACGTCAGGGATGCCGCTGGTGGGGTTGAATGCGTCCAGATAGACAGCTACATCCCCTTCCTTCTCCGCCTTGAAAGGCGGGAGGAATTTGGTCTCCTTGTAGATGGTGCAGGGGCGGGAGAGTCCTTCCGGAGTACGCACGAGGAACGCACCGCGATAGTAGCGGCGGTCCTGCATCTTGTCTTCCAGAAGCTTGACGTGCAGGGTGAGTTCTTCCCCCGCCTTGACATAACCGGAGGAAGGGGTGACTTCAAACCAGTCGCACTCGTAGTTCTGGCGTATGACGAAGTGTATGCTGTCCTTGAGCTCGGGCAGGGGTTTGACGGTTACGTCGAACTCGTATTTGGGATTGGTGAAACGCTGGCGGGACAATACGAAGGGGCAGGGACGCATGGGGTACATTTCCGGCAGGTCCTTCTCGTCGAGGGTCAGGTTCATGACGTTGTCGGTGGTGACGCTCTGGGGAGAAGAATCGCGGGAGGCGAAGTTGGTGCTCTTGTCTATTATATTGTTATGGACATGCAGCTCCAGCGTGTTCATGAATCCTATGCCGCCGCCCTGTGGACCGAAGTAGTTGTCCGTTATGTAGGAACGGGCCTGGGGACCGTGGGCGCCGCTTCCGGTCTTGATGTTCATGCCTTTGCGGTTGAATTCATCACCGAGGCCGGAGAAGACGTTGTCGTAGATGAAGGACGGGCTCATCATGCAACCCTGGATGGAAACGCCCACGAGGGCGCTCTCGAAGCGGTTGCCGAAGCAGCGGACATTGCGCTGTCCGCCGTCCAGCTCTATGCAGTCGTCGTTGCAGAATGCCAGGAAGTTGCCGGATATGTCGGCGTCGCGGTTGAAGCCTCCGTCCTTGTCGAAGTTGCCGAATGACTCGACGGAGTCGTTGAACCGGTGCTTGTCGCCGCCGCCCACGAAATCATTGTAGCGCAGCACGGTGGAATGGTCCGGCTTGTACATGATCACCGCCTCGGCGCCTGAAGGGTGGGAATAGCGCCATGAGTTGGTGCGGCCCGCCGGGTCATGGATGTAGCAGCGTTCGACCACTACGCAGGAGGAACCCTGCTGGATCTTGACGGCTCCGTCAAAGTTGATTACGTCGTTGCCGACGGCTGGTTTGCCCTTGAGGTCGAATCTCATAACGCCTACGCGGCCCCAGTCGCTGATCTCGCAGTTGAGGATGCGTACGTTCTGGCTGTTTTTAACGTTGACGGCTCCCTGGTGGATGTTGGGGCCTTTCATCGTTACTCCCTCCAGGATGACGTACCTGGCGTCGTCGATGATGAATGTGGGATAGCGGCCGCGGTTCTCGAGTACTGCACCCTCGGGCACCGTGTACCTGATCCAGCCGTCCGGTTTGCCTTTGTCGTTGATCCTTACGGGGAAATTGATATGGTTCGGGTCGAGGACGACGGTCTTGGCAATGCGGACCTTGCTGTTCCATGTCTGGAAGCGCTCTATACTCTTCTGCGAGCCGTTGATAAGGACCCTGTATTCGTAGCGGCTGTTCTCGTCCAGTCGAGTGAGACTGGTGCGGTAGCCGGGCTGGTCGTTGTAATAGGGAATGAATCGTACGGGCGTCCACTTGATCTGGCCGACTTTGCGGTATTCAATAGCGAACCCGGGGATGGGGGCCGCGGCGGTAAGTTCAAGGGAGCAGGAGTTGAAGGTGGGACGCAGTGTGCAGCAGTATTCTCCGGAGAGGTATGTCTGCAGCGAAAGGACCTCCATTCCGGCGACAAGGATGATTCCTGCGCCGTGGGTGTCGCCGTCGCGGGTGGGGCGCTTGGCGTAGTCCTTCACGCTGTCCATGATTCCGGTGCCGATGCAGACCTTGTTCAGCTGGCCGTCAACGATGTACTTGTCTTTCAGGGCGTTCCATGCGCTGAATACCATATCGGAATACTCCGTGTCTATCCACTGGTTGCGGATGGCGTGGGCGATGGAGCCGGCAAACAGCGCGGTACAGGATGTTTCGTCGAAGGATTTGCTGTCCAGGACGTTCATCCACATGCCGTTGGGCCGCTGGCGGGCGCGCAGGCCGTCAACATGGCGCTGGAGGTAGCCCTGGATGCGTTTGAAATCGTCGGAATCAGGGTCGAGGCAGTCCAGCAGGTCTACGGTGGCGCGGAGAACCCACCCGTTGCAACGGCCCCAGTGTACTCCGGCGTTGGCCTGTGTTTCCTGGAACCATGCATGCCAGAAAAGCTTGGCGTCATCGTCCCAGAGATATTTGTTGAAATTGTCCACCTGGAGAATGGCGTCCTTGAGCATGAGGCTGTCGCCGTAATGCATGGCGTAGCGCGTCATGAACGACAGGCCCATGAAGAGGTCGTCTGCCCACAGGGTGCATTCTTTGGGCCAGGTGCGGACAAGGGTTCCGTCCGGGAAACGCGCCTGCCCGTGGCGGATGTGCTCCGCCGCACGCTGAATCAATTCTTCGTATTCGTCGGTGCCGAACCAGCCCTCCATGTCGATGAGCGCTCCGCACTCGGTTCCCATGAAGTCCAGCTCGTCGAAGCGGCGCAGTCCGTGGAAAGGATGCCAGTCGCCGGTAGGCGTTACCGAGGGGCGCACCTTGTTCCATTCCTGCAGGCTGTAGGCGGTATGCTTGACAGTATGTTCGGCATACTTGTTCTCTCCGCTCATGGCAGAGTACTGCAGCAGTGCAGAATTGATTATGCCTGTGGTATAATGCCACGCGGCATAATTGGTGTTGAGACGTATCTCTTCGTCGGGAGGTATGTCCCTGGGGTCGTCGTACGGTTTGCCGTCCTTGCCTGAGTAGTAGCCGGTCTGGTAAATGTCGACTATGTAGTCGGCAATCTGCCGGACCACCGACGAATCCGTGGCGGCCCGGGGATTGACGACTGAAAGAATTAGAATCAGCAGTAATGATTTCATATCTTGCCTATTGTGTTCTTGTCCACTTGATAGGATAAATGATGAGGGACTGGAGGTTGGTGAACAGATAAAGCTTCGCCGGCTCGGTTATGCCGTACAAGGCGTCATCCGGGATCTCGATGGTCAGCCTGTTTTCCTCGTTCTTGACATTGATGGTAGGGGATACCTTCAGCTTCTCCTGGTACACATAGGTGAAGGTTGTACTGCCGTCCCTGGTGGCAAGTACGCCCACTACAATCTCGGGCATCTTGTCCTCGGTATTGGCGGTGGCGCGGGGAATGAAACTCATGGTTCCCGGCCGGGTGACTTCCAGCATAAGGTAGCTTTCCAGGGGGAAGTCCTTGGCATAGGAGGTCTTGTCCCAGTTCTTGCAGCGGTTGACGGCGAATTTGTCGTCTGAATAACTGCAGAGAGGGCCGTATGTAATATAATCCCACGTGTATGTGTTGCCTTCGGTCACACCCTTCTTTCCGAACAATGCGTTAAGCTCCGCGGTAATGGTGGCCTTGTCGTACTTGGTTTCTTTGTATCCGCCTACTGCAAGACCGTAGTCGTAGGTGCCTTCGGTGTCCATCCAGTAATAATCCTTGGTGGTGAAACTGCCTCTCACCCATTTTGAAGGCTTGAGACCCTCTTCGGCATTGCGTCCCTGGATGCGGTAGTAATAGGTGCCGGCGGGAATGCCTTTGATGGTGAAGGGGAAATCGGTGGGCTGAAGTGCGACAGAAGAGATGAGGATGTCGGGATTGGCTTCGCCTCCGGCGGGAAGCTGTTCGGTACCGACCTCGATCACATATTCCTTCACGTTGGGCATGGTGGTGAGGGTGCAGGTAATCCAGTTGTAGTTGGTCTTGACCTTGAAGTCGCCGGGGGTGGCGCAGGTGGTCAGAGGGTCTACATCTGTCTTGACATGGCCCATTACCCACTCGGAAGGCAGCCTTTTCTTGGTCTCGTTTACGGCGCGGCAGCGGATGTAGCAGTTGGTTTCGTCGGGACCGGTGAAGGTGTAGGGTATATCTTCCGATTTGACGAGTGCCTTGTGGATCAGGTCGTCGGCGTACGGCTCTTCACCCTCGGCGAGAGAGAGGAGGTCGGAAGTATAGACCTCGATTTCGTAAGCTTCGGCATCGGGGAACGTATGGAGATTCACGGTAACGTCAACGTAATTGACGGTACACTTGAAGCTGATGGGCCTCAGGCACTGATGGAAATCCAGTTCCGAGTAGATCGGGACGTCGGGATCCTTGCTGCAGGAAAGAAGGCACAGGCTCAAAGCCAGGGCGGATACTAGATATTTAATATACGATTTCATACTTGCCGTGGATTAGAATGTGTAACCATAATCATTCTTCAGGACACCCAGGTTGGCGGTGATGATTGTCGCCGGAATGGGGCGGTACATGTACATATCCGGATCTTCCAGATACAGGTTGTCGATGCTGGTCTGGCCCAGGGTGGAGAAGTAGGTCTTCTTCGTCCATGTCCCTTTGCCGTCATTGGGAGGAGTATCGGTTTCGCCGGGATTGAGGCCGTAGAATTCGGCTTCGATGCTGTTCTCTTTAAGCCTCCACCAGAAGGTGTTGTTGAACTGTGAGAACTTGCCTGTGAGGTCATGCATGCACTGCAGATCGACTTTTGCCTCGTCTATGGCCTGCTTGAGGATACCCCAGCGGATAAGGTCCGCTTTGCGGAGACGCTCGCCGGCGAACTCGAATGCGCGCTGGTCTTTGACGGCGTCGAAGAAAGATTCCTTGTCGGTGAGACGGCCCAGGTAATCGTCGGCTTTTTCTTCATTCTGGTACGCCCGGACCAGGACGGGACGCATATATCCCTTCGCTTCATCCAGATTGCCCAGTTCATTGGCAATCTCGGCGGCCATGAGGAGTATGTCGGCGTAGCGCAGATAAACTATCTTGCAGCCGTCTTCGGCCCCGGACTGGGTGAACGCATGCTCGGGAGAGCGCCAGTCCATACGGAATTTGCGGATGTACATCAGACCGGCGGTCAGGCCGCTGTCCGTTGCCTTTCCGTCGGCTCCGTATTTAAGAGGACCTCCGGTGATGTCGCGACGGGTGTCATCGGGATCGAACTTGAAGTAGAATGAAGGCATCAGGGTGACGCGGGGGTTGGAGGTCACGTTGTACTTCGTGTTGGGGACTGCGTTCCGGGTGAGGAACTGGCCGCGGTTTTCGCCGAAGGGAAGGCCGAAAATAATCTCGGGGTTCTCCTTGGAGCGGTAAGTGGCGCCCATGTCGCAGAAGAACTTCCAGATGTCCTCGAATTTGGGGGCGAGGCCGAGTCCGGAATTCTCGATTACGTCCTTAAGGGCCTCCAGGGCCTTGGGATACAGTACGGACGCCTGAAGCTCGGGGTCGTTGCTCTTGCGTACGGTGCCCATGGCGCCGGTGTTCACCTTGCCTTCATCGGGGCGGCAGGAATAGCCGGAGGCCTGTAGGGCAAGACGGGCGTACATGCCTTGTGCGCAGGCTTTGCCGGGATATGTGATGTACTGCTGTCCTTCATAACTCATATACTTGGCCGCAGTCTCGAGGTCGCTGAGAAGCTGTTTGTAGATAACGTCCTTGTCGGACTTGGGCAGGTATATGGTCTCCTGGGTAATGGGCTCGAAGCGGGCAGGGACTTCGCCATAGAGATTGAGAAGGTCTGCGTACAGAAGGGCACGTGCGGTAAGGGCTTCGCCGTAGAGAGCGCCCATTTGGGCGTTTTCATCGATATTGCCGTACTCTTTGAGGCCTTTGATGCACAGGTTGGCCCTTTCGATGCCCTTGAAGTTGCCGGAAAAATAGTATTCCTCTCCCGGACGGTCGAACCTGGAATTGTTGGGCGACATCTTATACTGGGCGTAGTTGTTCTGCTCGGTGTCGTCGAGACTGGCCCTTCTCTCGATATCCGTATTGACTCCGTACTGCTCGGGATAGTCTTCACGATAGGAGCCTGTGGTGATGTATGCTTCGTAGATGGCATTCACCGCATAGCGCGCAAGCGTGTAATTGGCGAAAACCGTATTGGCCTCAAATGTGGATTTGGACCTCTGTTCCAGTGCGGAGCATCCGCATAAGCATCCCGCAAGGAAAAGCACTAAAGATATTTTGAATATGTTTTTCATGACTTGTCTGGAATTAGAAACTCAGGTTGACGCCTCCTACGATACCCATGCTCTTGGGATAGGCGGAATAGTCTATACCGGGGGTAAGCGGGTTGTTGCGGCGGCAGTTGACTTCCGGGTCGTAGCCGCTGTACCTGGTAAGGCAGTACAGGTTGTTGGCGGTAGCGTAAATTCGCAGATTGGAGATGTGGATCTTCTGGGTGAACTTACGGGGAATGGTATAACCCAGGGTAAGGGTGTTGAAGCGCAGGAACGATGCGTCCTCCACAAACTCGTCGGTCAGGATAACGCCGTGAAGGTAAGGAAGAGGCCTTGTAGCGTCCTTGTTGACGTCGACCAGAAGGTCCGGATCCGTAATAAGGTCGCCGGTTTCCCAGTCTACGTTGGTCCATGCGGTGCCGGGAGAACATTCGGACAGCATGTTTCTGTAGTAGTACTTGAGGTGGCGCTGGGAAAGGGTGAGCCTGTCGCCGTTGTACAGCTTATTGCCGATGGAATAGTTGAATGCGGCAGTCAGATCGAAGCCGAAGAACTGCATCGAAAGGTTGAAACCGCCGGTGAGGAAGGGAAGTGCGGAACCAAGGGCGACCTTGTCGTCGCTGTTGATGATGCCGTCGCCCACGTAATGATCGATAATGGGCTTGCCGTCCGCATCATTAAGGATGTTGCCGTCCGCATCGGTTTTGTAAACAGGAACGGTGGGCTGGTCTTTAAGTTTGAGGGAGCCGGGGCGGAAATAGGCGCTGCCCAGATAATTGGATGCGTCCACGGTGGTCTCCAGAGGTGTCCAGACGGGGTTTCCGTTGCTGTTCAGGGAGAAAACGAATTCGTCGGGAGTGTACATGCCGTCGCGTTCGTAACCGTAGATGACGCCCAGGGGTTCATTCTCCTTTACAAGGTAGTCCCAGCCGATACCGGTGAGGATGCGGGATTCAGTCTGGATCTCGTCGATGCCGCCAAGGCTCAGGACCTTGTTCTGGTTGTACGCAACGTTTCCGGAAAGCGTCAGGCCGAAGTTCCTGGTCTCCACCGCCACTATGCGGATCGTGCCCTCGATGCCCTGGTTGAGCACAGAGCCGAGGTTGCGGTACTGGGTCTTGTATCCGACGCCGGAGAGGGGATAGTTGATGAGCAGGTCCTTGCTGGTGTTGTGGTAAAGCTCCACGGAACCGGAAAGGCGCTGGTTGAAGAAGGCCATGTCGAGACCAAGGTTATGGGAGAGCGTTTTCTCCCAGCGGAGGTCGGGGTTGGGCATGGTCGATTTGGGAATGATGAAGTTGGAGACGTCGTACACCCTGATGTCCTGGGCGGAGGAGTAGGTGTGACGGATGTTTCCTGCGGGGATACGGTTGTTGCCGGCGGTACCGAAGCTGTAGCGGAGCTTTATCTGGTTGATCTGGCGGTATCTCTTGAGGAAAGGCTCGTTGGATATCGTCCAGGATACTGCCGCGGAGGGGAAGATACCCCACTGGTTGCCGGGAGCGAATTTACTCGATCCGTCGGCGCGGAGTGTGGCGGATACCGAATAGCGGTTGTCGTAACTGTAGTTGCTGCGGCTGAAGAAGGAGAGCATGACTTCGTTTTCGCTGAAACCGTTGGTGGCGGACGAAATGAGGGATGCCGTGCTCCTGTAGTTGAGACACATGTCGACGTCGTAGAATTTGGGGAACCCTTCCGCCACGACCGTTTCGGTGTTGGACTTGCGGAAACTGAACTCCTGGCCGACAAGCATGTCCAGCTTGTGCTTCTTGTTCTTGATTACGTTGTTGAAGTTGTAGGACAGGGTGTTTGAATTCCTGTACGTACGGGAGTACTGGGTCTTGGTATCGGTGTTCGGGTAACCAAGGACATTGGCTTTCTGGCGGGTGTAATAGCTGCTAAGGCCGTAGTAGCGGTCGTTCCTTTCGGAGTAGTTGTCCACGCCGCCGTCCACCTTCAGCTTCATGCCTGGAATGATGGTCCAGGTCACGCTGGCGCTGGCGTTCCACTGCTCGCGGTAGCGGCGGTTCTCGTTGTCCTGTACTTCACGCAGAGGATTGGCGCCGTATTCTTCGTTGTAGATATCGTAGTCTTCGACTTCCTTCAGGTAGTTCATCGCCATAGGGGCGTAGCGCAGTGAGTTGATCAGTCGGCCCGTGCCGGCATTGTTGCCCTTGTCGTTCACGGAGTTGGAACCGGCGCCGCGTATGTCGGTCGATGAGTAACGCACCTGGATGTTGAACGAAAGGTTCTTCACAGGGTTGTACCATGTACGGAACGAAAGGTTGTTGCGGTGGAAGTTGGAGTAGATCATGATTGCATCTTCGTCCATGCGTCCGTAGCTGGCCGACCACTTGACTTTGTCGGAACTGCCGCTTACGGTGGCGTGGTGGTTCATGGTAGTGCCGACGCGGCCGAAGATCCTTTCACGCCAGTTGTTGGTCGGGAGATCCTTGTACAGATTGATGTCCTCGAACGCTCCGAAACGGCTTTCGAACGTGCCGCCCTCGACCTTGCTCTGCTCGTAAACGGTTGCGGCGAACTGGTAGGGCGTCAGGAGCTCGTATGCCTCGGCATTGGCCATAACCTTGGCTCCGCCGTAGCCGTTGTATTCCACGGTAACGCGGCCTCTTGCGCTGTCCTTGAGGGTGATGAGCACAACGCCGTATGCGCCGCGGCTACCATAAATGGCGGTGGAGAAGGCGTCCTTGAGAACGTCGACGCTCTTGATGTCCTGAGGGGCGATGTCGCTGATGCTGTTCACCGGGAAGCCGTCCACTATGTACAGAGGGGAAGCATCCTGGGTGATGGAACCGACACCGCGGACGCGGATCTGGACGTCGGCGTCCGGTTCGCCTTCCGTGGTGGTGACGTTGACGCCAGCCAGTTTTCCGGACAGTGCCGATGTGAAGTTCGTGGAAGGCAATGATGTAACGGCTCGGTTGTCGGCAGATGCAACCGAACCGAGGAGGTCGCGACGCTGGACTTCCTGGTAACCGATAACGACGGTTTCGTCCAGGATGTTCACGTCTTCTTCCATGGTGACGTTGATGACCGTGCGGCCATTAACTTTCTCCTCGTGGTCTTTGAGACCCATGCAGGAGAAGACGATGATCTTGGAGCCGGTCCTGTTGTTGAGGGAGTAGTTTCCCTGGTTGTCGGTGATGACGCCGGTCGTGGTTCCCTTCAGGTATACCGAAACGCCGGGAAGCGCTTTGTTGTCCTGATCGGTGACCTTGCCGGTGATGGTTTGGGCAAAGGCTTCCGCGCTGAAGAACATAAGTACTGCAGCGAAGAAGATCTTTACTAACGCCGGGGTTCTGTGAAGCATGTTAGGAATGTTTTTATAGGTTACAGGGTGGTTATGAATAATTATTCTGTGTTAGTCCATTCAAGGGGCCAGTAGTAAACATTCAGGGTGTTGACTTTCGGGTTTCTGTGGTACAGGTAAAGCGTAGCTGCAGATTCTATGCCGCGGATGTCGTCTGCGGTCACTTCCATGGATACCCAGTACTTCTGCCAGCCGTCGGAATATATATTGCCGTCCGAGCGGTTGGCGCTTTCGTTTCCATCTGCATTCTCGGTCATGGTGACCTCCTTGATAATCCTGGCGGAGGTTACACCGTTCACCGTGGTGACGGCGGCCAGGTAGTATGTGGGCACCCTTACGACATATCCGTCCTGGGCGTTGCCGTCCCTGTTTCCGGATGCCGGGTAGAAGCGGAGCACGCCCGGGCGGTTGACCTTAAAGGAGAAATAGCATGAAGTCGGAATGATATCAGGATATTCTTCGCTCCATTGCGACGCGACTTTCTGGCTGGATACACGGTTGCCGAAATACATCATGCCGGGGCCTCCGTAGGTTATTCCGTCCACGAGAATGGGGCTGCTGATGGTCCTTTCTTCGTTGGTGCCGTTCTTGACTCCGTAAGGGGCGAAGAGGGAAGTGGCGATGCTTGCTTTGTGCATGTCTCCCGGATCCAGGCCGTAGTCGAAGGCGTCGGTGTCGCTGGGCCATCCTACGACGGGGTCCGGAGTTTTTTCCTTGTACGGAAGAGTTCCGCAGTCGGCGTATTTCCCGCGCTCGATGACCAGGTCTCCGCTGAAATTGACGGAGAGAGTCTCTCCTGTGGCGGCATTCTTGCTGGTGGGCATCTCTGCGAACGGGGTGATGGTGAGCTTTGCGTTATGGTAAGTGCCTGCGGGCAGGACCATATACACGACGCCGGCTTCGTAGCCGGTAGGACCGTTGTCTTTCCAGCGGGTGTTGAGGGTAAGGCTCTTGGACCCGTTGGAAATGATGGAGGTAACGGGCTCGGAGCCGGAATAGCTGATGCGTATGTTGCCAGCTACGTTCTCCTTGGTCGTAAGCTCCACCGACTTGATGGCGGAAATGTCGGTGGTCCCGGGATAGACGGGAAGATTGAAACGCAGGTAGCCGAAAACGTTGCGGAGCACGCCGTCGGAAGGTTTCATGACCGCAATGTTGGCCGTGTTGTCGAAGGACTTGGAATTGCTTACGGTCTGGGGGTTCTTGACCTCAAGGCTGTTGCCGGTAAAGACGGAGCCGCTGAGGATGCAGTTGTCGTAGTCGGAGGTCTTGCCGGTCCAGATGGCGAACTTCCAGTCTCCGCCGCTCCAGGAGCTGCATGTGAAAGCCCGCACGGCCTCGGCTTGGGTGGAGGAACTGGTGAAGGCTTTTTTGTTGCCGGATGAGTCGAATGCGTATATTACTTTGTCTGCGCCCGTCGTGCCCCACCAGATGGTTCCCGCTCCGGAACTCTGGACATAAGTCTTGCTGGCGGGAAGGGCCTCTTCTTCGAAACCTGCCTGGATTGTGAGCGAAGTATCTTCCAGCGCTTTCTCGCAGGAAACGGCGGTAGCCAGGGCTATGGCTAAAACAATGATTCTTCTGTTCATGGCTATTCCTGAATTAATTGCCGTCTACCCAATCGATGATATCTCCGGAAGATTCAAGATCTTCGTTTCCGAGGGCGGAAAGGGTCAAGGCAACAGCCGGTTCGGCGACCGCGTTGTCGGATTGTGGTGGTAAGTATACTAGTCTGCGCATATTATTTCTCGATTAACAGTCCTTGGTATCCGCATGGTATGATGGCTTTGCCGTCCAGGAAGATTCCCGGCTCGGGGTTGCCGGAGAGGTCGCTTTCCGTGTATTTTACGGAAGGCGAGGAGAAATTGCTCAAATCCACTTTGGAGAAATGCCTCCCAAGCAGGTTGGTCAATATAACGGTGTTGTTGCCGTCCCATCTGGGAACGCCGCTTACGCCGGCATTGACGCTTTGGGATATGACCGAAGAGCCGCTGTCCACCAGATAAAAATTGCCGTCGGCGGTGATGAGGGCCTTGCCGTCCTTGAAATTGGTGACGCCGCAGGTGATGCTGCTCTTGATGTCGGCAATAATATCGGAAACCGGAGCGCTGGATGTGGAAGAAAGGTCTATCCAGTAGAGTCCGTCACGGGTGGCGTAGGGGAGAAGGTCTCCGGAACATACCTCTTCCGATATATATTTATTGTAGTTGATGTTTCTGCTCTTGCTGCCGTTGTAGGTGAAGCTGGGACTGGATTCCGTGCCACCCATCGCGAGGAACTGGTAGCCCGAATAGCGCACGCCGTTCACAAGATACTTGTCGTTGGGTACGCTGACCCAGCAGCTGTAGCGCTGGGTTTCATCGGGGGAGAGCTCTTCCTTGATGGTGGCGATGCGGGTGAGAACGGGGCCCTCGGAAATCTGGAAAACCCCTATACCGTCGTGCCCGAGGGATGCGTACAGCCGGTCGCCCCGGATGGCAACGCCGCCGACGAATGGAATCTCCATATTCTTTTGAGTGGTGGCGGTTACGTTGGAGCTCCACCAGCCGCTCGTCCGGGATAATGAGACAATGGAAAGGCCGGCGTTGCCGCAGCCGACGAAGAGGTAGCCTCCCCATGTGGCCACGCTGTGCACGGCGCCTCTCTTGTCCGGCTTCCATGCAACAAATCTGGATGAAGACGTGGTATAGTTATAACGTGCCCAGGCTTTGGTGGGCAGCGTCCCGCGGTCGCGGGTGCAGGGAGGGCGCGTGAGCATTTCATTACCAGGAGGCCGTCTTTGGATGTGGCCAGGTAAACAACCCCGTTGCCAAGGGCCACGGATGTAACCGCGCTTCCGCTGCTGAGGGTGTAATGCTCTATGATCTTCGGACTCGACTCATTCTGGATATCGACCACATACAGGCCGTTGAACACGTCTCCGCAGAACAGGGTCTTGCCGTCTCCGGAAGGACGTGGCATCCAGTAGTCGATGCCGGACTGGTAGAAGATGTCGAACTCGGTGCGGGAGATGAAAGATGGATTCTCCGGGTCGGATATATCCCAGATTTCAACCCCGTGTCCGTCTCCGTCCTGAGTCTTGGCGGCATGGTTGCGGTGGTGGTGCCCCGTGGAGGCGTATAGCCTGTTGCCGGTAATCCAGAGGCCGTCGCCATAGCCCTGAAGGTCTATGGTTTTGAGTTTCTTGATGTTGTCCAGATCCCTTGCATCGAAGATGGTAATCTTGCCGGAAGACCATTCTCCCGAATACAGATAGCCGTTGCAATAGAAGACGCTCTGGGATTCATCGGTGTCGATAAGCCTGATGTGGGCGGGGGAAGACGGGGTACGTATATCCACGAACTCCACGCCGTTCTGGCGCTGGCCTACGAACATGCAGTCTCCGGCGGCATCTATGCCTGTGGCAAGTTCCACGCAATCGTAGCGCTTGACCAGGCTGGGCTGATAGGGCTTCGTGAGGCTGTAGACCCAGACGCCGGTCTCGCGGGCGGAGACGTAGAGATAACCGTTGCATGCGGTAATCTGCCTGGGCGTGCCGAAAATCTTTACGCTGCTCTTGAGCTGCGGCGACATCGGATTCTTGATCTCGTAAGTATGGATTTTGCCGCCGGTGCCGACGTAGAGGTAATTGCCATCGACGCAAAGGCCTCCGACGCTGGTGCTCTTGGGAATCAGCTGTGCGATCTGGCCGAAGACGGCGTTAGGGTCGGGCTTGGAGGCCGGGAGCCTGCCGAGGTCTGCATACTTGCCCCGCTTGATTGTCACGGATTTTGTGCTGGAGAGCACGAAAGGCGTTCCCGTCGCGGCATTCTGGGTCGTCGCTCCGTTGGAGAACGGAGTTACGGTCATCTTGAGGTTGGTGTAGGTGCCGGGGGCCAGGATGGCGAATAAGGTTCCCGCTTCGTACTTGGAACCGTTCCAGCGCATGTTTACCGTGAGTGTTTTGTTGCCGTTGGGATCCAGGTAGACCACCGGGTCGTCCCCGGAATACTCGATCTGGATTTTTCCGGCGAGGGCCTGATCCGCGGTGAATGCGATCGACTTGATGGCGGAGGCTCCGTCGGAACCCTCAGGTACGGTAAACCGGATGTATCCGAACACGTTCCGCATGGCAGCGTCGCCTTTTTTCATGATGGTGATGTTGGCGTTGCCGGCGAAACTGTTGGTGTTGTTGATGTTCTGGGGGTTGACCACTTCAAGCGTGTTGCCGCTTATGTACTCGCTGGTGAGCGTGCCGGTGGCCTTGGTGTCCCATTCTATCACGGAGCCGCCGTTGCCCTGGGTCATGTCTTCGCTGTACATGGTGCCTCCGGAGGTGGTGACTATCTGGGTTGCGTCGGTCTGGCTTTTGTTCCTGCCTGTCCAGATAATATACTTGATCTGAGCACCGCTTGAGAGGGAACCGGTAAACTTGCGGGTGGCCTGGGCTCCGGTCTCGCTGCTTGTAAACTGATACTTGTTGTCGTCGGTGTCGAAGACGTAAATAGCATTGTCTCCGGTACTCCAGTACACCTTGGAACCGCCAGATACGTGGGTTTTGGTGTCCTCGTCATCAAAACGGGACTCGAATCCCGCCGTGATGGTAACTGTGCCGTCCTCGTTGTAAACTGCGGGGAATCCGGTCAGGTCGGCCTTGACAGTTTCCGGGATTTCCTCCTTGACGCACGCTCCGAAAGCAATAACTGCAACAAGCAGACTGGATATGATGTGTCTGTTCATGGCTTCTGTCATTTGGAGAGGTTGATTAGCTGGTCTACCGGCGTAATGCTGAAGTGCAGGTTGCCGTCGTCTCCGGCAGCGGTGCATACCACGTACTTGTCGTTGGCCACGAAGTGGGGATGAGGATCGGGATGGATCCTGGATTCGTGGGCCCTGTCGGTGATGGGGGGAAGGCCGGAGTAGATGGCGATGTCGTTGCCTGTCTCCCTGTTGCAGAACCATACCCTCCAGGGGCCTCCCCTGTAGGAGGAGTCGGTGTAACTGCCCCATCTGGTGTCGTCGTCGTGTACGACGTATTTTTTATTATAGGAGAAGTTGCAGTGGGTGGATCTGCTCACGGGGGTGCTTTCGACGTTGCCGGTGCGGATGTTGCGGATGTGGAAACCGCCGCCGCCCTTGTCGTTGGTATAACCTGCACACCAGTAAATGTGGTTCCCGTCGGGGTGCCATCCTTCGTGGGTGGCGTAATTGGACACTGGCGCCGGCGAAATCAGGGTCATGCTGCCGTCCGGCTTCATGAGCCACATGCGCATATACGTACCCTGGCCGTCATAGGCGCCGTCGTTGGCATAGCCTACCTCCTTCATGCTGTGCGTCACGCCCTGGGAATCGGTCCAGGCGTCAAGCGCCAGCAGGGCCTCGTCGTCACGGGTGGGGTTGATCTGGCCGTGGGTGAGGTGCATCTGGTTGTCGTTGTGGGCCCATTCGGTCCACTCTCCGGTGTAGAGGTCGAGCAGCCCCTGGTAGAAGCTGTCTCCGATATGGGAATCGAGGAAGACCTTCCGTCTGTCCTGGGTGAGCGTGATGTGGGAGCATACCCTGGCAATGGTGCCGCCCGGGGGAACGATCTCCTGGGGGAAGTCGGCCAGGGGAACCTCTACGTCAGGAGCGGTGAGGAGCTCCCGCTTGTAGAATTTGGCGGTCGTCTTGTCGTCGCTGCGTATGGCGTAATAGAGCACATCGTTCTTCGGGTCCAGGTAAGGATAGCATCCGTCGCCTGCATAGAAGGTGTAAAGCTTGCGGGTATCGAGGTCGAGGATCTTGGCGGAACGCTCGTACTTCTGGGGGCTGTGATACGACGGCCGGAATTCGTTGGCGGATACCATGAAGCAGATGAACCGCTCGTCGTTTGTCATGTCGCTTCCGCTGAAATAGACCGACTGGGAATTGTCCCATCCTATCGATTCGGACTTGATGCGGTAGGAGACGACCCCGGTTGAAGAGTCGATGTATGTATCGAAGTAATCGGTGTCGAACTTGAATCCGGGGTTGGAGGAAGTGGGCCTCTGCAGCGGCAGGGTGCCGAGATCCGTATATTTGCCGCGTTCTACCACAACCTCTCCGCGGCAATAGATGGTGAATGGCGTGGCGGTGGCGGCGTTCTGCGACGTGGCCCCGTTGGCGAACGGGGTGATTTCGATGCTCACGTTATGATATGTGCCGACGGGAAGGACGGCATAATACAAACCGGGTTCGTAATGGGCCGGAGACCTTGTCTGCCAGCGGGTGGTGACGGTAATGGACTTGGACCCGCCGGAAACTATGCGGGTGACGGGATCGTCGCCGTTGTAATCGATTTCCACCTGCCCGGCTATGTCTTCGTCCGCGGTTATCTTGATGCTCTTGATGGTGGCGACTCCGCCTGCGGATTTGAGGGCGTCGGTATTGTCGCTCTCGAGCGCGGACAGCGGAATCCTGTACCGGAGATAGCCGAACACGCTCTTGAGGCATTCTTCCCCTCCCTTCATAACGGAGATGTTTGCGTCCCCTGCGAAGGAATTGGTGTTCGTGACCGTCTGGTTGGACGACAATGTAAGGCAGGAGCCGGAAATCACCGAGGAAGGAGAAACCAGCGCAGCTTTAGTGTCCAGGACTGCGGATCCGCCTTCGCTCATGGATTCCGTGCCGGAGCCGCCGGCCGATTCCGTTAGCTTGGAATTGTCCGTCTGGCCGTGCCACAGGACGTATTTGACGGAGGAACCGGCAGTGATGGACCCGGAGAAGGTGCGTACGCGCTCTGAGGTGGTGGAACTGCTGGTGAATGTACTCTTGCCTCCCTTGGTGTCGAAGACGAAGATGCGTTTGTCGACAGTGGAAGTGCTCCACCGGATCTCCGACCCTCCGGCGACGTAGGTCTTTGTCCCGGAAGGATTGACGGACGGCATCTGATCTTCAAACCCCGTGGTGATAACAATTTGTGTTTCTGATTCATCCGACGGTTCCCGCTCGCATGACAGCAGCGGAATGGCCATCGCGGCAAATAGAAATAGAAAGCGGTTAGTCATAATGGCATTAGTCAATCGTTCTCAAAATTAAGTAAGACTGCGAGAAGTGTTCGAATTGGTCTGAAAAATACCGATATTCTTAGACCGCTTTTACTGCATTTTGCCGTTTTGCTATCTTTGTAATGCCTTGGGACGACCGGGGCGGAAACAACACATAATTACATCTATGGCTAATAGAGTTATCCTTACATTCTGCGCGCTGTCGATCTGCCTTGCCATTTCGGCCCAGCCGCGCCTTGAGAACTTCAGCGGTGAGTTTATCAAAGAAGTCAAGCAGCTTAAGGATCTGCCTACCAGGGGGGCCAGCTCCCTGCATCTGGAGGGCAACACCCTGTACGGCGGAGCCGGCAACATTTTATTTGCCGCAGACGTCTCCGACCCCATGAATCCAAAATTGCTCTCCCAGGTGAAAATATATGGCCAGGTGCGTCAGATTACCGTCCAGGACGGATATCTTTATGCAGCCTGCCGCGAGTCCGGAGCCTGGGTAGTGGACGTCCATGATCCGTCCGCCATCGAGGTGGTTACACGCTTCGACACCGTCGAGCTTGCCACCGGAATGGAAGTTGCCGGGGACGTCATGTTCCTGGGCACGCGCCAGAACGGAGTGGAGTTCGTGGATATCAGCGATCCCCGGAATCCCACCCACATCAGGATGGAAAAGACCCACGAGTCCCAGAGCGTAACCTATCGCAACGGCGTGCTCTATTCCGGAGAATGGGGCGCCCATTGCATTACGGTGATGGATGCCCGGGATATGGCCAACCTCAAGACTCTCCGTACCGTAAACCTCATGGGACACGGTGACGGCGTCTGGACTCTCGGCAATTATCTGTATGCCGCCACCGGCCACCACCTGGCCGACAAGAGCCTTCCCAAGGAAGAAACCGAGGGCAACGGTCACGGACTGGAAATCCTCGACATTTCCGACCCGTTGAATCCCAAGCCCATTTCGCGCGTGAGCTTCGACCACTGCTACGTCCGGTCCAACGACCTCTGGATGCCCCGCCCCTGCTCGGACGGCGATTATGTGGTGGTGTCAGACACCTATAACGGTTTTTACGTGGTAGACAGCCACGACAAGAAGAATCCGGAGAAGATAGCCCGTATTACCTTCACGGACTGGCGTGGCAACCCTGCCGCCGTGACCGGCTTGGCAGTCGGAACCGGGGTCGTCTATATCGGCGTCTCCGGAAACTGCGGCTTCTACGCGCTCCGCTGCCCGGATGCTTATCCCTCGGACAAAGGGAAGGGGACACCCCCTGTGAACGCCTCTTTCCGTTATTCCTACCCGACAGCCCCTACCAGCCATTTCCGCGCCTGGAAGCCGGAGCATCAGGCTCCTGTCCGCGATGTCGCCGCACATGAAGACATAGTATTCGCCGCATGTTCTTACGGCGGTCTAGCCATACTTAAGAAAGGAGGCAAATCCGGCCTGCAGCAGATTGCCTCCGGTCCCATGCCCTATGCCGGCGGCGTGAAGGTGAGCGGAGACATCCTCTGGGTGGCCGAAGGTTTCGACGGCCTCGGAGGATACCGCATCGGCAAGGACGGCTCCCTTGAGCCCGTCGCCCGCTACAAGGATTTCTATAAACACGGTCCCAATGCCGCATGCCTCTGGGTAAGCGTTCCCAACGAGAAATGGGTTGCGGCCAGCACCCGCGACGGCGGTTATTACTATCTCGATGTGACCGACCTTCAGAACATCAAGTGCAAGGCATATCTGGGCTCCGGCCCCGGATGGGACAAGTACCTGGCCGACAAGGCCGACAAAAACGGCTGGTTCCCGGCCACGAGGCACCGTGTCGGCATCTGCTGGATAAACCTCAACGCCGAAAAGATGACCGAAACCATCGACAAGGGAATCAACACGTCCCTGGCCGACGGTGTCTGCGCCTTCCGTTACGACACTTTCCTCACCTGCTCCGGCGGAAGGATCTATATTTACTCCTCCAGCTTCATGAATACCGGCAGGAAGGCCCCCGAGGAGGGCAAGGGTTTCCACGGAATGCCCACATGGGACGGCGGCCGCAACCTGGCCCTTACCAACCGCCTGGGCAAGGAGATTTCCATGGTCGATTTCCCCGAGGATTACCCTCCGCTCCTGCTTTGGTCTGAATCCACCACCGGCTATCCCGAGACCCCCATCTTCTGGAAGAAGAAACTCCTTGTTCCCTGCGGATATCAGGGACTCCTGATTCAAAAGTAATCAATAGCTATTCACATACATATGAGAAAAGTATCTTTGTTGTTGCTCGCCGCCTCCTTGCTGCTGGCTTGCAATCCCCAGAATCCCGAGCCGGAAGTGGCCGGGGCCATTACTCTCGAAAGCAATCAGACCATTGCGCTTCCCGCAGCCGGCGGCAGTGCCGATATTGCTTTTTCCGCCAACAAAGCCTGGACGGCCTCCTCTGACGCAGACTGGCTCCAGGTCGAGCCCAAGTCGGGTGAGTCCGGAGAGCATCTTGTCGTGAGTCTTGCTGCATCCGAGAATCAGGCCACCGAGGAGCGTTCCGCTTCCGTCACCCTCGTCTGCGAGGAGGACGTGAAAACCGTACCGGTCAAGCAGAGTGCGGCCGAGGCCCCCGACGTGCCCTATTCCTGGCCGGATGACGAGGATTCCTTCGACTATGGTCTTGACCCGGGAGAGTCCCGTACGGGAGCATACGATTCCGCTGTCCTGGTTGCCAACGGTTACAATTCTTCCGACCGGAAGATCCCCAAGCCGATCCTGATGGACGGCATCACTTACGGCGGCCCCGGAATCACTTTCTACGGCAACCGCATGACCACGGAAAAAGTGAATAAGGAATGGAGCGAGGATTATCCTGAGATAGTCCCGAGCAGCCGTTATTTTTCCTTGAAAATCAACAAGCCCGGATACATCAGTTTCTTCCAGTCCATAGTTGACGAGGCCAGAATTCCCACCTACTACCTTGCCCTCGTAACCACGAAGAACGGCGTTACCACAGCCAAGCTGGTGGACGAAGTGGTGCCGGAGCATGTCACGAGCGAACGCCCGGGAGGCGCCGACAGGGCCAAATACGGGGATTACTTCGTCTCCCTTTATGTGAGGGAAGCCGATCTCAAGGGTATTACATCCCCTGCAACGGTGTATCTGTTCCACCGCTGGACGGCCGGCAACACCTGCACTGTCCACTATTATCCCCTTACCTGGACGTCTTCCGAGGAGAACACTCCGGATCCCGCCCGCAAGCAGAAGATTCTTCTTGCCGGGGATTCCACCTGCACGGAATATGGCGAGTCGTCCGCTCCCCAGGAAGGCTGGGGCCAGCGCCTCGCCGAGGCCCTTGGCGGCGATGCCAGGGTCGAGAATCATGCCCATGGCGGGGAGAGTACCAAATCGTTCCTGAACAACGGAAGATGGGACGCCCTCAGGGCCGGCGTTTTCGGCGGCGACCTGGTCTTGATCCAGTTCGGCCACAACGAACGGAAAACCGATGAAGCTTACCACACGGAGCCGTATACCACCTACAAGGAGAACCTGAAAAAGATGCTCGACGACGTCCACGAGAGGAACGGTGTCCCCGTGCTCCTTACCAGCATCTGCACCAGGACTTTCAACACTGACGGTACTCTGCGGCGCAGCCTGGGCGACTATCCCAAGGCAATGAGGGAAGTTGCCGCCGAAACCGGAACTCCTCTCATCGATATCGAGGAACAGACCTACCAGTGGCTGTCCTCGCTGGGCCCCGAGGGCTCCGTTCCTTATTATCTTATGGACAAGAGGGACCCTGCAGCCATGGACAATACCCATCTGACCAAGGAAGGCGCGCAGGCGGTGGCACAGATGGTGGCAAAGGGCCTCAGGAGTCTTGGACTCTGGCAATAGTTATTCGCATTCGCTATCAAGAAAAACAGATAAAAAATGAAACGGAAACAACTTGATTATCTCGCCCCTTTCATGGAAGAGGTCGATTTTCAGACCGGCTGGTCATTATGTGAAATGTCTGCAGGAACGGAAAGCATTGTTTCTTCCGGAGACACAATCGATTGGGATTTCGTTGGTTAGCAAACGGGAAACGTCATGAAAAGAATATTCGTTATAGCAGCAGCCATAATAGCCGCAGTTTCCTGCTCCAAAGAGCTCGCAGGAAGCGTAAGCAACTACAGTATCCAGGCCGGATTCCAGCAGGAAATGGGGCCCGGGACCAAAACTTATCTCAAAGATTCCAATTCCGGTACCATCTGGTGGGGAACGGGCAGTCTGGACAAGGTCATCTTTGCCTTTGACGCCTCCGACGCCAAGAAAGTCTTCACCAGTTCGTCAACTGTTTCCGAGGCCGTCCGCACTTTCACATGCGAAGACTGGAGCGGAGGGGACTGGAAGTTCGCGATCTGGAGCGGACAGTCTGCAGGTACGGACGACAGCGCCCTGAGCGGCTCCGTTATTTCCGGTGAGAACCTGAAAGTCAAGAACCCCCAGAATATCAACAACTCCAGGTCTTTCGACAACGGGGCCAACATTGCCGTGATGAAATACGGCGACGGCGCTTTCCGGAATGTGTTCGGCTACCTTCGCCTGACTTTGCCTGCATATGAGGGGACTACCAATATCTCAGCAATCAAATCGGTTGAACTGTCTGCGGACGAGAACGTCGCCGGAATCGTCAGCATCGATTATTCCGGAGACGAGCCCGTTGCGACAATAGTCTCCAACGGCTCCAAAAGCCTCAAGCTGAACGCCCGATACAAAGGCTCCGGCCCCAAAGGTTACGAAGCCGGTGTGGTTTATCTGATTATGGCTCCAGGCACCTATCATAATGTGAAACTCACTATCACGGCATTCTCGGAGCTACCTGAAGAACAGACGGCCGCTACCGCCGAGCCTTTCACCGTAGCGCTCAAGAAGGATCTCGTGATAAAGCGTGGCCAGTATACGGAATGCAAGACCCTTCCCGACAAGGCTCCGGATGTTCCCATCGGTTCCACCACATGGCCCAACGATTCTGACGCCTTCGACTACGGCCTGGCCAACAATGAGACACGCAAGGCGAAACTGAGCGGATTGTCCGGTGCTGAGGGTATCTCAAACAATAATATTACAATACCTGTAACTGCAGACAAAGTGACCTATCATGGTCCCGGTATTACCTATAACGGGAACCGCGTCACTCTGCAACAGGTGTCGAATTATTGGAGCGAGTCCTATCCGAACATTATTCCTTCGCAGCGTTGCATCTCCTTCAAGATAAACCGTCCCGGCACGGTACGCTTCTATCCCGCCCCGGCAAGTAAGGACGGAGATGTCCTGAGGGTGCCCACATATTATCTCGCCGTCGTGGCAACCAGGAACGGCGTCACTACTGCAAAGATCGTAGATGAAGTAACGCCCCAGGTTATGGCCGACGGTTCCGTCAAAGAGAACCGTACAGATACAAACATTTATTCTGCCGACTGGGAGAAATACTGGATTTCGTTGTCGGTAAAGGAATCTGACATCAGCGGAATAGAATCGGCGGCAACGGTGTATCTGTTCCACCGGAATCCTCAGGTCAATACACTTCTCGTGCATTATTGGCCTATTGAATGGACTTGTGAGAAGCCGGCCGAGGTGGTGCATATAGGCAAATTCCTCCTTGCCGGAGACTCCACCTGCACCGAGTACAACGCGTCGGCGGCTCCCCAGACCGGTTGGGGCCAGTGCCTTGCCGCAGCCCTCGGGGGCGATCCGGTCGTGAAGAATTTCGCCATCGGCGGCGAGAGCACCAAGTCCTTCATCGATTCCGGCAAGTGGGATAACCTCTGCGCCAACATCGTTTCCGGAGACTGTGTGCTCATTCAGTTCGGTCATAACGACGAAAAAACGGACGATGCCCACCATACCGATCCACAGACTACCTACAAGGAGAACCTTACCAAAATGATAAACGATGTGCTCGACAGGGGCGGCAAGCCCGTCCTGCTGACCAGCGTATGCCGCCGTGGTTTCCACTCCAACGGCGACCCCCTGGACACTCACGGAGATTATCCCCCTGCCATGCGGGAACTGGCCCTGGCAACAGAAACTCCGCTGATCGACATCGAGGCGCAGACCCGCCAGTGGCTGAAGGAACTCGGCCCCGATGGCTCCGTTCCTTACTACATTATGGATAAGCGGGATCCCAACGCCATGGACAATTCCCATCTGACTTTAGAAGGCGCCGAGGCAGTCGCAGGGATGATTGCCACAGGCCTCAAGAATCTTGGTTATTGGGAATAACAGACTGTCCGTTATGAAGAGAGCTTGCTCGATACTATTGTTTTCCTTGCTCGCCTGCAGCCTGGCTTTTGCCAAGAGCAGGGATGCCGTACTGCTGGAGGCCGAGGCCTTCGGCGAGCACGGCGGCTGGGTAGTGGACCAGCAGTTCATGGATCAGATGGGATCCCCTTACCTGCTGGCCCATGGCCTCGGCAAGCCTGTAGCCAATGCCAAAACCAGCGTGAAGCTGCCCAAAAAGGGTCAGTGGTACGTTTTTGCCCGCACCTGGAACTGGTGCGCCCCCTGGGGCGTCCGGGAAGGCCCCGGCGTGTTCCGTATCGCCGTTGACGGGCAGCCCCTTGAGAACGTCCTGGGCACTGGGAAGCAATGGGGCTGGGAGTATGCCGGCAGCTTCAAAGCCGACAGGAAGGAGGCCACGCTGGAATTGTGCGACCTTACCGGTTTCGAGGGCAGATGCGATGCCGTGGTCCTTTCCCGTAACCCCGATCCGGCATTGCCTGCCGACATCAAACAGCTGCAGGCTTTCCGTAAAAAGATGCTTGGCCTGCCCGACAAGCCCAGGAGCGCAGGAAACTTCGATCTGGTTGTCGTGGGAGCGGGAACTGCAGGCCTTTCCGTCGCCATAAAAGGCGCACGGGAGGGGCTGAAGGTTGCCCTCATCAACGACAGGCCCGTCCCCGGAGGCAACAACAGTACGGAACTGCGTATCCTTGCCAGCGGCAAGATGAATGTCGCTCCGTACGATTCCCTGGGGAACGTCATCCGGGATATTCAGAACGTGTACGACAAGGAAGCGAAAGTGATAAACATGCTGGAGTCGGACCAGAATATCTCATATTTCCCGAGCATGCACGTTTTCTCCGTCAGGATGGACGGGAACCGGATAGTTTCCGCCGTCGCCAAGCACATAGAAACATCCGAAGAACTGGAGTTCTGTTCTCCGCTGTTCGCGGACTGCTCCGGCGACGGTAATCTTGGCTACCTCGCGGGAGCCGAATACCGCGTCGGACGTGAAATGCGTGCGGATACCAGGGAGACGCTGGCTCCGGACAGGCCGGACAACATGGTCCTCGGCGCCTCCACCCCGTGGGGCACCACCCTCAGGCAGGAAGATGTTCCTTTCCCGGTATGCGACTGGGCGATTCAGTTCAACGAAGAGTCCTGCGAGAAGGTAACGTCCGGCAGCAACTGGTGGGAAAGCGGATTCTGGCACGACCAGGTGGCGGAGGCCGAATACATCCGGGACTATCTTTTCCGTGCGATATACGGAAACTGGTCGTTCCTTAAGAACCAAAGCGCCGACAAGGCCGACTACAGCAAACTGGAACTGACCAGGCTGAGCTTTATTGCCGGCAAGCGTGAATCCCGGAGGCTGATCGGCGATGTTTTCTTCACCCAGCAGGACATAGAGAGGGATTATGTGAAGTACGACGACGCCATAGTCTATGGCTCTTATTCCATAGACCAGCATTTCCCCACGCCCAAGAACACCTTCTTCTTCCCCCGTGAGGAGTTCATCTCCACGATGAAGCATTACTTCAATGACCTGGGGACCCCGAGGAGGTATCTTCGCAAGGACCAGGTTCCGCCGCCCTACATGATTCCTTACAGGTGCCTGTATTCCGTTAATGTGGACAACATGTTCATGGCGGGCAGGAATGTCAGCGTATCCCATATCGCCCTGTCTTCTACCAGAGTGCAGAATGTGACAGGCATGATGGGGGAGGTGGTTGCCGTCGCCGCGGCCCTTTGCAAGAAATACAACTGCTCGCCAAGGGAGGTTTATACCCTTCACCTGCAGGAGCTCCTGGATGCTTTCAAGGGATGAACCGGATCAAGCTCATTGCCCTTGCAGCGTGCCTGTTGTCGGTGTTTGCATGCAGCCCCGCACGGCAGCGGCATACGTTCTACAGCCTTTTTCTCCGGCCCGACAGCCTTCAAGTCGAGGAAGTCTGGCAGCCGGAAGGGGAGAAGGTCCGCATATCCCACCACGGACCTGCCGTAGAGAACCGGTATATGGCCCTCAGAATCTATTTCGACGCCCGTGCCGCCATTGACGTATACAGCAAGAGCGGCCTGGTCGACGACGAGCTTGGCCGTTGGATGTGGTATCCCACTCCCGAACAGCAGCAGGCGGAAGGCGCCGGCTGCGACGAGTATTTCGTCGGCCCTACGGTCGGCCTGGGCGGGGTGCAGTTGTGGGACGGGGAACAAGCTGTTCCGCTCGTCACCACCGCCGGCCGCCGCGCCCTGGTCGGAAGAACCGCGAACGGGGCGTTCATGGAGATGGTTTCGTATGGCATCCCTTACCTCGCTGATACCGTTGACGTGAGTATTCGTGTGGATGTGTATGACGACGACCGCTGGGCTGATGTGACGGTCCGGGAGCTCGGCGGAAAACCCGTGCGTTTTGTCACGGGAGTGAATTACCACCCCGGGTCGCAGGTCCGCCAGGCAGAAGGCGTGGCCGCCGTATGGGGCGAGCATCCGGCGAATGTGTCGGCAAGCCCGGTTCCCATCGGAGGAGCCATCCGTTACAATCCTGCCGATTTCCCTCAAGCCGAGGATACCGGCGATGCCATCCGGCTCGTATCCGTCCCCATTGCCAGCTTTGGTACCAGAATTGCTTCGGCTTCTGTCAAGGAACCGGAGCTTTGCACTCCCGAACGTTTTTTTGATTTTGTAACGCAATAACCAATTGAGAATATGAAAAGAGTGTCTTTGATAGTCGGGCTTTGCCTGGCGATGATCATTCCGGCCGCCGCGCAGGAGAATCCAATTGAAACCATTTCCCACGATCCCGGCTGGTGCACCATCATTCACCGCTGGGGCTTCATCGGCGACTCTCTGTGCAGCGGGGAGCATGAATATGCCCGTGAGGACGGCTCCAAGGTTTGGCATGACGTTTACGATTATTCGTGGGGGCAGCGAATAGTCGCTGCAATCGGCGGAGCGGTCGGCTACAATTTCTCCCAGGGCGGGGAAACCGCCAAGGGCTGGATCGAGCACTTCTGGGATTATCCCATGAACCGTAACGCCGACATCAGTGCAAAGGCTCATCCCTGCCAGGCATATATCATGGCGCTTGGCTGCAACGACAAGCACAAGTTCAAGGCCGGCGATGCAACCAAAGACATCAATCTCGAAGACTACACCAAGAATGCAGATACGTTTGCAGGATACTATGGCGGTATAATCCAGAGAGTGCGCGGCATGCAGCCCGAGGCGCCGATTTTCGTGACCACCATGCCGGGTCTCTACGGCAGCAGTGAATTCAGTGCGCAGATAAGGGCCATGGCCGGCATTTTCGATAACGTATATGTCCTTGACCTGGAGAAGTACGCTCCCGATTATGATACTCCGGAATTCCGTGCACGCTACTTCCTGGACGGCCATCTGAATGCCGCCGGTTACCAGTTCACTGCCTGGATGTTCATGACCTACATCAATTGGTACATCGAGCGCAATCTCCCCGCCTTCTCCAAAATCGCGTTAATGAACTGACATATGAAGCGGTATTTTGCAATGTCGCTGCTTCTTGCGGTCTGCCTGGCCGCAGGAGCGCAGAATCGTGTTATAATAAAGGTAACCGCTGATACTCCCGACGAGATAGTATCTGCCGTTAAAGCATTCGAGAAAGCGGACCTCCTGTTTACCATGGAGAGGCAGGTCCGCAAGGACGATACCCCGGAAATGAAGAGCGCCCTCGCCATGGTGCAGTGGAAGAACAACGAACTTGTGGAGTCCGTTCCTTCCCTTCCGTCGGTCGATGTGGTAGATGCATCCCCGGAGTCCGTTGCCGGTGTTATCGAGCGGGCCCTCGCAGAAAAATGGATGGTCAGGACGCCGGGCGTCTGGCGCAAGCTCCTGCGCGACGAGGCCCGCACCCATGGGGGCCGCAGATTCTATGTGGCCGCATGTGGTAACGATGATGCCGACGGCCTGTCCCCGGAGACGGCCTGGCATTCCCTTTCGCGCGTAAACGATGCCGACCTCGGTTTTGCCGATACGGTCTGTTTCCGTGCAGGAGATGTTTTCCGCGGACACCTTGAGCCTCAGTCCGGCTCACACGGGCAGAGCATCGTATATATGTCTTACGGCAAAGGCCGCAAGCCTGTCCTTGAGCCGTCCTGGGATGCATCGTCCCCGCAAGACTGGGAAAAGGTCGGCGACATGCTCTGGAAATGCGAGAAGCCTTCTGTGGGCGAGCTGGGCAATGTCATCCTGAATCACGGGAAGCGCGGATGCGCATTCAAGGTTGACAGCCCCGAGCTGTTGAACGGAAAAGACCTTCACTTCTGCTGGGTGCGTGATGATGCGGCTGTGTATATGGTAAGCCGCACCAATCCCGGCAAGCGGTTCCGTTCCGTAGAGCTGGCGGAAAAACAGCATATCATAGACGAAACCGACTGCCACGACATAGTTTATGACGGCCTCTGGCTGCGCTACGGTGCGGCCCACGGTATAGGCGGCAGCGGAGTTTCCCGTATAGTCATACGGAACTGCGACATCTCATGGATCGGCGGCAGTACGCTGTATTACGACGAAGGCGGCCGCGGCGTGAGATACGGCAACGGCATAGAATTCTGGAGCGCCGCCCAGGACATCCTGGTCGAAAACTGCAGGGTATGGGAATGTTGGGACGCCGCATTGACCAATCAGTCCAACATCGACGGTGTGGTTCAGAAGAATATAACCTGGCGCGGAAACAAGATCTGGAACTGCGAGTATTCATACGAGTACTGGCAGCAGGGCGACGGCGCACGGACCAGGAACATCCTTTTCGAGGGGAATGACTGCCGGAATGCCGGCTACGGCTGGGGACACAAACAGAGATGGAATCCCAATGCGGCCCACCTCATGTTCTACGACACCACGGCGGATACCGATGGTTTCGTGGTAAAGGGCAACCGCTTTATCCGCAGCAAGAACTGCGGTATGCGCCTCTTCAATGCCTGGTACGACTCCCTCACCATGGAGGATAACCTCTGGCGCATTCCATGGCATCCCCTGTGCCGTTATCATGCCCGCCCTACCTCCGGCCTGGTTTACAAGTATCCCGACAGGCTGGACCGCGCCCATTCGGATTCCCGGGAAGAGATTGAATCCCAGACGGTGGAAGAGCCCAGGGTTTTCGGGCCCGGACGGCGCGACATGCGCAGTTTCAATGAGATGTTCAACCACGGGAAGGTGTACGAACTGGTAGTGGAGATGCTCCCCGGCGAGTGCTGGTGGGGCGCTTTCGACAATCCTTTCGCCTGGCAGATTACCGAGGCCGGCGGCAATTACTCTTTCCCGTTCGACGCGTCCATGAAGTTCAGCTGTGATTTCCGGGACAATACATACGGGAACAATTGCGTGCCGTTCCTGGTCTCGTCCGCCGGCCGGTACGTCTGGAGCGACGAACCTTTTGCGTTTTCTTTGAAGGACGGCGTCCTTCGTTTCGAGGGGCCCGGCGCGATTGAGGTGGAGCAGGCCGGCAAAACGCTGCGGGAGGCTTATCTGGCCGCTTCCGCCGCCCATTTTCCGCCCTCCGGCACCATGCCTCCCGAGGCGTTCATCGCCCGGCCCCAGTACAACACCTGGATAGAGCTTACATACAATCAGAATCAGGCCGACATCCTTCGTTACGCTTCCGATATAGTAAAGAACGGTTTCCCCGTCGACGCCGTGTTCATGGTGGACGACAACTGGCAGAAGTATTACGGCAATTTCGAGTTCAAGCCCGAACGCTTCCCGGATCCGAAGGGAATGATCACGAAGCTTCATTCCATGGGCTTCAAGGTCATGTTCTGGTTGAGCCCTTACGTGTCGCCCGATTCTCCCGAATACCGGGAACTCGAGAAGAAGGGGTACTTTGCCATGGATCCTGTCGCGGACCGTCCCGCCATCCTGAAGTGGTGGAACGGATGGAGCGCGATGCTCGACATGAGCAATCCGGATGCCCGTCAGTGGCTGGTGGACAAGCTCCGCGGTATGCAGCGGGATTATGGCGTGGACGGCTTTAAATTCGACGCCGGCGACGCGGCGAACTATTCACCCGAAAAGATACGTGTATTCGACGGCAAGTCATATGGCCCCAGGCATACGGAACTCTGGTGCCGCATGTATGAGGATTTCCCGTATAACGAGCTCCGTGCCAGCTGGAAACTTGCCGGCCAGCCCATCGTGATGCGTCTGTGCGACAAGAAGTATGCATGGAGCGCAGTGGAAAGCCTCGTGCCCTCGATGATCAACGCTTCAATGGAAGGCCATATATATGTATGTCCCGACATGATCGGCGGCGGAGAGTTCACCTCCTTCCTGGATATCGATATAGACGATATCGACCAGGAGCAGATCGTCCGTTCATGCCAGATACATGCGATGATGCCGATGATGCAGTTCAGCGTGGCCCCATGGCGCATCCTGTCCAAAGAGAACCTCGCCATCTGCCGCGATGCCGCCTGGAGGCATGCCAGGCTGGGCCCTTATCTGGTAGAGCAGGCCCGCCGGGGCTCCGTATCGGGAGAGCCCGTCGTCCGTCCTATGGATTACGCTTTTCCCGGAGAGGGCTTCGAGTCGTGCAGCGACCAGTATATGCTGGGTCCCGACTATCTGGTGGCTCCCATGCTGGCTCCCGGTACCAGCCGCAGCGTCAGGCTGCCGGCAGGCCGGTGGAAGGATGAATGCGGTCAGGAATACGAAGGCGGCCGCGAGTACACCATCGAGGTGCCTCTGTCCCGTATTCCCGTATTTGAACTTGTTGCAGGGAACTTATAGTCCCAGAGTGGCGTCGAGGTATTCCCCGATGCGCTCCATCCAGTTGTAGCTTCCGGTTCCCGGAGAAGCGAAATGCTGGAAGCAGTGTTCGCGTTTGGCAAGGGTATGCAGTTCGCACTGTATGCCCATGCTGCGCATTTTTTCCCATACCTTTACCGAGTTCATGGACGCCCAGCAATCGGCGTCTCCGTGAAGGAGCAGCATGGGCGCGGTGTCCAGGTCGAACGAGAACTCCGGCACCAGGACCGCCGAGTCGTCGTTGCCCTTGCTTGTATTGGGAATATCTATGCCGTCAGTAAGTGCGTATGCAGGATATATACCGATGCCCCACTGTACGTTGCAGGGGAGCTTGTCCAGATCGTCGATGGGGTAATAGGACTTGTGCCTTGACGATGTGACTCCCATGAGGGTGAGGTGACCGCCGGCGGATGATCCCATGATTCCGATCTTGTCGGGATTCAAACCTTTTGAGGCTGCCTCGCTGCGGACGATGCGGATGGTTCTCTGGAGGTCCTGCCATGCGGCAGTATGCTTTGCCAGACCCTTCGGACGTGGTGTACGATACTTGAGCGTGACCACAGCCATGCCTTTCTGATTCAGATAGCGGCGAACAGGTGCCACCTCAAAACCGTCGGGTTTGTTGCCGTTGTATGCGCCTCCCGAGTAGATGATTTGTATGGCGTCGGATTTGAGGACGGCCGGGATATACCATTCAATATACGGAGTGCACTGATGCTCCTGGGCGCAAGGCATCTTGCCTTCAGGCCAAACCGGCTCCTTGCTGTAGACGGCGTGGTAATCGTCCGGGTAGCGGTCTTCCAGCTTTTCTTCCGGCTCCAGTGGGCCGAGGAATTCCATCTGTGTGAGGAACTCTATCCCGCGCCCGAATCCGTAGGCGCCGTGCTTTTTGTTGGGATACAGATGCAGTTCGGCAGGTATGCCCATACGCCGCAGCTGCCGGTAAACCTGCGTGGAGCCGTTGGGGGAATATATGTCGATGCCTCCGTGGTGCAGGCTCATAGGACAGGTCTTTTCATCGAAATTGAACAACTTGCTGAGGGAGACGTCGGCACCGTAACCTTCGCGAGACGCCGCTTTGCCCAGAGAGTCGGCATCCGTAGTCACATAGGCCGGCGCATTCACTATCGCAATATTGATATGGCAGGGGATATCGTCGATGGCGTCTATCCTCTCATAGGCGGGCGTAAGTGAATTGGCCGCCAGAAGGAGGCTGAGGTGCCCGCCAGCGGACATTCCCACGACTCCGATCTTCTCCGGGTCGAAGCCGCGCCTCGACGCTTCGCTGCGCACCATGCGGACGGCACGCTGTCCGTCTTCCCATGCCGTGAGGTAATAGGGGAGGCCTTCCGGTCTTGGCGTACGGTAGACGAAGTTGACGCACTGGACGCCCTTCTCCGACAGCTCTTTATGCCATTTGTCGATGAGTTTCATGTCGCAGCAGCAGTTGTATCCGCCGCCGGAGATGAGTATCATACAGGTCCCGTTTGGACTGGCGGGTTTCTCGAACCACTCCAGGTAGGGACGGCGGTTCTTTTCGGGCTTGAATCCAGGGGCCTTGGATTCGCTGGTCATGGCGGCGATTTGCTGGTCGCTGGTGTGGGGCATCTTGCCTTTGGGCCAGATATATTCGCGTTGCTGGGCTAAAACTGGCAGTGTAAGCGCCAGAAGAAGCAATGTGGTTGTTATTCGTTTGTTCATGTTGCAAATGTAATATTTCGAATGCAATTATTCAAGCATCAGGGTTTGTGAAAGTCAATATTAATTGCGACCTTTGAATTATGAAAAGAGCCCGTCTGGTATTGACTGTTTTAGGCCTGCTTGCTGCAAGCCATTTTTCCGGCGCCCGGTCCCAGCCGCGAATCGACCTGCTGCGGCCGATTTACACGGTCGCCGGAATCCCTTTGAGCGAAACTCCTACCGTAGACAATTTCGACATCAAGATCCAGCTCAGTTTCGCGCTGCCCGTAATCGACGACATAGCCGGCTCGGGAGTCAGTGTGTCTTTAGGTTACACCCAGATTTCCCTGTGGAATTTCTTCGCTTGCTCCATGCCTTTCTATGAGCATACCTTCTGTCCGGGTATTTATGCCAGGAAAGAGTGGGACGCCGGCAACGGGACCAGGACGCTCTCCGGCGGTTTCGAGCATCGCTCCAACGGCAGGGACGACGCCTATTCCAGAAGCCAGAACTACTTGTTCGCGACCTACATCCGCGAATACGGCAGCGGCCTTCGTCTCAAGGCCTGTCTCAGGCCCGGCTTCGGCCTTTACGGTCATGTCTTCACGCTCGACATGCCACTTGTATATACGGGGTTCGCCGATTTCGGCATCGATTATGAGCCAAAGGATTTCCCGCTGGGTTTCAATCTCGACGTGACGCCGCTGTACAACAAGAGTATTGCCAACGTAACCGCGGGAATCACCTGCCGGCTGTCCGATAATCCCATAGTACCAAGGCTCTACCTGCAGTTCCATTACGGCTACGACGACGCACTTTGCGATTGTATGAACGTCAACGGCCCCTTCATAAATCCCGACGGATATATTCCTTATCTACCCGGGGAGCCCCTTGCGCCGCGGACCTTCATCAGGATTGGATTCCGCTACAGCTTTCACGAGTACGTATTTTAATATACGTCAATCCGCAGTTGCAGATATGGATCAACCCAAAATGGAGCGCATGCTGCGTCTGATGCAGCTTCTTTCCGGTAACGTTTACTATACTGTCTCGGAGTTGGAATCCAAACTGGAGATATCCAGGAGGACGGTTTTCCGTTATTTCGACACTTTCAAGAGCGCCGGGTTCGTGGTGCAGCATATCGGGGACGGGCGGTACAGGATGATGACGTACAACAAAGAGTATTCAGACCTGTCGCAGCTTGTGTATTTCTCCGAGGAGGAGGCCATAGTGGTGAGTCATCTGATAGAGAATCTGGATGCTGCCAATGCGTTGAAGGCCGGCCTGAAGCAGAAACTCGCTGCGGTTTATGACTCGACGTCCATCAGCGATTACATCGAGAACAAGGGGAAGTCGGAGATAATCGAGTCGCTGGCTAATGCCGTCAAGACAAAGCGTCAGGTGGCGCTTAAAGACTATGCTTCCGCGCATTCCGGGCAGACCAAGGACTATGTGGTGGAGCCGTACAAGTTTACAAGGGGATTTGTGGACGTCATAGCGTATGATACTGCGGCAGGTTTTAACAAAGTGTTCAAAATCTCCCGCGTCGGTTCCGTGAAGATGCTGGAAGGGTGGAAAAACGAGGATCGTCACGAGGATAAGATCATCGACTCTTTCCGTATGAGCGGCAGCCCCGTGGAACACGTAAAGCTCAAGATGACTCTCCGGGCTAAGGATCTGCTGACTGAGGAATTCCCGATAACCGGTGCCGAAGTGTCCGGGGATAAGAATGCCTGGTACTGGGAAGGCGATGTTAATTCGCTGGAGGGCGTCGGACGGTTCGTTATTGGGCTTTCGGAGGAGATTGCAGTGGAGGAGGGGACTTTGCTTAAGGCCTGGCTTGTGGACAAGGGCGCACAAATCCGGGAAAAATTCAAAAAATAATTGATTTTTTTGTTGCGGTGTCATAAGTTGACACTTTGGGCCTGTATCTTTGCATCGTAATTCAAAAGAACAGGTTATCATGGATTTGTTTATTACTTCACATTTCGAGAAAGCAGAAGAGGTTCTCGCTCTTATCAACGATCTTGGTTTGACCTTTGTCGGGGAGGACGAATAATTATGCTGGAAGATTTCGACCCTACGAGGGACTATTATGGCAAGCACGGTGAGTTTGACATCAATGACGAATGCCGCCGTGCCAGCGAAGACATCCAGGGTTTCCATTACAACTACCCTGATGCGGAACTGACGGACCATTATTATTGGGATGATGTCCAAGACGCCGAAACAGACGGCTATCTGGATGACATCTGATTATCCGGGAAACAAGAAAATCATTATCTTTGTCGTTCCAAAACAATAAGACGATGAAGCAATCTCTCAAAATCTTCTTTGGCCTGGCTCTGATTGCCGCCGGTGTCCTTTGGGTACTGGGTATCCTGGGTGTACTTCATTTCGAGTTTTCCACCAAGGGCTGGTGGGCGCTGTTCATCATAATCCCTTGCCTGTTCGGGCTGATAAATGATAAGGATAAAGTCGGCCCGTGCATCGGTATAGGCGTCGGAGTGCTGCTGTTCCTTGCCGCCCGTGATGTCATTACCTGGAATATGATGTGGCAGCTGGGGCTGGCGCTTCTGGTTATTGGATTCGGCGTGCAGGTTCTTTTCTTCAAGTCCTGCGGCAATCATGGCGTGTGTGAAGTCAAAACCGTCCTGAAGGACGGAAAGGACATCCGTCGCATCGAGTCTTCTTTCGGTAAAAGGAACATGTCCTTCGCCGGGGAAAAGTTTGAGGGCGCAGAAGTCCAGTCATCGTTCTGCGGGCTCACGCTGGACCTCAACGGCGCCGAGATTGCAGACCAGGCGTTCATAGACCTCAACGTCGGCTTCAGCGGCGTGACGATAATCGTCCCGGAAGGCCTTCCCGTCAGGGTTGCCGTAAACAGCGGCTTCGGCGGAGTGTCAGACAACCGCCGCTCCAAGGTCGATAACGGCGGCCCCGTTCTTGTCATCACGGGCAAGGTCGGCTTCGGCGGCGTAGAAATCAGGAACTGAGCGATGAACGCCATCGGAAACATCATCTGGCTTTTGCTGGGCGGAATCGTCATCGCCTTGATATACTACATCGTGGGCCTTCTGATGTGCATCACCGTCATCGGCATTCCTTTCGGTGTGCAGCTCTTCAAACTGGGCACTTACGCCTTGTGGCCTTTCGGCCATGAACTGGTGAACGGTCCCAATGAGCCAGGATGCCTGTCAACCGTGATGAACCTCATCTGGATCCTGCTCGGCTGGTGGGAGATAGCGGCCATTCACCTCGCCTGCGGCCTTCTCTTCTGCATCACAATAGTGGGCATCCCCTGGGGCCTGAGGCATTTCAGAATGGCCATCGCGTCCGTATTCCCCTTCGGCAAAGAGATTCGATAGGTCCCTTCTTAAGCATTCCTGTCTTTTTTCATTTTTGCTCTGTGACGTGATTCTGCAAGGCGTCTGAATCACGTCACAGGCGGTATTTGGCTGTTATCGGCGAAAAATGTCCTGTGACGTGATAAAATGGGGTGCCAGAGTCATTTCACGAATCTGAGAGAGGGCTTCGAGGCCGTTAAAAAGTGGGGGCATTTTGAATGATGAGGGGAGGGATTAGCCTCGCTGCGCTGACGCTTGCGAGCCTTTTCCCTGGATTTCCGGGAGCAATAGTAAATCAGGCGGGTGGCGGAGCCACCATCGTTTGTTATATAGGGACGCCTCCTTACGTGAGCGAGCTCACGACGTCGGCGCCCCATATAACAAACGCCGCACATTCGTGCGGCGCCTGATTTACTATTGCATAGCGCGGAAAGACAGGGATTCGAACCCTGGAGCCGCTTTAGGCGGCCACACGCTTTCCAGACGTGCCTCTTCAGCCACTCGAGCATCTTTCCAATTGGGACTACAAAGGTAAAAACTTTTTTGATAAATCTTGCAATAGCTGCCGATTTTTCCGCTAAAAATATTGTATTTTTGCAAAGTATGGGAGAATTGACGACGGACATTCAGTATCTGCCCGGGGTGGGGCCCAAGCGTGCGCTGCTTCTCAAGAAGGAGCTGGAAATCAGTACACTGGACCAGCTTATCCACTTTTATCCCTTCCGGTATGTGGACCGCACGCGCATCACTCCCATCGCGGAGGTCACTCCGGACCTTGCGTACGTGCAGGTCCAGGGCAAGGTCGTTGTGCGCAACCTCATCAACATCAAGCACCTGAGCGTTATCGTTGAAGACGCCACCGGCCGTATGGAGATGGTCTTCTTCAAAGGGATCAAATGGAACTTCGACCGCCTGGAGCCCGGGCGCGTGTTCGTTTTCTACGGCAAGCCCCAGGCGTACGGGGGCCGCATCAACATGGTGCACCCGGAGGTCGATCCCCCTCAGGAAGACCCGGCTGCGACGGGGCGCCTGTCCGGCGTCTACCCCAGCACCGAGAAACTCAAGGCCGGAGGCATCACCACCAAGGTCATGGCCAAGCTCCAGCATGCCGCCCTGGCGCTGTGCATGCCGGAGATACATGAGACTCTTCCGGAATACATTCTCAAGCAACGCGGCCTCTGCCCCCTTCCGTACGCCATCTATAACATCCATTTCCCGTCGGATACCCGCGCCCTCCAGCTCGCCACTGACCGTCTTAAGTTCGAAGAGCTATTCTTCCTCCAGCTCAGCCTCCTCAAGCAGCGGTACGTCCGCAGCCGTGCGGAGAAGGGCATAAAGATGAACATAGTCGGGCCGGCTTTCCACGCCTGCTATAATGCTCTGCCGTACGCGCTTACGGGAGCTCAGCAGCGCGTCATCAAGGAAATCCGCTCCGACCTGTCCTGCGGGCACCAGATGAACCGCCTCCTGCAGGGAGACGTCGGCTCCGGCAAGACTATGGTCGCCGTGCTGAGCTGCCTCATCGCCATCGGCAACGGCTATCAGGCATGCATCATGGCACCTACGGAAGTGCTTGCACGTCAGCATTATGCCAACATCCAGAAGTATCTTGCGCCCACCGGTGTCAAGTGCGCCCTGCTTACCGGCAGCACCACCCAGAAGGAGCGCCGCCCGCTGCTGGAGGGCCTTGCGGACGGCAGCATCGGCATAATCGTAGGTACGCACGCCCTTATCGAGGATCCGGTCCGGTACAAGGCGCTTGGCCTCGCCGTGATCGACGAGCAGCACCGTTTCGGCGTGAGCCAGCGTGCCGCCCTCTGGTCCAAAGGCCCCGGAATACCTCCTCACATCCTCGTGATGACGGCCACGCCTATTCCGCGCACCCTTGCCATGACCCTGTACGGCGACCTCGACGTCTCCGTGATAGACGAAATGCCCCCCGGACGCAAACCCGTACAGACCATGCTGATAGGCCAGAACCGCCTGCGCGCCATGTACCGCTTCATGAAGGAGGAGATAGCCCGCGGCCGTCAGGTGTTCGTCGTTTATCCGATGATCTTCATCAACGAGAAGCTGGAAGACGTGTCCAATGTGGAGGCCGGCTACGAAGAAATCCTTCAGGCGTTCCCCCTGTCGGAGGGATACAAGGTGGCAATCGTCCATGGCAAACAGTCCAATGAAGAGAAGTCCTTCAACATGGACGCCTTCGTCGCGGGACGGGCCAACATCCTGGTTTCCACCACTGTAATAGAAGTAGGCGTGGACGTCCCCAACGCCAGCGTCATGGTGATCCGCAGCGCCCAGCGCTTCGGCCTCAGCCAGCTGCACCAGCTGCGCGGACGCGTCGGCAGGGGAGCGGAGAAGTCCTACTGCATCCTGGTCAAGGACCCCAAGACCGGCCAGGAGGCCCAGAGGCGCCTCGAGCTGATGTGCTCCACGGAAGACGGCTTCGAGATTGCCGAGCAGGACATGAAGATGCGCGGCCCCGGCGACCTGGAGGGTACCCAGCAGAGCGGCCTTCCCATCAACCTCAACATAGCGTCCCTGGCACGCGACGGCATCCTGCTGGAGCAGGCCCGCGCCTTCGCCCAGTACGTCCTGGACGCCGACCCCACCCTTAGTTCTCCGCAGAACGCCCTCCTTGCCTCCGAACTCCGCAAAGGGAAGTACGACATACACGACTACAGCAACATCTCATAGGAATGCGCAAAAGCGTCCAGTCTCTTTTTGGAACGTGGCCGCCCGTGGCCTAGGTATTGCTCTTGTCGCCAAAAATGACTATATTGCAAAAATTTTAAACTGATATGCTTATCACCATCATCGTAATCGCAGTCGTCGTGCTGCTTGTCCTGTGGGTAATCTCCGCACAGCGCAAATTCGTCAACGCAGAAGAGCTTGTCAAGAACGCCATGAGCCAGATCGGCGTCCAGCAGTCCAGCCGCTGGGATGCCCTCACCGGCCTTGTGGAACTCCTCAGGTCATATAACGAGCATGAGTATGAGACTCTCAAGGGCGTTATCGCCGCCCGTCAGGGAATAGACTCCAACAGTACAGCCGACCAGGCTCAGGCCCAGGAAGACCTCATTTCCAAGGTCTTCAGCCGCATCTCCGTCGTCGCGGAGCAGTACCCCAACCTCAAGGCCGACTCCATGTACATCAAAACCATGGACTCCGTCAATACCTATGAGAACCAGGTCCGTATGAGCCGTATGGTTTACAACGACTCCGTCACCCGCTACAACCGCATGATCCGCCAGATCCCCGACAGCATAGTGGCCGGCCTGCTCCACTTCACCGAGAAGCAGTATCTCAAGGAGAACGCCGCGAAGTCCGACATGCCTTCGCTTAAGATTTAATCCCCGGTGAAGAAATTACTTGTCATAGTCCTGGCCCTGGTCGGGACTTTTCCGATTATAGCGCGCGCTGAGTCTATAAAAGACATCGATATCCGCGTCACGCTCCGCGAGGACGGCTCCGCCCTTGTGCAGGAGCGCTGGGACGTCGTCGCATCCAAGGGCACAGAATGGTACCTTGTGCGCGAGAACCTCGGAGACATAAGTATTACCGACCTTGCCGTAACCGACGAGGACGGCGAAAGCTTCCTCAACGAAGGCTCCTGGGACGTAGACAGGACCATCACTCAGAAAGCCCGTAAATGCGGCCTGCATTATACCTCAAAAGGGGTGGAAATCTGCTGGGGAATAGGCACATACGGCCACCATACATGGACGGTCAGTTACGTCATGACCAATGCCGTCAAGTCCCTGGCCGACTATGACATGCTCCATATCCAGTTCATCTCCGACGAGCTTTCCACATCCCCGTCGCATGCCCGCGTCACGCTGGAAGCTCCCGTCCCTCTGGGAGACGGCAACTCCCGCATCTGGGGCTTCGGATACAACGGCGACGTAGTCTGGCAGGACGGCCTGGTAGTGGCAGATGCCGCCGACGGCCTAAGCTGGAATGCTTCCATGATACTCCTCGTCCGTTTCGACAAGGGCATTTTCAGCTCCGCGAGCGTCCAGGAACGCGAGTTCCAGGAGGTGCTCGACCGCGCGCTCGAGGGCGCAGTTTATCCCGATGAGCAGAATCAGGACGAAGAAGTGGATCCCGTTGCCGATGCCATCGCCATGATAGCCACCATGCTGGTTTCGTGGTGGGCGTTCATCAAGCCGATGCTACGCATCATGGGCATCGTCAAGAAAGACGACCGCAGCCGCATCAAGAAGATATTCGGCCGCCGGCGTCTTCCCAAATTCCCCGGCTGGAGCCGCGACATACCGTTCAACGGCAACCACTTGCAGACTTATTATGTCGCTTCCCACATGAAGGGCTACGACGACGGCAAGTTTACCATAGTCACGGCCATTCTCCTCCGCATGATAGGCAAGGGCAATATCAGGATGCGGCTCGATACCATGGGCAAGAACGAATTCGTATTCGTCCCCGATGCGCCCCGCGAATGGATGAGCAAAGCAGAGCAGGACTTCTACAAGTTGCTCCAGAAGGCCTCCGGCGACGACAAGATCCTCCAGGAGAAGGAATTCAAGAGGTGGTCGCTGGTCCATCGTTCCGAGGTTTACGATTGGGCAAAAGACATGAAGGACGAAATCCTGAAGGCCATGTCCGACCGTGCGATATCCTCGAGTTCAACCTATTACGAGACCGTAGAGCTTACTCCCGCCGGCCAGGCAAGGGCCATGCAGGCTCTCCAGTTCCGTCAGTTCCTTCAGGAATTCACCCTCATCAACGAGCGTCAGGTTCCCGAGGTCAGCCTCTGGGGAGACTATCTCATAGTGGCCGCCCTGTTCGGAATGGCGGACAAGGTTGCCTCCGACATGAAACGCCTCGCCCCAGACATCAAGATCGGCGACGTCCGTATCCAGACTTCCAATCTCAACAACATAGTGCTATTCTCCAGGTCCTTCAGCAATTACACCCGCTCGGCCTGTAACTTCTATTCCGCGGGCTCATCCGGCGGAGGCGGCGGCCGTTCGTCCGGCGGATGGGGCGGCAGTTCCTCCTTCGGCGGAGGCGGCGGCTTCAGCGGCGGAGGACATGGCGGCGGCAGCAGATAATCCGAATCAATATGAATAAATACATCATCGGCGGCTTTTGCGCCGCACTCCTCATTATGAGTTGTACCAAAACCGACGAAGGCTCGGGCTACATCGGCCCCGGCGACCCCAAGATCGACAACGGCCGCATGACGCCGGAAACCCTCCTTGCCCTGGGGCGCCTGTCCGACCCCCAGCTCAGTCCCGACGGCACCCTTATCCTGTACGGCGTATCATGGAACGACGTGAGCGCCAACCGCAGTTGCCGCAACCTCTGGATCTGCAATGCCGACGGCACTGATAACCGTCAGCTTACCAGATATGCCAAAAGCGTTTCCAACGCCCGTTGGAGCGCGGACGGCAAAAGCATCTTCTTCCTTCAGTCCGGCGTGCTGTGGAAGGCGCCTCTCGCCGGCTCCAAACTCGGCAAGAAAGTGCAGCTGAGCGACTCCAGCCTCGTAATCTCCGAGTTCAAGCTGTCGCCCGACCAGAGCAAGCTGTTGTATATCAGTTCGATAAAGAACCCCAAACTGATGCAGCCCTCCGACACCGACCCCGCCCTGGACAAGGCGCAGGCCTATGCCACCGAGGACCTCATGTACCGCCATTGGGACCACTGGGTGACCGAAATACCCCGCAGCTACGTGGCGTCGCTGGAGTCCATGATCACACCGGAGAATTCCACCGACATACTCGGCGACGAGCCCTGGGAGCTCCCCTCTGAGCCCTTCGGAGGCGCGGAGCAGCTCGACTGGTCCCCGGACGGCCGCTACATTGCTTATTCCTGCCGCAAGCTCTCCGGCAAGCAGTATGCATTCAGCACCAATACAGGCATATACGTTTATGATGTCCAGACTGGCGCCACCATCCCCGTCAAGACCGACGGCGGATACGACACCGACCCCGTATGGAGCGAAGACGGCGCCCACCTTGCCTGGATCTCCATGCCTCGCGACGGCTATGAGGCCGACGCCCAGAGGATCCTGGTCTGCGACGTTGACGGCGCCGGGTTCGGCCCAGCCCGCCAGCTTGCCGCGTCCCTTGACAGGGATGCCTCCGGCCTCGTCTGGCACGACGGCGAGATCTGGTTCAACGCCCTCATCGACGGCGTCCAGGCCATCTTCAAGGTGGACCTCCAGGACAACCTCACCCGCCTCACGCCCGCCGACTGGCCGTACGACTTCTTCACCCCCTTCGGATGGGACGGCGACCGCCTGCTGACGAGTTTCTACTCCCTCCTCTTCCCGCTGGAGCTCGTGGCCGTCGAGCCCGCCAAAGAGGCATTCGGCAACCTTACGGAGGTCAACCGCTTCATCTTCGACAAGCTTGACGACGTCCGCACGGAGAGCATCCTCGTCCCTACGGTGGACGGCAAGCAGATGCAGTGCTGGGTGATGTATCCCCCCGAATTCGACCCTTCCAAGGTTTATCCGGCCATCGAAATCGTCCTCGGAGGCCCCCAGAGCACCAATTCCCAGGACTGGAGTTACCGCTGGTGCTATCGTCTGATGGCCCAGCAGGGCTATGTCGTCATCATGCCCAACCGCCGCGGCACCACCGCCTTCGGACAGGAATGGAAGGAGCAGATCAGCGGCGACTACTGCGGTCTCAACATGCAGGACTACCTGTCCGCCGGCCGCTACATAAAGGGTCAGCCGTACGTCGGCAAGCTTGCCTGCGTGGGCGCTTCCTACGGCGGTTATTCCGCATACATGCTTGAGGGTCTGCACGGAGACCTATTCGACTGCTTCATAGCGCACGCCGGCATCTTCGACGAGGAGAACCTCTGGTACACCACCGAGGAGATGTGGTTCGCCAACTGGGACAACGGAGGCCTTACCGAATACGCCTACAGCGAAGGTCAGCAGGGGCCCGCCGGAGACGGCGTCACCTTTGGCGGCATGCAGCAGGCGGGCGCTCCGTACGCAGTTACGCCCAAGGCCCGCAGGCATTATGCCAATTCGCCCAAGTCGATGGTAACCAAGTGGCATACGCCCATCCTCTGCATCCACGGAGGCATGGATTTCCGTATCCCTTACGAGCAGGGCATGGCCGCTTTCAACGCCGCCCAGATGATGGGAGTCCCCAGCAAGCTCGTCATCTTCCCCGAGGAGAACCACTGGATCCTCCAGCCCCAGAACGCCCTGTTCTGGCATCGGACTTTCTTTGATTGGCTCGATAAGTGGATGCGGTGAAAGCAGACTGGCAGGAAAGGACTGAACTTATGTTCGGGGCCGATGCCGTCAAGCGGCTTGCGGCCTCCCGGGTTGCCGTAGTGGGCCTTGGCGGCGTCGGTGCCATGGCGGCGGAGATGCTTGTCCGGGCGGGCGTCGGCCGGCTGGTGCTCGTGGATACCGATACCGTCTCGGTCAGCAATCTCAACCGTCAGCTTCCGGCCCTCCACTCGACGCTCGGGCGTCTCAAGACGGAGGTCGTTTCCGAGCGGCTGCTGGATATCAATCCTTCGCTCGAGGTACTCAGCATCAACGAGTTCGTGTCCGAAGAAAACGTTTCGTCGTTGTTTGAAGGGCTGCGGTTGGATTACGTCATAGACTGTATCGACACCCTCAGTCCCAAGATTGCCCTCATCCGCTGGTGCCTGGGCGCAGGCGTGCCGCTCGTAAGTTCGATGGGCAGCGGCTCCAAGCGGGATGCCACCCGTGTGCGTGTGGACGATATTTCCCGCACCATCCAGTGTCCGCTGGCGCGAATGGTGCGCAAACGCCTGCATCCCCTGGGCATACGCGAAGGCTTCCTCGCAGTGTATTCCACCGAGCGCCCGGACCATGATTCCATGGTAATAGAGCAGAGCCGCAACAAGAAGGCGCAGAACGGCACGGTCTCGTACCTGCCGGCGGTTTTCGGGTGCGTGTGCGCTCAGGCCGCTATCCTCCATATTGTCAATAACAAAGATAATTCGTAACTTTGCAGACTATGTACAAGGTACTTGAAGTTACAACCCGCCGCGACCTTCTGCGTTTCGTCCGTTTCCCGGACCGGCTCTACAAGGGCTGCGCGCAGTATGTCCCGGCCCTCCATTCGGACCAGATCCGCTCCCTTACCAAGGCCGCGCCGCTGTCGTATTGCAAGAAGCGCATGTGGCTCGCGCTGGAGGGAAAGGAGGTCGTGGGACGTATCTGCGCCGTCATCAATCCCCGTTACAACGAGCTCTACGGCAAAAAACGCGTCCGCTTCGGCTGGTTCGACTGCATCAAGGACCTGGACGTCGCCAGCCTTCTCATCCGCACTGCGGAGGACTGGGCCCGCGAGCAGGGAATGACCGAGATTCACGGCCCCCTGTATTACAATACGATGGGCAAGCAGGGCATGCTGGTAGAGGGCTATGAGAACATCCCTCCGTTCAACTGCCTGTACAACTTCCCGTACTACAACGACTTCATGACGGAGCTGGGCTTCCGGAAAGAATGTGACTGGGTGCAGTACAAGATGGTGGCCAACCACGGCGTCCCCGACAAAGCCCGCCGCGTGGCCAAGCTTGTGATGGACCGCTACAACCTTCACCTCGGCAGTCTGGATGAGCTGAAGAAAGACCCCGAGCAGGTGCGTAAGTTCTTCAAAATGTACAACGAGAGCTTCAGCCAGTCGGTATATAACTTCATCCCCTTGACAGAAAAGGAGATAGAAGAGGAGGCAAAGAGCGTAATGCCCTACATTTCAGACAAGGTTTCCAGCATCCTGCTGGATGAACACGGCGAGCTCGTAGCCTTCGGAATATCCTTCCCGAGCATTTCCAAGGCCCTTCAGAAAGCCCGCGGGCGGCTTTTCCCCTTCGGCTGGATCTACCTGCTCCGCGCCCTCCGCAACTACGAAACCACGGACCTCATGGTCAACGGCGCCGTTCCCGAGTGGCAGAACAAGGGCGTGTCCGCCGTGTATTACGAGGAGATGGCGGAAAAGGCCGCGCGGGTGGGCAACCGCTGGGCGATTTCCAACCCCCAGATAGAGTCCAACAGCGCCGTCAACATTTGGAACAGCTACGAGCACGACCCGTACATGCGTCGCCGTTGCTACATTAAGGAGATTTGATTTATGGCAGATAATTCCCTTCTTGAGAAAGTCCTTTCCCTCCGCGGAAAGTTCCAGTCCATACAGGACCAGCTGTCCGACCCGGCAGTCATGTCCGACATGAAGAAATATGTCCAGCTCAATAAGGATTACAAGGAGCTGGAGCCCATCATCAAAGCCGGTCAGGAATATGGCAAGCTGCTGGACAACCTCCAGTCGGCCAAGGACATAATGCTCAACGAGAAAGACGAGGAGCTGCGCGAAATGGCCCGCGAGGAGATTGCCGAGCTGGAGCCCCAGGTTCCCGTGATGGAGCAGAATATCAAGCTGATGCTTATCCCCGCCGACCCCGACGACGGCAAGAACGCCATGGTGGAAATCCGCGGCGGCACAGGCGGCGACGAGGCGGCAATTTTCGCGGGAGACCTCTTCCGTATGTATCAGCACTTCGCCGAGCGCCGCGGATGGAAGCTCGAGGTCACAGACCAGGCACCCGGCACTTCCGGCGGCTTCAAGCAGATTGTGTTCAAGCTCAGCGGAGAAGGGGTTTATGGCGTGATGAAGTACGAGTCCGGAGTGCACCGCGTACAGCGTGTGCCGCAGACCGAGACCCAGGGCCGTATCCAGACCTCAGCTGCCTCCGTGGCAGTTTTTCCCGAGGCAGGGGAGTTCGACGTCGACCTGAGCTGGGACGATATCCGGCTCGACCTGTTCTGCTCGTCCGGCCCCGGCGGCCAGGGAGTCAACACCACCTATTCCGCCGTCCGCCTCACCCATATCCCTTCCGGCCTGGTGGTCCAGTGCCAGGAGGAAAGGTCTCAGTTGAAGAATAAAGACCGCGCATTCGAGGAACTCAGGACCCGTCTGTATAATCTCGAGCACCAGAAGTATCTGGACGGCATCGCCGCCAAGCGCAAGACCATGGTCTCCACCGGCGACCGCTCCGCCAAGATCCGCACCTACAACTATCCCCAGGGCCGCGTCACCGACCACCGCATCAACTGGAGCATGTACAACCTCCCCGTCTTCATGGACGGCGACATCCAGGAGTGCATCGACCAGCTTCAGATAGCCGAAAACGCCGAGAGGCTCAAGGAAGCAGGGGAATAGGCCGGCTTTCCCGTATTTTCAGGGAATCGACACACAGCTTTTTGCAGTAATGGAACAAAACTCATTGTTTTTGTTCCATTTTGCGTTGTTTTGAGTCGATTTGGAACAAAAACGCGGTGTTTTGTTCCATTTGTCCTATTTGTTTCCCGATTAGTTGTTTTTCCCTGATGAAAGAGGTATATTTGCCGAAGCCGGGCCAATCCCGGATCTTGAATTATGAAAAGCTTTAACGAACTTGAGAGGCAGTGCCTCTGTTCTTTTGAACAAGCCGGTCCATACTGGCATTTGTGGACTCCGGAAGATCATCCGATTGTTTTCCCTGACGAACTGGCCTTTATGGCTGGAATGAACATCCTCGCCCTCTGTGCAAAAATGTTTCCGGATGTTACAATCATTACGTTCCAGTTGATGACCAATCATCTGCATCTTACGGTTGCAGGTCCTCGGGAGGCAATTGAGGGCATGATGGCCCGGTTTATCAAGTCTCTTTTCAAATATCTGAGAACCAGGGGATTGTTACTTGATCGGGCAAGGTTCAGGCCATCTGTGCGGCAAATTACATCCCTGCAGGATCTTCGCAACGTCATCATTTACAACAACCGCAACGGGTATGTGGTCTCGCCGGACGAGACTCCGATGTCGTATCGCTGGGGAGCGAATTCCTGCTTCTTCAACCCTTCCGTTAAAGAGCGCTTCCGTGAATCCCGCTCCACTCTGTCCGTGCGGGAGAAAAGGCTCTATGCCAGGACGCACGATGCGGATGGAATAACCGACATAATCACAATTGACGGATATGCCAGTCCGTTGTCTTTTTGTGCCATTGCATTTGGAGAGCGCCTGTTCCGCTGCGCCTCACATTACTTCAGGGAACTGTCCCGCAACATAGAGTCGCAGAAAGCGATTGCGGAAGAGATAGGCGAGAAGATTTTCTATGCTGACGATGAACTGTTCTCTGTTTTGACAGGGCTTTCCAAGAAAAAATATGGTCAGATGTCTGTCGCTCTCCTTCCGGCACAGGCGAAACAAGAACTTGCCAACATCCTCCATTACGACTACAATGCCGGTAACAAACAAATCATCAGGATGCTGAAGCTCGATCCTCGAATCGTCGCCTCGTTATTCCCCGAACGATACTGATTTGGAACGCCAGGGCTCTTTGGTGTTCCAAACGCCTTGCAAACGCATCGTTTTGGAACAAAACAAGCTGCTTATGTTCCATTTGTCATTCATTTCTGCCGATTTGGAACAAAAACACTAAGTTTTGTTCCAAATCCTACAATTCATGCAGGCAGGGGGTCTCGGGGGGAACGCCTATTGGGGAGCTCGAGGGGTCTCCCTCGTTATAAGTAGCAGGGCGTAGCCCTTGTGAGTGCCGCTTTAGCGGCGGGGGATGGTAGTTCGGTGACGAACAATAAAAAATG